>JAQSXU010000034.1 GCA_029256485.1 Clostridiaceae bacterium
AACAGAAATTAACTATGAATATGAAGGAATATACTTCGATAATGATAATCCTGAATTGGCTGAATCTGTTAATGTTGTAATAAGCGGTAAAATAAGCAAGGATACTTGGTTAAGGCCAGAAGCATTTGTAGGCAATATTTCTATAGATAATACAAGTATAGAAATCACAAAACCATTATTATTCAGTTATTTACGGGATACTAATAACTTGTATTTAACTGATTTTGAAGAAGAAAATGGATGGAGTTTTCATCCAGATTCTCTCTTAAAACACTTTGACAGTAATGAAGTTTGGTGGGATATATGTATGGATAAAAAGTTTTCTATGATTACTATTGTGCCAATAGAATCTGGCAGAAGTTCAACTGAAAGAATTGCAGCACCATGCAATAATAGGGAGGATGCAATTAGAATTAACAGGATGCTTATGAGCGGCATGATGGATTGACGAAATTGAGAAAGCAGGTCTGAAAACTTCAATAGTCATGTAGTGCAAGCCTTGTTGCTACCTGAAAAACAATCTCAAAATATTGAACAAATTACAGAAAAGTGTAGTCTAACATAATATAGAATAACTTGTGCTAAACTATAAGTTATAAATTTAAACAGTTCACAATAATTGATGTTCGCATCAGTAAAATTATATGTTAATAGAAAGTGTTTATTAAGAAAATATTTAAACTTTTTAAATTAAATTTTGGGGGATGTAATGAAAAAAATTGCGCTTGTTATTCTATCAGTATTAATTATTTTGGTAATAGGGAGGTTTTTATCTATAGAGCCTACTTTAAGGGGTTTTTATCAAAGTGATGAAGTCAATGGATACTTTGTTCAAATATTATTTCGAGAGAAGGATAAAAGTTTTGTTGAATGGATTAGTAATAGAGAAGTTGATCGAGGAACCTACACAAAAATCGATACAAACGTATATATAATTAAGAGCAATAAACAAAATGTTGAAATAACATTAAATGGTGATAATTCTTTTGAGATATCTATAAACAAATTAAATGAAGGAAACCCAATTACCATGAAGAATATTTCATCGGAAGATCATAATAGAGGTTTTGGTAATTTTGATGATGTAGATGAATATAAATCTCTGCTTGATTAAAACTTGTTGCAAATTATTTAATTTCTTAAAAAAGGGGGAAGATTAATGAGCAAAAATGCAAAATTACTTTATTGCATATTAGGAAGTGTTTTACTTTCTTTATTAAATAATCCTATACTTGAAAGTTCTAGATTTGGTATTTTCGAAAGCCTTCATGGTAATAATTGGGCTGTAGTTTATCAAATTTATTATTTACTGATAAATGTATTGTCATGGGTAGGTTTTATATTACTAATAGTTTTTTCAATTAACTTAATTAAAAATAACATTAAATAAGAAAAATATTTATTATATAACGAATGTGGGGGAGGTAAATATGAATCTTACAGCTACAGTTGCTGGGTATATGGGTTTAGGAATAATGTTTATAGATTTGTTTCTAAAGATAATGGCTATATATACCATGTTTATGATTGCAAAAGCAATTAAAACATATATAAAGAATAATTCATAAAATATTTAATTATAAGTAAATCAGCAGAAAATATTTAAAGATTCTTATTGAAAGGGGAAGTTCAATGAGTAATGGGACAAAATATTTATTCAGGATACTAACAGGCATAATTTTATTTTTAACTAACAATGATTTCACATGGAAAATAGTAAACCATTTTGCAAATATTAACGGAGATCTAAGTGTCAATATAGTGAGCACATTTAGAAAGGTATTAGTCATTGTGTCTTTAATTGGGCTGATTATTGCTTTACTTAATGCTGCATTATTATTTTTTTTAACATTCAATAAGGAGAAAAAGGGTTGAATATTGATGAAAGAGCTTAATAGAAAAAAAACTAACAAGGTTATAATTGGTAATTTTAGTATAATGTAATAGTTTATATTATTCAAATAGTTTCGACTTTTTTGACTTGACAAAAAATTTCTCCAGACATATTATGTAATAAAATATAAACCGTTGAATGAGAATAGTAAACATATTAAATTGAATTCCAGAGAGCTATTGGAGGTGGGAATATAGCATTCATTTTATGTTGAATGGACTCATGAGGGCAACCCGAAAGTGTAAGAGTAGGCGTTGACGGAAATCCTAACCGTTATGATGGAAGCATATGATGGTATGTGAAACTTGCTATTTGGGTGGCAAAACAGATAATAGACTTCTGTCCCTTTGGGATAGAAGTTTTTTGTTTATTAAATTTTATGAATGATGGTTTTGTTGTTCATTCTAAATAAAATTATAGGAGGATTTAAATATGAAAAGAATTTTAACAGGAGACAGGACAACCGGGAAGTTACACTTGGGACATTATGTAGGAAGTCTTCAAAACAGAGTAAAATTACAAGATGAATATGATACCTTCATTATTTTAGCAGATATACAGGCTTTAACAACGCATTTTGAACAACCAGAGTTAATTAATAAAGGTATCTATGATGTTGCAATCGACAATTTATCTGTAGGATTAGATCCAAATAAGGTAACTATTTTCTTGCAATCTAAAATCAGCTCAATCGCAGAATTAACAATATTTTATTCAATGCTTGTTTCAGTAAATTCGTTGCGTCATAATCCGACCATAAAGACCGAGGCAAAGCAATATGGGTACGATGATTTAAGCTATGGTTTTTTAGGTTATCCTGTCAGTCAAACAGCAGATATTACTTTCTGTAATGCTGATTTAGTTCCAGTTGGCGAAGATCAGATTCCTCACATAGAACTGGGAAGAAAAATTGTCAGAAGGTTTAATGATTTATATGGTAATGGCAGAATCATAATTAAGGAGCCACAAGCCTTAATCAGTGATACGCCTCGACTCATTGGTTTGGATGGAAATTCTAAGATGGGTAAAAGCCTTGGCAATGCAATATATTTATCTGATACTGTTGAAGATGTAAATAAAAAGATAAAATCAGCAGTTACCGATAAAAATAGGATAAGCGTAAAAGATAAGGGTAATCCAGATATATGTACAATTAGTAAATATCATAAGGCATTTAATCATTATGAATACGATAATATTTGTGAAATGTGCAAAAACGCCAGCATTGGTTGTGTGGCTTGTAAAAATGATTTGTCAAAAAAGATAAATCAGCTCCTTGAGCCATTTAGAGAAAAACGAGCTTATTATGAAGAAAATATTAATGAGGTCCGGGATATTATACTTGCTGGCAGCCAAAAAGCAAACATGATTGGAAATGAAACTGTTGATGTTGTTAAAAAGGCTATGAGTATCCATATATAACATTATGACTTTCTCCTACTTTAATTATAACAGACTTTTGAAGGAAGATAAAGACTATTCATTATTTTGTCCTTCTGCTAAAATGTTCTAAAAGGATATGGGAGGAATATATTATGAATACTATTAATACAAAAGAATGCTATAATGCTTTATTAGCACAGAAGCTGATTGAGGAGTTTAAAAAAAGAAATATGGAAGGACTTTATTGCGCGTCAAAAGAAGATGCTCTTAAAAAAGTTCTTGAGATGATTCCTAAAGTCAGTCTAGTTTCCTGCGGAAGTTCTGTTACACTTGATGAAATTGGTTTGCGTGCTGCATTAAAAAGTGATGGATACAATTTTTTAGACCCTAAAGACGCGCAATCACAAGGTGCTAGTGCGATGGAGAAAATTGCCCACCAAGCATTAAGCGCTGATTACTTTTTAATGAGTTCCAATGCTATATCAGCTACAGGTGAAATGGTAAATGCAGATGGCATTGGCAACAGGGTAGCCCCACTTATTTTTGGACCGAAAAATGTCATAGTAATAGCAGGAATCAATAAGATAGAGCCAAATTTAGATGCAGCCATACTTCGGGTGAAAAACTATGCTGCACAAATGATATGTTTAGCATTTAAGAAGGACTACTCAAATTTTGATGATCTTTCTAAAGTAGCGGAAGATAGCTGTAATCAGCTTGTAATTACAAGTGGGTCAGTGTTTAAAGGACGAATTAAGGTAATAATAGTTGGAGAAAGTTTAGGATATTAGCATTAAGATACAGAAAATATTGGGTTTCGTTTTATGATAGGAAGAAAAAAAGGAACTGGAAGTTCCAGGTTCGAATTAAGGCTTTTATTGTTTACTGTAAGTAAAATAAGTTTACAAGATTTATGTTTATTTTCAAATTGACACTGAAAAATAGTTATTCAATATAAGAATGGAAAGACTCCTTCTTAGTATTAAAATAGATTTATGTATCATCACTAAGAAGGAGTTAATTAATTAATGTCTAAATCTTATTAATGTTTATAATTGTTATAATTATAAATTTGTTTGTATTTGCTCATACACCTTTTTACTTGGAATTTCGCCAGTTTTCCATTGAAATTTATTTGTAAAGCCAAAAGCAATTGATATTAAAGGAACAACCCAGCATAATACAGCAAATGGCGCATATTCTAAGGTGCTTACTCCAAGAGTACCAGCCATAAATACCCCACATGTATTCCATGGAACTAAAGGTGATGTTATTGTACCAGCATCTTCTAGTGTTCTTGATAATGTTTGTGGTAGCATGTTTTTCTTTTTAAATTCTGTTATAAACATTCTACCCCCAATTACTATACTGGTATATTGACTTGCTGTTACCATATTTAAAGCAATTACACTTATTACCGTACTACAAACTAACCCCCCTACTGTCTTCGTAAACCTTATCATTTTACTTAATAAAACTTGAAGTACACCAGATTTTTCTAATATTGTACCTAAAGCAATACCAAGCATTGCTAAGCTGCAGGTCCAGTTCATGCTTTGGAATCCTCCTCGGCTTAACAATGAATCTATTTCAGGTAAACCTATTGAAGATACATAACCACTATCCATAATTTTGGTTATTGTAGAAATACTTTCTCCTTGCATAAAAATAGCTATTAATGCTGCTACTATAGTTGCAATAACCAAAGTAATTAATGATGGAACCTTTTTTATTGCTGCTACTATTACTATAACAGGAGGTATTAAAGTTATAATATTTAAATTATAATTTTGTTCAATAGCAACTAAAATACTGTTTATTGATTCAATGTTTGCGTTGCCACTATGATTAAATCCTAAAATCAAATAAATAAGCAAAGCTATTAAAAATCCAGGGGTAGTTGTATAAAACATTGATTTAATATGATCAAATAAATCGCCTTCTGCAACAGCAGGAGCTAAATTTGTTGTGTCAGACATAGGAGACATTTTATCACCTAAGTAAGCTCCTGAAATAATTGCACCTGCCGTCATTGCTGGGTTTATTCCAAGACCACCTCCAACACCCATTAATGCAACACCAACAGTGCCAGCTGTAGACCATGAACTACCTGTTGCTATTGAAACTACACTGCATACAAGGCAAGTAGTTACCAAAAATACTGAAGGATGAATTAATTTTAAACCCCAATAAATTATTATTGGAACAGTACCGCTTGCTATCCATGTACCAATTAACGCACCAATAACATATAGTATCAGTAATGGTGGAAAGGCTAATTTACCTGCATCTTCAATGTGATTCATTATGTCTTCCCACTTATAACCATTAATAAGTAGTACAAATACGGCAAATGCTGTAACAGTTATTAATGTAATATGAATAGGAATATTAAAAATAAACACTGATGAAGACATTGCTAAAATCATAAATAATAGTATTATTACAGATGATTTAAGACTGGGTAGTTTTTTATCCATAATTTTTCTCCTTTTGAATTGGGTTATTATAATCATATTTAAAGTTGAAGGCTGCAACAGTTGCAAATAAAATCAGCTTGTTAAACAATTAAAATAATTTTAATACTTAACTAAAGCATCAATTACATTAACGTATGGCAAATTAAAAGCATCGGCAGTTGGTTTGAAAGTTAAATCACCTTTAACAAAATCTAATCCATGTATTAAATTTTTGTTTTCTTTTGCCGCTTTTAACCATCCTTTATTTGCAATTTCTAAAATATATGGAATTGTAGCATTAGATAATACGGTTGATGAGGTATTTGATACAGCACTTGGTAAATTTGGTATACCAATATGTCTGATGCCATCAACGACAAAAACTGGATTATCATGAGTACTGTATTGTGAAGTTTCAATAGCACCACCTGGTTCAGCATCAATGTCGACTATTAATGAATTAGGTTTAATGTATTTTAACATATCTCTAGAAAGAATAGTTAATCCGGGAAACCATTTAACAGCGTTAATTACCAAATCAGCATTAGAGATTGCTTTAATTACGTTTGCCTTATTAGAGAATAAAGTTTTTGCTTGAGGCAATAAATAAGTTTCAACTTCTCTCATCCTTTTAATGTTAGTATCCATTAATGTAACATCAGCACCTAAGCCTATACCCAATTTAGCAGCGCGAAGTCCAACATTTCCTGCACCAAAAATTACGATTTTGACATTATCAGCTCCTGGTGCTCCACAAACAAGTTTACCATTTCCGCCGTTAGTGTTAAATAAATTATAAACGCCTACAAGTAATCCAACATCACCTGCAACCTCACTCATTGGTACCAATAATGGGAATTCATTATTTTCATCTTGTACATCTTCATAAGCAAATGCAACAACTTTTTTTTCCAGCAATGCTTTAGTTTGGGGTAATCTGTTAGCAGAATGAATATAAGTCATTATTATGTGATTTTCTTTCAATAAACCAAATTCCTCAGGTAATATTTCTTTTACCTTGACTATTAATTCTGCTTTTTCATAAACCTCATACATGTTTACTGCAATATCCGCGCCGGCATCTTTATATTCTTCATTCGTAAAGCATCCCAAAGCACCTGCATTTGTTTCAACGATAACTTTATGCCCAGCATCCACTAATTTTTTTACATTAGAGGGTATAATTGAAACTCTGAATTCTCCTTCTTTAATTTCTTTTGGTATTCCTATAATCATTTTTTTGCTCCTTCCTTTATTTAGAAATTTAATACGTATTTATATAGAGCAAAATTCATGCCAATCAAAAAACAGCTAAAATTCAACAGATTAGCTGCTTTTAATTAATAATAACAGGTAAAAAAATTTTTACTTGAAAATATAGTAAATTAAGGAAAGTGTTTAATGCCATTGTTAATTATTGTGAAGTAAAAAAAACTTTACTGTAAAAAATTTTTTACTTATTTTTGATAGAATATTTATTCAATTTGTAATTAAGAGACTGTTTAGATAGTTTTAGTTTCTTTGCAGTTTCTGAATAATTTTCAGTACTTTTTAAAGTTTCTTCAATTATTAATCTTTCAAATTTTTCAACCATTTCTTGGAGAGAGTTATATTTATTTTTAATGTCAAATATTATATCATTTGATTTTCTTTGTTCTATTATATATTGTGGAAGATCTTTTTCTTGAATTATTCTGGAAGAAGCAAGATTGAATGCTCCTTCTATTACGTTTTTCAGCTCTCTTATATTTCCTGGCCACCTATAACTTTTAAATATTTTCTCTACTTCATCATCAATGTCTGCAATGTTTTTACTCATTTTAATATTAAATGTGTTTATGAAATGCTTAATTAATTCATCAATATCTTCCATTCTGTCTCTTAATGGGGGGATATTTAATTGGACAACACTTAATCTGTAGAATAAATCTTCCCTAATTTTTTTTTCTTTAATACATTTAATGGGATCTTCATTAATTGCAGAAATTACCTTTACATTAATATCTATTGGAGCTTCTCCACCAACCCTGGTAATCTTTTTTTCTTCAATAGCTTTTAATATTTTAGGTTGTATGCTTAGCTCCATAGAATTTATTTCATCTAAAAATAAAACTCCTCCATCTGCCAATTCAAATAATCCGGGTTTACTCATTGATCCTGTGAAACTACCTTTAACAGTTCCAAATAAAATACTTTCCAGCAAAGTTGAAGGTATTGCAGCACAGTTTTGAGAAATGAATCTTTTATTTTTTCTATTGCTTGATGTAAAGATTGATTGCGCAACTAATTCTTTACCTGTTCCTGTTTCTCCATAAATTAATACAGAAGAGTCTGTATCAGATATTTTAGAAATATTATTTTTAAGGGATAACATTTTAGGAGAAACACTTTTTATGTCATCAAGATTGTATAATTTATTTTGATTATTATTTTTGCTGTTTTCTTTTAATAAAAGTGAAATTCCTTGACGCTCATAGCTTGATACATCAACAGCACCAATAAGTTTATCTTTATCAAAAATTGGCAATGTAGTATTTATAGCATGTACAATCTGACCCTTGTAATTAGTAAATATCTGATATTCATTTGCTATTGGAATTCCTGTTCTTAACACCCTAATTATACTACTTGTTTCTTCATTTAAGCTGGTATATACTTCTAATACGTGTTTTCCTATAATATCTTTTTCGTCAAGATTATTTATATCTTGCCTATGATTAACATAATATTGTATTCTTGCATTTTCATCAGTAACCACTATTCCGTCGACAAAATTGAATATATTAAAAATCTGTTCAACATATCTTTTAATCATAAATATATTCATTCCTTTCGCTTTGCTAGGCACAAAATATAATGAAAATTATTGCCTAAGCGTAATTTTATTTTATAATAAATCATAGGGACTTCGGTATACGATTAACCATGGGAAGATGAGCAGATTCTTTGAACTTATGCTCCCAAAATAAGTTCCTATGGTTTTAAAATCGTGTATAAAGTTTGTTATAAAAATGTTTAAAAGAGTGTTTCAATGGCAACTTGATAAAAATTGTAAGAATTTCTGTATGGAAAATTATAATTGTTGCATCATCTTTAACATTATATAAAATAACAATAAGAATATCAAGGAAAAATGGAAAAGCTGTAGAATGTGCATACCGTTCCGACCTTATACTTTCCTGCCTTCGCAAATCATTATAACCCTTGTCCGTGCTCATATCCATCGGTAAAAGTTTTCAAACTAAATTAAAGCTTCTGTCACAGTGTGATTTCCTTATTCATAATTTCTAAAACTTGTAGAAAAGTTTAATGTAATTGGTGTAATAATGTTCATTGATATATTACAATTTCAACATATGATATAATAATAGGGCATGAAAATTATGTGCCATTTAGATATACCTCAATGGCACATTATAAATTGCAATTAAACCGTCCCATATAACTATTAAAAGCAATTATGAAACGTATCATGACCCCTCTTGATTCTAGTGGAACATAAATGTTATCATTTTAATATAAAATACGTAAAGGGGAAGAAATGATGTCAAATAAAATATTTGGTTACATAAGAGTTAGTAGTAAAGAACAAAATACTGATAGACAAAAACAAGCATTATTAGAATATGGAGTTGATGAAAGAGATATCATTGAGGATAAGGTTAGTGGTAAAGACTTTAATAGAACCGGATATCTGACATTGAAAAATAGTTTGCTCAGAGATGGAGACACCCTAGTCATTAAAGAATTAGATCGTTTAGGAAGAAATATGGATATGATAAAAAATGAATGGCAGGAAATCCAATCTAACGGAATTGATATTGTTGTATTAGACACACCAATATTAAATACAAAAAACAAATCAGATCTTGAAAAGAAACTAATAGCAAATATAGTATTTGAATTGCTAACCTACATTGCGGAACAAGAGCGCATTAAAATAAAAATACGTCAAGCAGAAGGTATTGCAATAGCAAAAGGTAAAGGATTGTATAAAGGTAGGAAAAAGATAGTCAATGAAAACTTTAAAAATGTTTATGATGATTGGAAAAATAGAAAATTAACTGCAGTTAGAGCAATTGAAATGTTAGATATGAAGAAAAGTACATTTTATAGACGTGTCAAAGAATATGAAAGTAGTAAATAAGCTACTTTCTTTTTTGTATTTATTTTTTACAAAAGTGAAGTTAGACTAAGCCACCATATGTAGTCTCCTTGGCTCATTTATACTTAAATATTCTAAATACTTCATGCAAATATCTTTTAGATTTCTATAAGAAATCAAGAAAAAGGAAAAACGTTCAGACAATGCCCGACAGCAATCTGAACGCTCTAAACATGGATATCCCTGGAAATCTCTAAAAATTCAGCTTGGATTTTCGATATTTTTCTAATATCATTATACCACAAAATGGTGGTAAATAAAATATGTTTTATGTCCCATTAACAAACGTTTCTTAGACCATTATACTTGAATAATATGACTATAAGATATGATACTCAAATTTTATTAATATTTATTATAAGCAATTAAGGTATCAGTACTTTTAAGTTATAGATCAGTAAATTGTTAAATTTTGCGCACTTTTCTTAAAAGGAACAGAAAAAAAGTAAAGGAATTTTATCACTTTTCCTTTACTTTATTAAACATTTTAATGATTAAAGGTTGCTGACTTTCTATACCTAGATTCCCTGATTAAAGTAGACTTGATTATCCCAGTAATTTCTGCAACCTTGTTATACTATTATTTTCAAGAAGCTTGTTATGGTTCATCTGTAATTATTTCATCAAGAGTGTTTCCCATACGAGTAATCATTGGAACAACTAAAGCGTTACCCATACAGAAGTAGCGCATTCTCTGTGTCATCCCAGAATTAGTCCAGTTATCATCGAAGCCCTGTAAGCGTTCAGCTTCTACAGGTGTTATTAATCTTAAACGATGTGTTCCAGGGTCTTTGACTACATGGGTGCTCCTGTTAAGAGTAGACTCGCTGGTTAACATTGTTCTTCCAGGTTTATCCCATGCATCAGGAAATGCAACTGGACCCTCTGAATAGATATATTCGTGACCGTTGAGGGCAACACGAGGTATCTTTTTTGAACCTTTAAGATATACCCATTTTTCCATACGCTCATCCGAGATATAGAATTTTTCATCGACATCGCTTTCTAATATTTCGCCAAGAGTAATGGGAATTTCCTCAATTTCAGTAATGGTAGCTGTGTTAATTGTACTATTTGTCATAAACCCTGCATTACAAAAATCAAATTTAAACCCATCTGTTGCGGTAAAGGCATCTGTGGCAACGGGAGTTGTTTTGACTTCAGTAACGGGGTTAATAGGGAACGTTCTTGCAAAGAACCCTTCTGTTGATATTATATCAGTTACAGTAAGATTATTTTGGTTTCGATAGAAAACAGTATCATTGCGATATGCAAAAATAAAAACCCTTCTTCTACGTTGTGCCGCACCATATATGGCGGCATTTACTACACGCCACTCCACTGAATATCCTAATTTATCTAAACAGGTTAACATTATCCCAAAATCACGACCTCGCTGCTTGGATGGAGATTTCAGCAATCTGTCAACATTTTCTAATAAGCAAAAAGCTGGATGCTTTGTAGCGATTGTCTCATATATTTGCCACCAGAGAACACCCTTTTTTCCCTGAATACCTTTTTCGGTAGATAATCCGTGTGCAACTGAATAGTCCTGGCAAGGAAAGCCTCCAACAAGAAGATTGTGATTTGGTATGGTGTTTTTGTCTACTTTAGCAATATCAATACCAGTGGTAATGTTTCCATTAATGTCTACAGATTCGCCAAAGTGTTGAACATAGCATTTATGTGCCCATTGTGTAGCTGCTTTTGGTTCCCATTGGTTAAACCAAACTGTCCTCCATTCTGTATTTAATCTCTCAAACCCTAATCTAAAACCGCCAACTCCGGCGAATAATTCACAAATTGTTTTATCCATTTCTAAACTCCCTTCAACCTGATCTATTATAGCAAATACTGTTCAAAAGATCAACAAGTATTTTATCAAGATTACAAGAAATTTATTTCTGATAATCTATGTGCTATGTAGGCACCGTTTACCCAAATATACTGTTTGTACATTTTGATACCATTAACTTCTTCCGGTTTGTTTGTGGAGTCAGAACCACTACCACGCACAAATATAAAACCCTTGGATGATTTAGGGAAATTCGGCGCAGATTGTATGGTGCCTGTACCTTTGTTTATCTCAGGCTGTCCTGTTTTTTTGTTAATTTTTATAACGTCTACAAGTTCGTGGCTGAGAATTAATCTTCGTATTTCATTCCACACTGGCTTTACTTGTGTTTCAATAAAATCATCATCAAAAGTTAATCTTTTAAATCCAAGTAATTTATTATCTTTTAAAGGTGCCTTAGTGCTTGGCTCATTGAAGATAATGCAAAGCATCTGATTATAAGCAAAATAATCTCTGAACGATGAATCTTCAAAATTTATGTCTGGGTTGGTCAGTTCTTCAAAGTCGATACAGAAAAGTTTCATGTCTTCTGTTCGTAGTCCCTTTTTGGTTACAACAACAGATTTTCCCAATAGTCCTATCTTGTTAAACAAATCAATTTTCTGCATTTTTTTTGCTTGCCCATCGAACATTCTTACAATTATTCTTTCAATGATAGACTTATTTACAATATTCCCTTTTATTGAGAAATGAGTCACCAACTGCTGTACAGTCTGACCAGCGTACAGTTGTGAAAGATTATGACATCTAGTGTCTATATCAGAATAGCTTGTATATCTACCTGGAAGCTGCTCCAAATCGTTACCAAAGTGTTCCTGTACAATGTTTGTTATTACGACTCGCTTTAGGCGGAAACGTGGTCGATTCGGCCATTTTGGAGCAGTATCAATAAAAAACAATTTATCTCTGAGTTCTGAAGACAAGCGAGGGTACTGGCTTTTATAATCGGTGTAGTTGGTTTGTAATTCCATTATAAAATCACGAACAATGGTCCAATCGTTTTCTAAAATGGCCTTATCATTTTCACTAAATTCATAGAATTGATATCCCTTTATAAAAAAGTCAGCATATCCTGCAGCTGTAACTGTTTTATCAGAAGCATATAGATAGTATACAAATAGAAGATGATTCAGTTTGTGCCAGAAATTGGAGTTCTCAAAAATCTCTGTAACAATTGTATCTGGTGATACTGCTGTTATAGACATGGGTTCTTTTGCTTCGTAGTTGTTTCTTTCTTTTTTAGAATATCTTATACCTGTTGTCTTTAATTCTGTTTTTACCCCATCAATATTTAGGTCGGGTTCTTGTCTTGTATCGGCAGGATACCCTAATATTGACTGTTCTACCACATCTCCAGCAATTCCTGTGATTTTTGAGTTGTTAATTGTTCTATTAAAGACGTGGTTTATGTCTACTTCACCTAATGTTTTATTTAAACAAGCATCAAATATTCGTATCAAATCATTCTTGTGAAAGAAATGCTCTGTTTGATTGGGCACTGTAATTTCCTCCTTTAATCATCTATAGTTTCTAAAATATCTTCCAAGCGGCAATCTAGGGCCTCACAAATTTTAAGAAGGACATCGGTAGTGATGTTTTTACTTTTTCTTAACTTGGTAATAGAAGCTGACGTATACACCACTTAATTCTTTAAATCATGCTTAATAATATTTTTGTACTGCAATATTACCTACGCACAGTTTCAACGATATCGTTCAAGTCACAATCTAGAGCATTGCAAATTCTAATTAATACATTTTATTAACATTCTGCCCCTTGCCTAATTTAGCAATTGAGGCGGAGCTAACTTCTGTGACTTTTCGAAAATCTTGCTTAGTCATGCCAAGATTAATCAAGAACTTCAATAATCGGTTGTAACTTAAGCTAATATCCATGATTTTTTACTCTTTAATATTCCAAGAACAATCAAATAGCTCATTGGTACTTTCGTTCAACTAAATTACTACGGTACTTTTAGAAGTTTAATGTGAAAAGGCTTCATCTTTATCAAGAACAAAAATATCTGTCTCTCAAAGTAAAAATATACCCTTACATACTTCAAGATGATTTGTTCTATTTTTGTCTTCATCTACTTTTGGATCACTGGTAAAGAGTAAATCAACAACTAATCTTTGCTAGTTTTGTATTGAATATTTAAAGAACATTAAAATAAATAAAAAATCAGTTATTTAAGCACCGAAGAATGTAAAGTTTACATTATGAAAATTATATCAATAATTAGTGAAAAGTACAATGACTGATTTCCTTCTTATATGTTTGTCGCAAAATGCAGATTTTTTCTGCATATATTTAATTAAAAAGACCAGCGAAATGACAGCTCTTTTGCCACTTAAGATAATTATTAGGAATATTTTCCAAATTTATCTAGCTTCACTTTTTATATCTCTTTTGTTTCGGAATCAAATTCTAAAATCTGACTTTGTGGTAGCTCATCATAAATTAGTGAACAAAATGAAAATGTAATGGTCTAATGTAGTATTTTATTTTTCGAACTTTTGTTTGTTCTTGGCAAATATTTCTTGATATTTTATAAAGCGTTGTTTATAATATAATTATACAAAATTAATTATAAGGGAGGCATAGATTAATGAGAAGTGCTTTAGAATTATCAAAATATATAATATCTAAATGTACCGCCGACCACAAACCTATTAGCAACTTGCAATTACAAAAAATATTATATTATATTCAAGGCGGTTTTTATAGACATTTTAAAAAGCCTGCTTTTCATGATGAAATAACAGCATGGAGGCATGGTCCAGTTGTTGAGGAGGTTTATTTTGAATACAATAATTATGTTGCATCTAAAATTAACGTTAATATAAAAAACAATGTTCCTCATTTTTATACTTCAAGCGAACTTAGTTTAATAAATAGGATAATTGAGCGACTCCGAGAAAAAAGTCCTTGGGAGCTTGTCGATATGACTCATAGAGAAAGGCCATGGAAGGAAGCATACGTATTTGAAGATAAGATATCAAAAAAAAGTATAGAAGAGTGGTTTTTAGAACATGGAGAATGTGTTGAGTGAAAACGAAGAACAAGATTTAAACTCATTAATAAGCAAAATATCCAACTATGAAATAGGACAAAAAGAAGCAGAGGAAAAAATAAAAAATTTCTTCATAAGTGAGAAGGATTACAATCATTCAAACATTCTGCTTACTTTAACAGAGTTGCAAGGTGAATCGCTTGATTTTCTACAAATGTTCTTAGATGGTATTTCTGCAAAAGAGATTATTGATAACTATGAAGCAGGGTTAAAATTTAAAGAATTTTATGATTTTGTTTCAACTGAAATGGTCAGAATAAGCTCCATAAGACAAATCAATGAAAAAACTGATTTTTTTAAAAACGATTTAGAATCGTATAAAGATGTTTTAAGTGGTTATGAAAATACAATAAACGAATTAAGTAAGCAAATTCAGCGGAAAGAAGAACAATTATCTTCTATTAACAACAATCACATAAGCGTTTTAGGTATCTTTGCTGGGATAGTAATGGTTTTCTTTAGTGGATTAAGTTTTGTTTCTGATTCAGAAAAATACTTTGATATTTCTATATTAAGATTAACTTTTATTATATGTCTTATTGGGTTTATAATGTTTAATTCAATATTTATACTCATATATTTTGTTGCTAAGATGACATCTTCAGATATACGGGTGAAGTGTAGAAAGTGTACTGACCAAATAGCTCTAATATGTGATAATTGCGAAAAAGACGTAACAAGCGAAGTGTGTGATGTAGGCATGCATTGTAAGCCAATAGAAAAACTTATAAATTTATATCCGGTTTTATTCTACGTGAATTTTATTTTAATCATTTTTATATCAATAGATTTTCTGGTATGGACTTATTTAAATCAATATTATATTTTGACAGTAGGTACTATTATTTCAATGTTAATTAGTCTTATATCTTTATTTTATAAAGCTAGATTAATATAATAACTTTGCGAGCGGAAACGCTCTTTTTTTATTTAATAAGAAATTACTAAATATCACAAAAGAAGAAAAGGCACAAATAAGCCTTTGGTTAAAAAGACTTAAAGCGATAGTAATTTAGTAAAATATCAATCTAACTTGTAAATAAACCCATAGACACTTTTGTAATAGACAGGTTGCATTAAACCACCACATTTTTCACAATTGAAACGGGGAGGGACAGGTGGGTCACTGCCATCCATCTCATCAAAGTATTCAATAACATCGCGGGGAATTTCTTCAAATTTACCGCATGATAAACATTTAAATTTAATTTTTTTACTAGGTTTGAATTTAGCCATAAAAAAACCTCCTTAAGCAGAAGGATAGAAATCAAGATAGTGTTGAAATAATGAAACCTTAATATTATTGAAAACATTTACTTTTTCGATTTCTTTGTTATAATAAATGTATAATATGTCGATTATTAGCTAATATTTTCATATTATGCTTTAATAAGAGGCATAGCAGTTTTTCTAAATACATTATTGGAAGGGGTATTTCAAATGATGAAACTTAAACATGTTACAATTAACAAATACAAAAGCTTTTTAACTGAACAAAAGGTTGATATTGAAAATGGTGTAACGCGATTTGTAGGTAAAAACGAATCAGGTAAAACAGCATTTTTAGAAGCTTTAGCTAAATTTAAGTACTTTGATAATAACGATAAAAGATTTATATTTGACAAAACTCATGATTATCCAAGAAATGAACTAAAATTGTATGAGCAAAAGAATCCAAATAATGACTATCCAGTAATTACATGTGTTTTTGAATTGAGTGGAGAGTTAATTCAAAAAATTAAAGAAGATGTTGGTGATAAAACTTTTTTTCAAACATCTATAACTATAAGCAAAAATTACAATGGCACTCTGACTTATAATGATTTAAGGGTAAGCATAAGAGAATTTGTTCAGTTTTTTTTATCAAAGTATACTATTCCTTCTGAAAAGGAAGTTGATCTAAAAAAAATAAATGATATTCAAAAGTTATATGAAACTCTTATAGCAGATGCAGAATTAAAAGCGATAGGTGAAAACCTAAAAAGAAATTATATAGATAAATCATTCCCAGATTGGAATATTGTTGAAGGTTATATTGGACGTCAATATATTTCACCTAATATACCGGAATTTTGGTATTTTGATGAATATTATACTTTACCTCCGCAAATAAGTCTTACAAAATTTAAGAATCAATCTATCGATTCTTCTTTTACTCAAGAACAATATGATATTACTTCAGCATTGTTTTCTTTAGCAGGTATTGACATATCCAAGCTCATAAGTGATAGTAATCATGAAGCTTTTATTTCCGAATTAGAAGCTACTTCAAATAGTATAACTGATCAATTTTTAGAATATTGGTCAACTAATAACAATTTAGAAATTCAATTTGAAATACAATCTGTACCAAGTGATAAATTGTTAAATATACGTATTAGAAATACAAAACATAGAGTAACACTTCCTCTAAAAAATAGGAGTAAGGGATTTGTGTGGTTTTTTTCTTTTTTAGTTTGGTTTAGTAAAATTGCAAGTCATGATAATGTGATCATTTTACTTGATGAACCAGGACTTAATTTACATGCAGAAGCCCAAAACGATTTGTTAAGGTACATAGAAGAGAAACTTTCTCCAACATATCAAGTGATTTATACTACGCATTCTCCTTTTATGATTGGCTCTACAAAATTGCATGAAGTAAGAACTGTGTATGATTCAAATGATGCTAAAATTGGTAGTATTATATCAGATGCTCTTGAAGAAAAAGACAAAGCTACATTATTTCCATTACAAGCAGCATTAGGTTATGATTTAGCTCAAAACTTATATATTTCTACAAAAAATCTTTTAGTAGAGGGAGTAGCTGATTTAATTTACATAACTTTAATTTCGGATAAGCTTCGTTCTTTAGGAAGACCACATTTAAATGAAGATATTACAATTGTACCTGTTGGAGGACTAGATAAAGTAGCCACTTTTATTTCATTGTTAAGGGGCAACAAATTAAAGATTGCATGTTTAGTGGACACTTTCGTAGATCAAAAGGGTAAAACAAGAATAACAGATTTAATATATGATAAAATAATTAAAGATAGTAATGTAATCTTTTTTGATGAATTTACTCCTAATATAAATCCATCAGAGATAGAAGATATGTTTACATTCGATGAATATATAAACTTATTTAATAATGAATTTGATGAATATGGTGATATTCATGTGAATGAATTGTCTCAAGAGCTATCAATAATACAGCAAATTAATAAAATTATTGATAAGAAACGTTTTAATCATTATCGTCCTGCAAATTATCTTTCTAAAAATCTGCAATTGATAGATTCTTTATCTGAAGATACATTAACCAAATTTTCGAATGCATTTGAAAGGGTAAATAAAGCTTTAAATTAAAAAATATTTAATGCATACGAAATAAAGGTAAGATTTGAATAATAATTTTAACTCATAGCAATGAGAAACTGGTATAAAGTTAGGACATTTTCGGGACGTTTTTTATTATAAAAGAAGCTAAAATGTAGTTATTTAATATAAAGCTTATAGCTTGAAAGCCTTGAAGTTACAAAGAAGTGTTAACTACATATAACATCCTATTATTTTGGGAAGTAAAGCTACCCACCCTTTATTTAAATTATTAGCTACATCTTAGACATTATGATTAGATGTGATGCAGCATTTGTGGGAGTGTTTTTAACTATTTGATTTATAAAAGATTATCTCATTTATCTTATTTTTATCTTGTACAGTTATATTTATTATAGACATGCGTAGTAAAACCAAGTAAGGTATATATTGAAATATCAACGCATTTAGTAAAACTAAGTAAGACAAAGTAAGACTAAAATTGAACCGGAAGTTCGTTGGTTAAAAAAAGCATACTTAGAAAAATAATTAAAAAAGTACTTACAGTAAATTTAGTAAGTACTTTTTTTATAATTTTTTATGGTGGCGAACTTTTGGCGAACTCAAATTTTTCAACCTGTGTTCAATCCTTGCAACCACTGCAATTAGTGAGCCATGAGGGATTCGAACCCCCGACGAACAGAGTTGATAAATTCAATTCTAATGTTTACCGAATTGATCTGATACTGTTGAAATTTCAATAATAATTGTACTAATATTTTCTGAATTTTACTAGCAATATTTCAATCTATGTGGCTAAATAATGGTTAAATTTATTTAAATATTGCATCAAGGCATTCAACTTCTTTTGCTTTAATGTCCTCTAATACATGAGTATATATTTCAGTAGTCCTGGTTGAACTATGGCCAAGCAATCGAGCAACAGTTAAGATAGAAGTGCCATTTTCAAATAATCTTGTCGCATAGGTATGCCTCAGTGCATGGAATTTTTTTCTAGGTACTCCGGCATTATCTAAAGCACGTTCCCAAGATCTTCTTAAATTTTTAGCATCCATATGTGTGCCAGTTAATGATGGAAATAATAAATTATTAGATTCATACGCAGGACCTAGCTTCAGTTTTTCTTCCAACACAAGCTTATCTAATTTCTTAAGTTCTGCTTGTAACATTGCTGTAATAGGTATCTCTCTATTCGAACTTTTTGTCTTAGGTTTAGTTACCTTCAGCTCATGCTCATATTTTTCCTCATCATCAAATATTTTGACATTTCGTACGGACTTATTTATTTTGACAATATCACCTTTAATATCAGATTTATGAAGTGCTAATATTTCGCCTTGTCTGCACCCGGTAAGCAAAGCAAAAATAATAATATAGCGAAGTTTTTCGTTTCCGATACTTTCTAGAATTTTGTTAATTTCATCATTGGTAAAGGTCTCAATAACCCTATCATTATCTTCTTCAAGATCTTCTTCATGACCTTTAGGTAACTTTAATCCGACAAGAGGATTCTTTATTACATAGCCTTCTGTTTCAGCATACCTAAAAAATTTATTAAGTAACTTATGAAGATTTTTTATCTGAGATTCACTTTTTCCTATATCCAATAATGAATTGTAATATTTTTGTACAGGCAATTTTTTAATTTCTGAAACAATTATTAACCCCAATTTTGATTCCTTTATATAATTTCTGTATATGCTTTCATACCTCTCAAAGCTGGAGGATTTAATTCCAGAATACTTTTCAATATCCCATAACCAGGTAAACATAGCTTGACTTAATGAATGTGATGCTAAGTCAGGATTGATGCCACTTTCTAACGCATTAAGGTATGTTTTTTTTTGATTCTCAGCATCAGACTTTGATGTTCCGTAAAAGCTTTTATATATTAACTTTCCATTACTGCTATAACCGATGAAGGCCCTTGTTCTAAAATAATCATAACCATTTATATTTAAATTTGTCTTTGGTCTGTTAGCCATTTAATCACCTTTCTTATTTAAATCAAATATTTCGATTAATTTAAGTTCGGTAAATTCTTTTACCCTTTCATAAATTTCTTTGGTTTCATAGGAATATTTATCTATTTTAAATTCTGGAAACGTAGATTTCATAAAAGCAATAAAAGAATTATAAGATTTAATTAATAGCTTATCTTCATCGGATATATCCATAACCTCCATATTATCGTATGTATAATTAAAATCTTCGGATGGATTTTTAGATGATCTTATATTTCTACTACTACCATGTGCTTTTGTAGAACTCGAGTAGCTTTTGTCCCATGGACTTAAGTACGAAGGTGTAGTTTCTAAAGCTACTGCAAGTTTTTCTAATATATCAAAGGACGGTACTCTTTTACCATTTTCATAATTCCATAAAGTTATTGTTGCTATTCCAGCTTTGTTTGCTAATTGTTCCTGTGTTAATCCAAGTTGATTCCTAAGACTCCTAATTTTCTTGCCTAATTCATTCATGCTCTTCCTCCTTCTTTCATTAATTAAAATGCAATAATCTAAATTTAATTTATATATTTGATTCAACAAGTTCGTATTTTGACTACAGTAATTATACACTAGATTAAACTAAGGATAAGTTTAATTTATATAATTGAATCTAAAAAGTTCGTATTTTAACTATATTAATTATACACTAAATTAATCAAATGTAAAATAAAATTTTAAAAAAGTTAAAAAAATATAAAAAAATACTTGCATTATGTCAAATGTATTATATAATAGTATGAAGTTATACGTATAAAATATAACTAAATTATACGCGGCGACTAAAACTATTAAATTGGAGGTGAAGGAATGAGGTATACATTAAAGGCAAAAAGAATCGAAAGAGGTATAAAACAAGGAGATTTTGCTAGACAACTAGGTATATCTAGACAATTATTAAATTCTATTGAAATGGGTAAAAGTGAGCCAAGAAGAAGTTTGATGGTTAAAATGGCTACAGTTCTGAATGAGGATGTTTTAGAGCTATTTTTTAATAACAATAAATAAAGAGGTGAAATTATGGAGAATAAATACTTAATATCAGTTGTTGCTGCATCTAAACGATTTGGAATTGGGAGAGATGTGTTGTATGCAATGATTAGAAGCCAATCAGATATTCCAGTGGTAAAAATTAAAAATGTCACAAAAATAAATGTGCCTCTGTTTGAAGAATGGTTAAATAAGGCTGCAATAGAAAAAAGAGTAATTTATTAAGATAGTTTTTTAGGAAAGGACAAGTTATGGAAGATTACTATAATGCAAACACTGTAAATGCAGATAACTTTAACTTAACAATGCAAGGTTATATAGAGTATGCAATTAAGTTTGTAAAAGATTGTGATATAGGTGTTACTGACCTTCAAATCAAAGCTTTCCGAAATGGCTTGAATTGGGCAAAAGATGAAATGACAATGGAAGATGCAAGAAGGTTTGCAATTAAAAAATAGAGAATATATTGATATTTTATATAAAAAAAGCAGCTTAACGACCAAAGTAAAAGCTGCACTTAATAAGTATATAGTAATTATAATATATTTTAATTAATATATCAATCTACTCTATTAAAATTATTAAACACTAAAGTAGGTGAGATATGGAAGATATTAATGCTCCAGAGTCTTTAATAAAATTGAAGCAATGGAATACATGGAGATATGAAGAAAGACCAGACGAGCCGAAACCAGCAAAGGTTCCATATAATCCTAAAGTAACACATTTAAAAGTTGAAGGATGGAAATCATCGGAAAATAGTAAAGGATGTTACAAACCTGAGTATACCGGAACTGCTAAAACAAACGATTCTAGTACATGGTCAGACTTTTTTACTGCCAGAGATGCTCTTAAAAGTGGAATATTTGACGGCTTAGGAATTATGTTGTATGGCAATTTATGTGGAATTGACATCGATAATTGCATAGATATAGAAGGCAATCCTTCACAGTTAGCCATAGATATTATAAATAGTATGAATAGTTACACGGAGGTATCTCCTAGTGGTGTGTATATAGAAAGCAACAGAAATTATATAACAATAAATACGGTCAATAATAAGCAATATAAATATAAAGATAGTATCAATCAAAAAGAATATGAGCTGAAAGACTATGGATTTATAAGAACACATTTGGGTTATTTAGTAAATGAAAGGTATATACAACGTATAAACAATAATGATGTAATAATAAAAAATAATCAAAAAATTCCTATAAGCAGATCACGCATTCATTTTGTACAACAAAAACTTATAGAAGCACTTAGGTGAGTTATGAATAATACACAAATTATATTTGAACTTTTAATAAGTTTATTTGAGTCATACCTAATGATTGAATTCATTTCAAAGTTTAATGGTTACAAGTACGCAGGAAGTAAAAAAAAATTTTTGATAATATCTGCAGTATTTGTGTTATTTGCAAATGTTACTATAGCTAATTATATTCAAACATTTATAGAAGTTCCTAGTTATATAGCTTTATTAATAATGGTTTTATACAGCATAATAGCACTCAGGGGAAATTTTCTAGTTAAGCTATTTAGCTCTATTATATTTAATGTCATATTGATTTTAATTAATAGTTTTTCTTTATTCATTTTTAGTATAATTTTCAATGTCAGTGTTGACGATATGATTACAACTTTTGGGACTTATAGATTTGTTTGTTTGATAACTTCCAAATTAATATTGTTTTACGTAACTAGAATAATTCTCAAATTGAAAATTTATAAAATTGAAAAAACACCTCTATCTGTATGGGTATTAATGACTATAATTCCTATACTTACAATATTCATTATGGTAACTATAACAGAATCAGCAGTTTTAAATAATGATAATAGGATTACAATATATTTGTTTTTATCCATAATAGGGTTAATGCTTATAAATATAATATTTTATTTCCTTTTTATGAAATTGGTAATAGAATATGAAATAATAACAGAAAATAAGCTTTTGAAATATAATAACATACTTCAAAATAAGCATAGCACAGAAATTAAAGAACTGTATAAGGAAGTTCAGACCATGAAACATGATATGAAAAATCAAATTATTAGTATTAATTCATTTATCCTAGACAAAAATTATAATAAAGCTATAGATTATGCAAATAGTATAATAAAAGATATAAATAATACAAAAAAATTTGTCTTTACTAAGAATGATATGTTTAATGCTATTGTAAACAATAAATTATCTGAAGCAAATTCTAAAGGAATTAAAACAAACTATATTATAAATTATGATTTAGATCAACATGTGGAAGATGCTGATATAAATATTTTGTTTGGAAATTTATTGGACAATGCAATTGAAGCATGTGAAAAAGTAGAAAAAAATAAAGACATTTACTTATTAATAGATAAAAAAAGAGATTACATATTTATTGAAGTAAAAAACACTATAGACAAATCAATCTTACAAGAGAACCCTAATTTATTAACAACAAAGAGTGAAAAATCTAATCACGGTTTGGGATTAAGAAGTATAAAAAAAATAGTTGAAAAATATGATGGGATAATAAATTATTGTGAAACGGGTAATAAAATCGCTTGTAATATTTTATTATTAGAAAAAAAGGCATAAATTATTTGCCAGATGTACTCGTATATGACCAACCGTCCCCAAACTATTGACTTATGAAAAAAAACAGTTATATTGTAAATAAAAGGTAAAGACAAGAATTTAATTATTGGAGGATACAATGATTAAATATTTATCGGACAATATAACTGATTTTTTTTATTCAAATAATATACTTGAAGAAGAAGACAAAGAAATATATGTCTATGGTTTACATTTGATAATATCTACTGTTATTGGTATAACTTTGATTTTTATTTTAGGATTAATATTAAATAGGCTGATTTATTCTATAGTATTTTTAATAAGCTTTATACCAATAAGAATGTATTCAGGCGGGTATCATGCTAGTTCATATGTAAAATGTAACTTAATTCTTATAGTATTATATTTAACAACAATGTCTGTAGTTGTATTTACACCATCAGTTTATGTAATAGGAATATCAGCAATAATGACAATTGCAACAGTATATATTATTTTAAAATTTGCACCAGTTGATAATGAAAAGAAGAGATTGACTGAAAATAAAAAAAAGAGAAATAAAAAAATAACTTTATTTATTTTGTTTACCTTTTATTTAATTGGGGTGGTCATGTATAAAATAAATATACAAATATTTTATACTATAATAGTTACCATGTTTTTAGTATCAATACTAATAATAAAAATTAAAGGGGGTGTTACAAATGAAGGACATTAAAAAAACAGTACTTAGTTTTGTAGCAAGACAGATTAAAAAGACGGCAATTTCGGCTGCGGGAACTACATCATACTGGGGGGCATATCAACCTAAGGAACCAAAAAATATGAGGTAATATTAAATTAAATATATAAATTATTGGGGGTGCGTATATTTGATTGTAAATTAAAAATAAAATATAGAATTGTAATGCAATTCATTAAGTTATGATATTAAAAAAATAAAAAATTGATATACATAAGGAGAAAAATATGAAAAAATTCAGTAAAAAATCCAGATTTTTAAGCTTTGTTTTGATTGCATTAATTATATTCTCTACAAATGTTGCAGCTTATGCTGCTAGTGATGATCTGATTATAACAAGAGAGAACCCACCAGTAAACTGGATATATGCAGGTGAAATATCATATAATAGAGCTGTAAGAGATACAACAACAGCAGCAGTTTTGAGTGTTTTAGTTCCAGTTCTTTCCGGTTGGGCTACTTTAGATAAAGAAACTTTTGCATCAGCTATTGCTTCTTCTGCAGTTACAGCAGGAGTTTTAGGTGGTTTTGACATTTATATCGTAAAAACAGGTTTTTACAAAACAAATACTGATGGCAATGGTTATCCATATTATTGTCATGATATAGTAGAAACTTACAGAAAAGACTCAAGTGGCAAATTAACTTATCTTTACACGGATGAAGCATTCTACTATTCATACCAATATCCTGAATATTAATAAAATATTATAATAACAAAAGAGGCTGTTATATTTTAATTAGAAATTACTATACGACAGCCTCGAAAAATTGTATACTATACTAGTAGTGAATTAGGAGGTATTATTATGGAATTGGAATTTTATTTAAAGTATGGTTTATTACTAGTGATTTTAATCTCAGTATTTCTTACGATATTACTATACAAAATTTTAATTATATGTAAGGGTATAAAAAAATTTAAAATCGTACTTGCTATATTTTTCATAGTTTTTTTCGTTGTTAACTTTTTTCTTATATATGTTGCAAATTATGAATTCTCACTTATATACCAAAAAATATTATTACCTGCCATATGTATTTCATTATCAACGACCATATTCTTAAAACCTATAGTAAAAGAGAAAAACAGGTGACAGTAATTGGAAAACCAAAGAGAATTTTCATAAAATAGAGTAATAAGTATAGAAAAATATAAAGATATAAACATATATGACTTCTGTTCTGTTGGAACAGGAGTTTTTTATTTTATAGCAGCAGTAATAATATACTGTTGCCTATTAATTATGATAAATGGAGGTTGAATTTATGTACACAAAATATCAAATTGCTAAAGTACAAAACATATCCTTATTAGATTATGTTGAAGGTAGAGGATATGAACTGATTTATAGCCACAGTGATGTAAGATTGAAAGAACATGACAGCGTTATTCTTTTAGTATTTGTTGATTTAGTTTATGGAAATCAAAGATCCAAAAATAACAATGATAATTATTAATGAAATCTATTCTTAACATTAAATTAGCGAAGGTTTAATTTTGGAGCATTCAAATATATAAAAATTAAGGGCAGCCAGACACTAAGGTGTACGACGATTGCCCTTTTAATTTAACTTTTATCCAGCCGCGTTATTAGTGGCTTTTTATATTGTATGCTTGTACTTAATAATGGTTACAAAAAACAAGGTTGCTAATCGGCTGTATAGAGACAAAGTCCATTACGGACAGAATTCATTAACCTTCCACTTAAGTGTGGTTTTACTATAGTCTTTTATAAATATCTTGCAGAAATGTAACAATGTATGCCCAGCTCTGAAGTATTCAGAGCTTTTTATATACATTTAATTAAATTTCTTCAAAGGACTAAAAAAGGGCTAAAATGAAATTTAAAACTTCATTCAACCCTTTAATGTATTGCAATCAGTGAGCCATGAGGGATTCGAACCCCCCGACGAACAGACTAGTTTTGTACAAATTTACAATACATATATTATCAATAAATAATTTTACAGAATTTTCAACAAAATATGACAATATAATCAGTCTTCTGACAGTATAATCATTATATTGAAACTTACGACTTAAGCGCAAAAGCAACCTTATATGAATCACTTTGAAAGAATTATAATTTTGGTAAGTGTCTATTTTTAGACTAATAAGAGAATATAATGGAAGCTCAGGTCAATAGAGTTCGAAATACTGATATACCAAACAGTGAAAATGACTATTATAATGGAAAGATAATACTAAGGAATAAAATGGAGGAACAAAAGTGAAATTTACCGAAGAGCAATTAAAACAATATGTATCACCATTAAGTGATACTGAAAACCAAATGTGCCTAAATGCTATTAAAATGGTAAGAGATGCACTAAAGGACTTAGGTTTTACAGATGATAATAAAGCAATTTCACCATTATACCCTGAGACATATTCATATTTTCTAGAAATGAGAAGTATATATGGTTCTCGAAAAATTAAATTATTTATACAAGGTTCTTATGCAAATAATACAAATGTAAGAACGCAGAGTGATGTGGACATTGCAGTAGTACAAGAAGAAGTATTTCAAACTCAATATAGAAATTCAAGTGAATACCCTCAGTCAGATGCCAGTTATGGTTTTATCACTGCACCCATACCCGATAAGTCATTTAAGGACGAGGTACAAGAATGCCTTGAAAATAAATTTGGGAATGATGTTGAAAGAAAAAACAAATCTATAAAGGTATATGGCAATACATATAGAAAGGATGCTGATACAGTTCCTTGTCGCAGATATAAAGATTATCGAATAGATTACATCAATAATCCTGACAACTACATTGGTGGCATATTCATCAAAGCTGATGATGGTGAGGTTATTATAAATTATCCGGAACAACACATTGCTAATGGTAAGAAGAAGAATAATGACACTAATTATTACTATAAAAAGATGGTTAGAATATTAAAAATGATGAGATATTTAATGAGTAACAATGGGTGTTATTCAGCTAATAATGTATCATCCTTCGGGCTGGAATCTTTACTTTGGAATTTACCAAATGATATATTTATGAAATACACAATTTACCGATATGAGTTTGGTGAAATAGTTAACTATTTGTATAATACCAGTTACTTGCTGAGTAGATACAAGGAAGCGAATGGAATTAAGATACTATGTCCATATTCAGTGGATATTGAAAAATACAAAGTTTTTATTACTGATCTGAAAACCTTTTATAATTATGATATTTAGAGGTGATAATAAATGAAGGAACAATTTAATAAACTACTTATAAAAGCTGTATGGATAGCAATTGTATTATTCACAATTCGATGCTTATTTTCCTTAGAATCAATAAAAGGCAGTTTTTCAGTTTATAATTTTATTGGATTCGCAGGTGAGGCTATAGGTATTACAACTATTATTACTACAGTATATGAACGTTGGGGATGGAAACTTAATCCACTTGAAGACACTCCTGTACTGTGTAGGAACTATATTGGGACTATGCTTACAAGTTATGACAATATAGAAAGAGAAGCAAGATTAGAAGTTAAGCAAACACTATTATCTACGAATATTATTCTTATTAGTGGTGAAAGTAAAAGCAAATCCATTTCCTCTTCAATTGATTCTGTATTAGGAGAAAAACAATTAACATATTGTTATTTGAATACCCCCACTGCAGCAGTTAGAGATAGAAGCGAAATTCATTATGGAACAGCAATGTTGTGCATAGAAAATCCTAAGGAGATAACAGGTCAATATTTTACTGATAGAAAAACTGCAGGAGACATGTATTTTTACTCACAGGAGTACACTACCAGCAATATGAGAAAGCAAATAGTCTGAAACTATAAAAATATGTCATTTCAATCACCACTTACTATATATGAAGTAATTCAAGGCAATTGGTTTGTCTAATAAATTTGAAATTTCAAAATATCAAGAGTTGAGGATGGGAAAAATATTAAGTTGTTGTTTGTGTCAGCATTATTGAAGATGGTATTTAGTTTGCATCTGATGGAGTATTAAATCCAGTTAGAGAAATATTTGAAAATCAATCAGCAATTGGACTTCTGATATATTCAATATTTGCTCATTTTAAAGATAATAATCGTGCTTTATTTACAGATGACTATAATAACTTGCATTAAAGAACTGATAAAGATTAAGATACATATGGGATGTCAATAAACGAGGCAAATAAAATATTATTATAATGGGTTGATATAATCCATTATGGTAATCTAATATAAAGTCGAGAGCAACCAATAACTTGGTTAGTTTTTGATGATGAATTCTACTAAGATATAATTGTGTTTTCTAAATTATTCGAGAAAAATTAACTGGGGGGTTATATGAAGATTGATAATTGTTTTGCTCCAATTGTAGATGAAAATGTTGAAATATTGATACTAGGCACTTCACCGGGAAAAGAATCATTATTAACAGGGGAATATTATAAAAGCACAAGAAACAACTTTTGGAAATTAATCTACAAAGTTTATGATAGTAAAGAATTTGATGATGATTATAATAAAATTTGATTTTTACTTAAAAATAAAATAGGTATATGGGATGTGCTATCTAATTTTATTTGAGAGGGGTCATTAGATGTGAATATTAAAGAATTAGAAGTTAATGATTTTGAATAATTATTTGATAAATTATTTAATATTAAGTGTATAGTATTCAATGGCAAAAATGCTGAGAAGTATTTCAAAGAGAAAGTTCCGAATTTTTATAATAAAATAAATCACATAATAGTTTTGTCATCGAGTAATTCATGCGCAAAAACATTTGAAGATAAACTTGATAATTGGAAAGTGGCTATAAAATTGTATTTAAATATGTTTTTATCTTTCAAATGCTTTGTTTTATTGAAATGTTAGTTGTATATTTACTTGGTTTCATGCATGGTATTATAGAAGACTTTGGGCAAATTTTGGGTGGGTTTTAATAGAAAATAGTATAAAATGGTATTAATAAAAATATAGGTAACTCCATGAAAATGCTGAAATTTATACATAGTATTAATACCGTTTTATTTCTTAAGATTCGGGGAGGTAAAGCTACTTGATCAAAATATAAATAAGCATATGAGCACGAAGAAGTAAATAATATGTAATTAATTAATTGATAAAAGTCATTAACTACAACATGTTGATGTTTTTTTAGTTTTTGTCTAAAAGTTGTTCTTTTATATAATGGGAAGTTGTTAATTGGATAATTAGGTATGTTAGAATTCACCTAGTTGCAAGTTTTATATTATTAATGTTCAATTTCATAATTGAGATATCTTTAATAGTTCATATTATTAAGATTTCTATAGCGATTGTTGTAATATTAATATTATATGATTTTTTATTGTTTGAGGCCAGATTAGAGGTCTTAGAAGATAAAATATATAGGAAATATTATTGTATTAAATATCTTTATTCTTATTTTAAATTTATATTTTTTTAATATAATGGGTTTTTTATCTTCATTGTATGTTTTAATAAATTTTTTAGTATAATTTGAATAAGTATTTATTAATGATTTAAATTTATTGTTATTATGGTTAAAAACAATATAATTGTTCAGATTAATATACCTGCAACAATATGGGATTATATTAAACCACCCTCTGCCAATCTCAAATAACCATTCAATTATGTCAAATGCTTTCTTTTTCTCAATCCTATAATTTATAAAATATTTGTTTAACTTTATTAAGGATTCCCTATCATCAGAGATATATCTAAATAAGCTGTAATATTTTAAAGTTAAAACATATATTGTTTTGTTAGAGATGAAAAAATATGTAACTGTTATTAAAAAAATTATGATTTTAAGTAGTATTTTCATATATTATTTCTTCCAAGTTGTTTTATATTAAGTTATTATAAAGTATTCGGGCGAGAATGTAAATTCACATTGTTTTTTACATAATGGAAATTCAAAGTAGCTATATGGTTAAGGCTTAAAATAATGAGTAGTATTTATTCTACTCATTATTTTAATTTTGTGGCTAAATAAATTGTTTTAAAAAAATTGTAAGAATTTTTTGAAATAATGTTACAAAATGACTCAGTAAAATTGTCTATATAGTATAGGGATAAATAATAATTCAATTGCTAACGTTTACATGATATAATTAGGTAATAATTTACGTTGAAGGGGTAGCGGGGAATGTTTTATAAAAAATCAGAATCAGAAGGTATTGGTGTAGAACTGGTAACAGATCTGTATAATACTTATGGCAAGGCCATGTGGAAATATGCATATAAGCTTTCAAATGATTATGAAATTTCAAATGATGTTGTATCCATTGCTTTTGTAAAAATCATAGAAAAGTTAGATTTAGTTAAAAAGATTAGAAAATACAAGATTAAATCATACCTGTTAAGTATAGTGAAGAATTCGTTTATAAATTACAAAAGTAAGGAAAAAGAACATATAAATTACGATGATATAAAAGAAGTTATAGCAGACAGCAGAAGTAATTATTTTTTTCAAGATAATTATTCAAAAGTAGAAGAAACCTTGGATTTTATGCCAGAGCCATATAAATCCATCATAAAATTCAGGTATGTATATGAGGAATTAAGTTATGAGGAAATTGCAGAGCTATTAGACATCAGTGCAAATAGTATCAGAATGTATAAAAAACGTGCCATTGATATGTTGAAAGAAAGGTTACAAGGTGGTGAAGTTTATGAAAGATAATAATTACTTAAATAATGAACTTAACGAAGATTTTCTTCTAAGGAAGATTGCAACTTCTTTAGTTGAGAAGGATAGTTTATTATTTGATGAGCTGCAAAATGATGAAACTATAGTTAATCCACTACAAGATGACTTAGATAAACGTATTTCAGCAATTATTAATGACAAGTTTAATAAAGAGCAAAATGTCAAAAAGTACAACAAGATTAAAAAAACATTAATTAAGGCAGCTGTAATTATTTTTGTAATATCATCTGGCTTTGTTATATCTTTTACTACAGTAGATGCATTTAGGGTAAAGGTATTAAATTATTATATAGAAAATTTTGATACACATGCTTCATTTATGCCTAAAGAAGAAAAGCCTTTTATGGTTTTTAAAGTAGGCTACATTCCAGAAGGATATGTAGAAAATGATGAATTGAAATCACCAAGTTTTTATGCCTTAACTTATTATAATCAAGAAAACTTAATGATTGATATTACACTTTTTGATAGAGAATCTACGTTCAATGTAGATACAGAAAACTGTGAAAGATATGATATTACAATCAATAATCAAAATGGATATATTTTTAGAAAACCAGGGTCATTAATATTGGTATTTAAATTCTATGAGAATTCAATTGTAATTAGCAGCAATGACGATAAATTGACTAATGAAGAATTTATAAGAATAGCTAAATCAATTGATTTATAATGAAACGTGTACCGGTTCTTTCTAGGAAAAATATAGTTGTTATATTCTGCTGATTGCAGTAAGACCTAACAAAAGGCTTGCATATTATTTGAAAAAGGAGATGGATTATATGAATTCATTAATAAACTTACTATCTATTATGCAATTTATTATTATTGCTTTTTTAGTATGCCTTGGAGTATATGCTTTAATATTGCACATAAAAGCATTAAAGATTTATATAAACAAAAATAGTTAAATAATATGTTGATGGGAATTAGATCCATAGCAGGAGGGACAATGAAAATAAAATTTTTGCTTATGCTAGTTTTTGTCCTAATTTTTACTAGCTGCAGTTCAGAATCAAATATAGGCAGTAATGAAATGTATGTTTCACCAAAAGAGTTAACCAAGAAAGAAAGAAGTCTGGTTAATTTATTTAGCGATATGAACCCAAGACTATTTAATTACTCAATTAGCGGAAATGTAAGAGGTGCCTATATTAGATTTGCAGATTATTCTGATGAAAGTAATATAAAGACGGAAACTCTCTTTAGTTTTAGCAATGACTCAGAATCTTTAAAAAGAAGAATTGCAATATCAGATAAGTTGGATCAAATAAGAATTGCAGTTGAATCGGATTTTAGTTCAACTTCAATTCAAAAACAATTGGATTCAGCTGCTCTATCCGGAAGGATTATATACTTAAACAGAACTCATGAAGTTATTATCGGAGAGCCTATTCCACTTGCCGTAATTTTAAAATCTAAAAATTTAAAGCTTAAAGAAACAAATCAAGTTGAAGATTTCATGAAGAATCCTCAACTATTTGAGCAGTATGATAATTCATATGTTGTAACAATAACATTTTATGATGAATTACAGAATGATCTACAATAGAAAAATGATGTTGTTGGAAAAAATGCTGATTATTTAACATTATAAATTGATGGAGTATAAATAATGAAAAATAAAGATTGGAAGAAGTTAGTTTATAAGGATTTGGATAGGATACAGGAAAAAACTAATTGGGAAAAAATGATAAGCCATAAGGCTTCTTTAGCGAAGGTTGAATTATTATGGCTTGTAATTTTTCTTTTTAGCATTTATTTCATTAATAACATTCTACCAATTGTAACTTCTGATGTTATTAATAGAGAAGAAGTTGAAGTAAGGGTGGTTGACATGTCTATGCGTAAAAGTAACATACCATTTTTTCCATCTTTTAAGAAAAATTATTATTCCATTACAATAAGATATGATGATGTTAGGGATACAATAAAAGTTTCATCATATATATTTGACGAGGTCAGGATTGGTGATTATCTGATTGTTAAAAAAGTAGATTACAGGTCTTTAGATGGTACTAAATTTTCAAAATATAAGATTAATAAAGATTATGTGGATAGCTTAAGATGAACTCTATTATTTATTTTGATGTCAATTCACTTTTTAGCTGGATATTAATATTTTAGAATAGTAATTTTTATAGTCGTAATCTTTAAGTTCGCATCAGTAATATTAGGCGAACAAATGATATTAAACTTTAATGAATGGAGGATTATTATAATGGCTTTTGCTTATTTAGGTATTGTTTTAGGTTCTATTAAAGGTATATTAGAAGTTGTTTTTTATATGTCGGCTATTTTTGTATCGTTCAAAGCACTACAAGCGTTGAATATTTATATTAATAAGAATTCAAGATAATATAGTTTACAACTTTCATATATTGTGTCAAAAAGTAGAATAATGCGAAACAACATAAACATATTAATGAGGAGATGATTACAAGAATAATGAAAAAAATCAATGCTGATGGTATTATCGAATATATATTATGTACAATAGGTTTATTCTATATGGAATATGATATTGGAAAAGATATAATTAGGATATACAATATTAATAGAATAGTTAAAATTTCGTTAGTAATAACGATTACCCTTTATATTTTATTTACATTATATTTAATAAAAAGTTTTAAATTTAGTGAATTCAAAATTCATCCTGTAAAAAATTTTAAAGAATACTTAATAAGACTCATTAAAGTAATATTATTTACTGGTACTATTGCTGCAACTAATATAATTGCTACGGATAGCCTTCAAGAACCTAAAACACTAATAATTCTTAGCATTATTTTGATTATTTTAATTATTACATTACGAATTTATTATATTTCAACAATAAATAATAATAAATTCCATTATTTTTCATTACTTATAATTATATATGTTACTTATTTAATTATAATATCATCTCTAAACTTAGTTATATAGAGTTATGGAAACTGAAAAATATTAGAAGTTAATTCTTGTTGTTCAAATATTACGATACAATTGTAGAACTATGTTCAACAGTAAAAATGGGGGTATATAATATATGATAAAATGGTTACAGTTTTTCAGTGGTGGCGATTATATATTTATGCCGGTTATAGCATATGTCATATTTAATAGTAACTACTTTCGTCCTCTTAAATTGAAACGCATTAGATTTGCAATTTATTTTGCAGTATTAGTAATATATTTGTTTTTAGTTTATATGTTAGGATATTATTTTGCTTCAAATGCAGTAAAATAGAAGATATGTAGACAAAAAATAGGAAGTTTAGTGTAGGTAATGCACATAATTCGAATTATTCGACGCAACAGTAATATTATGTAAATCAAGAACTGTTTATATAAGATAAAGTACAAGGAGGGGTCAAAATGTTAATTGGGCTTATGAAAGGAATTGGAGTTTTCTATTACTGGACTTGGTTTATTTGGCCATTTGTATTTATGTTTTCTTTTTCTTATGGCCTTGTTGAAATTATTAAAGATAAAAATGCTTCTGGAAAAAACATATTAATTGCAGCCATATCTCTTTTAATTATTTTAGCTGGAGTGATTTCACCTGCTTTTAACTAACAATTGATTAAAAATATTTTTAGACAGTTTATATTCTGCAACATTCAAATATTATGACGTATCAGTAAAATTATACATCTTAAATAGTTATTGTTAGGAGGGGTTATATGAATAAAAAGATTATTATGCATATAGTAATTATCTTGATAATAATATTGGCAATATTTTATTATAGACCTATAGGGGTAAATAACTTGATACAGCCATTAAGTAGTAAAAATTTACCTTTAAAAATTGAAACTGCAATATTTTTTTCTACACAATCAGGAAAAGAATTAGATGTAACAAACATGGAATCGATAGAACAGATTATTACTCTAATAGAAAGTATTAAAGTAAGGAGAAATATAATAACTCCTCAATCATATAGCCCACAGTTTAAGGAGACATATAGACTTGTTTTTAATGGAAAAAAAAACAATAATCAATATATCAACATCTTAAATAGTAAATACATACAAATAAATCATAAACAATATGAGATTATAGGAACGTCTAATTTATCAAAGTTATATGATCTAATAATTCTCGACCAAGCAGAAGGAACTTTAGATAAGTTTTACTATGATTTAATTAGCAATAAGTAATAAAATATGAAATAAGTAATTTTAAGTTTGTACAAGGAGGGTTTATATGAACAAGTCATTAGTTGGTAGTTTGGCAATTATTTTGGGGAGCTTACTTTTATCGTTACAATTATACGGATTGAAAATTATACAGGGTCTAGATATGCAAAAGGGTTCATGGAAAAGTCAAGCTATAGACTATGCAAGCGATATCCCAATTTCTTTGGCAATATGGATTACTATAGCTGTCATTATTTATGGAATTGTTCTGGCAGTTGGTACTGATAGAATTAAAAAGCTATTTAATAGTTAATATGTATGATTCAAATATGTTGTATTAAGTAAGGAGAATAAGAATGAAGAAATGGATTTTTATTGCAGTAGTTATAGGAGTTGTTTTATTAGTAACAGTTGGTTGTAATAATTCTGATTCTTTATTTACAGATGTAAATTTAAATAATGTTAATTTAAAGGTTAAATCATCTTTAAGTTCTTATTATGGCAAGAACGGTATTTATCTTTATCAGGATGGCTCTGATGAGATGTTCTTGTTTTTAAATGCATATAATGTTATGCCGGGAGAGAAGGCAACCTACTATACAGATATAGGTATTGAAGTTAAAGACAAAATGATTGTTATAAATTTTAGTGAAAAATTTTCAGATGATTATCAAAATAAAGAAATAGAGAACAACAGACTTCTATATAAAATTAAGAAACCTAAAAATGTTGAGACTATAAGTATTCTGAAAAATGGCCAAGACGTACCATTTAATTCAATTGTAGCTGAAAAATAATATTTAAAAGTGGATTGAATGGTATGAATCATCAGAATATTTCTTATAAGGAAATATTGGGTAGAAACGGAACTTAATATGAGTAATTTGTCTATTTATAGGAAGGAGGGCTCAATGAATTATATTATAAAAAAAAGAAAATTGCTTTTTATAATTTCTATAATTTTTATTATCACTATCATTTATTTCAAATTTGGAAAAAAACCTATATATCACAACTATGACGCTATTATATACAATAATAGTAATCATGAATATATAGAGAAATGTGAAATAACAATAAAGGGAAGGGATATGCTGACAAGTGGTTATTATTTAATGATGGACATGAGATAGCTTTTTTTATAGGTGATATAGAATTTGGGGATAAGAAACTTGAGGACTGCTCTTTTTATATATTGAATAATAACTGGATGCTCATTGCCCAAGACGTAAAATATGGTTCTGTTATAAAGTATGAGGAAATTGGCGAAATATATATTGGAGATAATTTTAAACATGTAAAACTACTTATTAATAAATATGCTAATTATAAAAATATTGATTATGATTCTTTATTAATAGAAAGTGTTTATTAAGAAAATATTTAAACTTTTTATATGAAATTTTGGGGGATGTAATGAAAAAATTTGCGCTTGTTATTTTATCAGTATTAATTATTTTGGTAATAGGGAGGTTTTTATCTATAGAGC
>JAQSXU010000428.1 GCA_029256485.1 Clostridiaceae bacterium
ATACATAGTTTATCATCCATACCATTACCTCCAATTTAATGGATATCTGCCCCACTTATTTACACTTTCTGAGATTTCATAAAGAATATCCTCATTAACTTGATAAGGAATCTCTCCTAAACTGTCGCATAAGATGAATCCACCATTAGCTCCAGCTTTTCTTATTGCCTCCTTAACATTAAATTCAGCCTCAGATCTGTTCCACTTGCACATTTTAATACCATTTAAATTTCCAAGCAAGGTAGCTCTTTTACCAACTTTTTTCTTCACTTCAGCTAAATCATCATTATGACTTACCAAAATAGCTTTAATCCCTGCTTCAAGTATTTCCTCAAGTATTGAGACAGAACTTTCTGATGAAGTAGCAATAGCTACATCACTTTTAATAGTTGGTATAGTTCTCTTTGCAGAAGGAAATCCAGTCTTTAAATATATGCTTTTTGGAAGAATTGATGATACGGCCATAGAATCTGTAATTGTTATAAAGGATGCACCTGCCATCAATTGCATATTAGCCCATTCGGTGCAAAATTTTTCGTTAATTTTTATAAGATGCTCCAATAACTCTGGTTTTTCATAAATTAGTTCAATATATTTATTAAACCCCATTTGAAGAATAGGAAGTGAAAATGGTGACATAACACCACCACAAATAGGTACCGTTGTCCCTACTTCACGCTTAAGCATTGATATTGTCTCAAGACAATTCATAAGAATTTTTGATTTTTTAACCTCTGGTGGTTGTAATTTTAAGATATCATCAAATTTCTTTATTATCGGTTCACCAGCATTAGGAGGACCATCCTCCTTGAAAACAACTTCACTTCCAAAAGCTGCATACTCATGAGCAACAGAATAAAATGGATTCAAACAATCATTTTTGAATTTTTCACGAAGCATCATTTGACCCTTTACTACATTTTCAGGCTTACTAAAATAGTTTTTAATCGACATGTCTAAAAACTTTGCACAATAATGTGTACACATTATAAATAATGGTACTTTGTCCGGTTCCTGCATGCTCATAGCTGTCAACACTCTTTCCATAGAAGTATACCTTTTTTCCATTAAGAATCCTCCTTAATCCACCTATCTAAAATAGCAATATTATCAGCTGCACTTTGCCCCATTTCATCTGCGCCAACTTCCTTCCAAAGTGTGCTATCCATTAAAAAAGGTGCACCTCCAACTAATATCTTGACTGAAGGATCCTTTTCATGAAGCATTTGAGATATTTTCTTAATTTTTAAAGCAGAATTATACATTAATACTGATATCATAAGTATTTTTATTCCATCTTCAGTGACTTTCTTTAATAACTCCTCAGGTTCACTTATAGTACCGTAGTCTATAAGATCAAAACCACTTGACCTAACAACAGCACTTACAATTTTCTTCCCAAGAGTGTGATAATCCTCAAGTGTCACTATTGCAATTGGCTTTGCATTCTTAATTGGGAAATTTTTTTCAGCCAAAATAGTAATAGCAATTTCTTCATCTTAATTGGGAAATTTTTTTCAGCCAAAATAGTAATAGCAATTTCTTCACACAACCTGCTGCTCATATATACTTGGGACAAAGCCACTTCCCCTTTTTCCCACTTATCACCAATTGAATTTAAAGACTTAACTATATACTCATCAATAAACTCTATCCCGTTTTTTTTAGCTAAAAAATGTTGAAGAATTTTATCAACTTCTAATTTATCGTAATTAATCAAAGCCTTTTCAAATACTTCCCAGTTCATAAGTTAACTCCCTTCTTTATTAAATGAACTTTTTCAATTCATTTAATATTTTCTTGTTACTTAATACTGTAATATTTTATGCAGAGAGATATCCATGTCTAATATAATGAAGATTTTTATATGAATTCAGTAGATTTTCCAATTAGGTATGTTAAACGGTAACCGCATTATTAATCAAATCATTACAATTATATTATACTCCTTATTATTATAGTTTTACATATTTTTTAGCACATGATAATAGATAACAATTCCAAAATTGCTAATATAAGTTCCTAATTGCAGCATAGCTTCTCTTTTTATAGGGGCATATTTTTTAACTCACATGATAATAAATTACAAGTCCAAAATTGTCAATTTAAGTTCCGTTGTTGCAGCATAGCTGCTCTTTTTATAGGTGCATATTCAGACCTCCTTAACAAAAAAAATTCCCAAAACCGCAGTTTTGGGAAAAATAACACGCACAAATATTAACATTTACCACTACCATCAATAGAGCAGCTATTTACTACATTCTTAGTTTTATCTATATCCAAATAATCAAATATGTCTAAAGTTTTTGTTCCATCTTCTAAAATAAAAAATGGAATACCTATTTTGCCTTCTTTAATAATATTAGCAAACATTTCATCATTATCACGATAAGATAAAAATTGCTTTAACATCGTAGTGCTCTCAATAATATTCTTATAATTTAATTCAATATCCTTATGTTCTTCTAAAATAGCTTTTGCTTCAACGCAATTTGGGCAAATTGCTGCACCATACATTGTTATTTTCATTTTATTATCCTCCTGTTTTCAATACTTAATAGTCTTTATTATATAATTTAATTTCTTTTTCAAAAACCATTATCATCCTCTAATATTATTTTATCATATATTATATATTCTTCAATAAATTTTAAACTATTCATTCCCTAGACACTGTATGGCTATTTGAATAACACAAGATAATTAATCTTCACTTTTAAGTATTGCTGGTATATTAGACAATCTCAG
>JAQSXU010000163.1 GCA_029256485.1 Clostridiaceae bacterium
TGGTTATCCCCTTTACTCTCAACATCTCCCCACCATACATCTGTTGTAATTCCATAAACTCCACTATTCTTTAAAGTTATTAATCTATTTTTAAAACTACTCCAATCCGTTATTTTTTCTAAAGGTGCCATTACAAATGATTTATAATCAGACTTTATTGTTGATGCACTTACTTTTATATTAGAAGCTACCACTAAAGTAAATGTAAGCAATATAGCTAAAAAGGCACTTCCATATCTTTTAATGTATTTACTAAGATGTTTCATAAATTCTCCCCCTTTTATTTTGTTTTGTTCAATCTTTTACATAAAATTGTTTAAATCTTTTCTACAACTCAAATAATTTTGCAGATATGTTTTCTGAAGATAAGTAATGATTATGGATCAATTACTTAATAACTACATAATTTAATTTATGCAAATTCCCCTCGTAGTATGTCTTTTTCTTCTTGAATAAGTTTAATTTTATAATTGGGCGTGAACAACTAGGTTGTTGTTTAACTTACTAAATATATAAGTATATTCATAACCTGTCTTACAAAGATAATACACTTGAGAATATTATAAAAAAGAGTTATACTCAGAAATTAATGAAATGTTAAGTATCTTAAAAGAGAAGGATAGAGAATTGTTTTACGAATTGTATATAGAAAAAAAGAAATAAAAGATATAAGCTTTGAAACTGGACTTAAAAGAGAGATTATCTATAATCTTAACTCAATTAAAATAATATAAAAATTATTCTCCAAAATAAAAGACCCACGAAAATAATAATTAGATTTTCGTGGGTTTCATGGTGGAGGCCAAGCATTACCTTTGAAATCCACTAATAATTATTTGTACATTTCGTATTTATCAATATTAGATATTATATCTGTTTCATTTTCTTCATATGCAGTACCATTAAAGCTATCATTTGGATTATGCTAATAACTTACCTTCTAAAAACGAATACTTCAAATATTCTGGACTACTGTAATATACTGATGAATTAAAATCTGAGATTTCATCACTAATAAATGACTCAAATACTGAATATAGTACATCTATTACATTATTTTCTTCTGAAAGAACATCAATTATTAATCTCTGATATTCTTTACCTATAGCTTGAACACTAGGAACAGCATATTTACACAAACCTACCGAATCAAAACTGCCTTCCTTAATATTAAACTCTTTTATTATCTCATCTGACACCTCTTCAAATGATAAGCAATGATTAACTTCTGCAAGTTCTAGCTGTCTTTTTAGTTCCTTCTTTCCTATTATTTTCACTATAGTTGATCGTCTATTTTTAGTTTTCCTCCCCATAAACTCTATAAGTGAGCAAACATAAAATAAATCATTTTTTTGAATTTCATTCATTTATAATTTCACTCCTCTCAAACTTAAGACAATCTAACGCCTTTAAAGTATGAAAACTAATTTGATGGGTAGGATATTTAAATTTTGCTAACTCCCAAAAAATACTTCTAGTAATTTCACTAGCTAAAAAGTCATTTACATAATTCCAAACAGTATCATCAGCCATAGGCCCTTCTACTATATCATAATCATGAATAAGCCCTTTTCTACAAGCTGCAATAAAATCCAACCATTCATCTGTCATATTTTCAAAACTTAATATATTTAAATTTTTATTTTCTGTGTAAGTATAATGATTAACTGTAGCATGCTCTCTATTTCTTTTAGCCCATTTTTTAGCTTGTTCAAAATCATTTGTACAATAAAATCCCCATGAAAAATCTTTAGTATATTTACTTTTTCTTATCTCTGGAAATTCTACAACTTCTCCTGATGCATGATACAACATAAAATACTCACCTTACTTTCTCTAATTTTGTACTATAATTATATCATTTTCAAAACTTTTCTTCTATCAATATAACCATTTCATCAGCATTTATTCTATACTATTCTCTATTTTTATTTAATACTTATCAGACTTGAATTAACCTCATATTTGATATTTAAATTCTTGTCACTACTTCACCATGTAATATTTGTTTTTTATTTTCAATAGGAATGTTATTTAATTCCGTAATTTCTGGAAATATAACATATACCTCAGTTCCCTTACCAGCTTCTATTATTTCTTTAAAATTTACAGTCCCTATTAATTCACCTGCTTTTATCTTCTGGCCTTCTATCAGATTAATATTAAAAGGCTTTCCTTCAAGTTCAACTGTATTGCGACCTATATGAATAAGAATATCTATCTTATTATTACTTAAAATTGTAAATGCATGTTTTGTAGGAAAAACAGAACTAATTGTTCCCGTAACAGGCGAATATATTTCTCCTGATTCAGGTTTTATGAAAAAGCCTTCTCCCATCATCTTCCCCCTAAATACTTCATCTTCAGAATGTTCCAATGACATTAATTGCCCATCTACCACTGCTAGTATTTCATTGTTTTTTTCTTTTTTCTTAAATAAACCATCAAACATAATATTCCTCCATTAGTTATTGAAATTATTTAAACAAAATTTGTATATATTTTCATAATTAATCTCTTAATTAAAATAACTTAAATTGTATCAATTATATCTTTTTCATCAAATCCCAATACCATAGTTACAATTGCGGAAGTTAGAATAGTAACTATAATAGCCACAACAATTGCTAATATGGTTTTTTGGAAAATCGGAATTGCAAGAATTGTTGAATATCCATATACATAAGCAGTTGCTCCCATTATCCCTGCAACGATGCCTCCTAAACCGGCACCTGCCATTACACCATACATTGGTCTTTTTAAACGTAAATTAACTCCATAAATGGCTGGTTCTGTAACTCCAGCAACAATACATCCAACCGCCAAACTGAAACATTCTGCTTTAAGAGCTTTGTCTTTTGTACGAAGTGCAACTCCAAGACAAGCACCACCTTCTGCCATATTATGAAGAAGATATGCAGGTCTGAAAAGAACATCATATCCTGGATTTGCAATAGCTTGAACCATAAATGGAGTTACTGCATGATGCATTCCTGTCATAACTAGCCAAGGCATACAAGCAGCTAATAATCCAACTGCAAATGGTCCTAAATTCGCAGATGCCCAAAGGAATATGTTTACAATGTAGCCTCCGGCTAAATCTCCTAATGGTCCTAAAATTGTTACTCCTAAGATATAACTTATAACAATAGTACACATTCCCACAAAAACAGGTCTAATAATTCCTGGAATAATTTTAGTTAATAGCTTTTCAGCATAGTAAGCGCAAATAGCAATTAATAATGCTGGTAATAAAGTGCTACTGTAGTTAACTAGTGTAACAGGAACAGATAACATAAACAGTGCTTTTCCTGATTTAACAAGAGTTGCAAAATCAGGATATACTAACGCAGCGGTAACAAGCATCCCATAAATTGGAGTGCCACCTAGTTTTTTAGCTGCACCATATGCTACAAAAATTGGCATGAAATAAAAAGGTACATTTGCCAACATGCTAAGTAAAATATACGTTTGGCTTTTCTCAAAAGGAGCCCATCCTAAAGTAATTAATAAAAGAAATACTTTTAACATACCACCAGCTACTAATCCTGGTATCATTGGTGTTACGGAAGCAGACACAAATCCAATTACTTTGATAAAGGACTCTACAAACACATTAGTTTTCTTTTCATTATTATCTGATTCTGTAACTAAATCTTCTTGAACTATAATATTAGATTTATCATCATATAATTTAACTACTTGATTATATACAGGAATCAATTCTTTTCCTAAAACAATTTGTAATTCATCCCCAGTGAAAACTATTCCTAAAACTATTTTAATAGCCTTGATTTTATTTTGTTCAACTTTTTTCTTATCTTTGATAAAAAGCCTTAGACGTGTTGAGCAATGTGTAATACTGCTAATATTATCAGTACCTCCACTTAAAGCAAGGATATTTTGTGCAATTTCTACATAATTCATAACTTTTTCTCCCTTCAATTAGATACCCTTTAACAAGTATCCAAACTTTATATTTTTGGTAATTTTAAATATGTTCGTAATAAATAACAAAAGAGCATACCTAAATAAAAACATTTATGCTTTTATAGATATTGATTGGATATTAGTTTTTCACTATTCTTCTAAATAATTATTTGATATAATAAAATACAAGTTATATAAATTTAAGTATTAGAATTTAAGCACAAGATTAGGAGGAATGCGTAGTGATTATTGAACAGCTCGTTGGAAACAAAAAACTTACGAAAATAGAAGAACAAGTAATACAATTTATTCAAGACTATCCTAGAGCTGTAATTAATCTATCACTAGAACAACTTAGTAAACAGTGTTTCGTATCACAAGCTTCCATAATTAGATTATGTAAAAAACTAGGTACAAAGGGCTTTGCAGACTTCAAGATACAACTTGCTTCTGAACTAAGTTCTTTTGCTTTAGATGGAAAACAAATTTCTGTGGATATTCCCATTCCTCCTAATGAAAGCTGTGAAAACATTGCAAAAATATTCTATAATTTATCTGTTAAAACTTTAGAGCATACATTCAATACAATTAATTTTAATGAAATTGAAGAAGCTGCAAAGTTACTTACAGAAGCAGATACCGTTTACTTATATGGACGAGGTGAATCACTTATATTGGCAGAGGATTTTCATTATAAATTAATTCGCCTTGGAATACACTCTAGCCTTGAAACATTAAATGGTTTTCAAGAAGCTCGTAGTAGTTATACTAATAGTAAAATCAATGAAGTTGCTCTTATTATTTCCCAATATTGTAATAGCAATCAGTTTCATTATGTTGTTGATGAATTGATTAGCAATAACATACCATTTATTTTACTTACAGCTACACAAAAGACTTGGCCATATGACCATTTTGCTAAAGTTACATTGCGAATCAACTGTTTAGAGAGTAGACATAAAATGGGATCATTTACTTCACGAACAGCAATGCTATATCTCTTAGATTGTATATTTGGTCAAATGTTTTCTCTAAACTATGAGCAAAATATAACTAATTTAGCTCGCTTTTCTCAAAGAAAGATAGAACGAGATTATTATTATAGAAATACGCATAGTACAGATAATTCAGATTAATTTCTGATTACACCATCCTTATGAGCAGCTTCTGCAACTGCAGCTGCAACCACATTTTTTACATTAGGATCAAAAGCCATAGGTAAAATATTATCACAGCTCAATTCATTTGAGTTTATTAAATTTGCAATAGCATAAGCGGCTGCAACTTTCATATTTTCTGTAATTCTCATTGCTCTAGAGTCTAATGCACCTCTAAATACTCCTGGAAATGCAAGTACATTATTTACTTGATTAGGGTAATCGCTACGCCCTGTGCTTACTATTGCTGCTCCAGCTTTCTTAGCTTCCTCAGGCATGATTTCTGGAATAGGATTTGCACATGCAAATACAATAGCATCTTTATTCATAGATTTAATCATTTCTGATGTTAAACATCCTGGCACACTAGTTCCGATAAATACATCCGCATTTTTAAGTGCTTCTGCTAATCCACCAGTAATGTGTCTAAGATTTGTAATTTTAGCTAGACTACTTTTATGTTTATCTAACCCAGAAGGTCGATTATCATATAAAATTCCGTGTTCGTCAACTGCAATAATATCTTTGACTCCCATATTTATAAGCATATTTATAATTGCAGTACCTGCAGCACCAGGACCATTTTGAACAACTCTAATTTGATCTAGTTTTTTACCAGTTATCTTAAGAGAATTAATTAGTGCAGCACTTACAACAATAGCTGTTCCATGTTGATCATCATGAAATACAGGGATGTCACAACTTTCTTGTAACCTTCTTTCAATTTCAAAACATCTTGGAGCACTAATATCCTCTAAATTAACTCCTCCAAAACTTCCGGCTAATAATTTAACAGTATTTACAATTTCATTTACATCTTTGCTTCTTATACATAGAGGGATAGCATCAACATCACCAAAAGCTTTAAATAAAATACTCTTTCCTTCCATTACTGGCATACTTGCTTCTGGACCAATATCTCCTAGTCCTAATACAGCAGTTCCATCGGTAATTACAGCTACTGTATTCCATCTACGTGTTAATTCATAACTTTTCCTTATATCATTCTCTATTTCTAAACATGGTGCTGCAACTCCTGGTGTATACAGTAATGTTAAAGACTTTTTGTTATCTACTTTAATACGTGGAGTTATTTCAAATTTTCCTCTTAATTCGTAATGTAACTTTAATGCTTCTTCACTATAATCCATTATTCCCCTCCTATAAATTTCTTGCATTTGTTTTAATTAGGTTAGCATACCACTCAAAAGAATCTTTTTTACTTCTTTTCATAGTTCCATTTCCTTCGTTATCACGATCTACATAAATAAATCCATACCTCTTTTTCATTTCCCCTGTACCAGCACTTACAATATCAATAGGACCCCAATAAGTGTATCCCATAATATCTACCCCATCTTTAATAGCCTCTTTCATAGCTTTAACATGATTTTTAACATATTCTATTCTATAGTCATCATGTACATTTCCATTTTCATCAGGAATATCTATCTGTCCAAGACCATTTTCTACAACGAATAAAGGTATTTGATAACGATCATATAATTCATTTAATGTGTATCTTAACCCTAATGGATCTATTTGCCATCCCCAAGGTGTGCTTTCTATATATGGATTTGGAGTTCCTTGATCTCCACCTGTATCCCCATAAAAAGGTTGTCCGTATTCATGAGTAGAAGTACGATAGTAACTAAATCCAAGAAAATCGGCCGTATAAGTACGAAGAATTTCTTCATCACCCTGTTCCATTTGAACTTCAACATCTTCTTCTTCCCATGTTCGTGCAGTATAACTAGGATAATAACCTCGAATCATAACATCCCCAAATAGTAAAGACCTTCTTCGAAGTTCCATTGTTTCAAACACATCCTCTGGCTTACAAGTATTGGGATATACATTACTTAATGAAAGCATGCAACCAATTTTGGCTTTAGGGCACAATTCTCTACATAGTTTAATACTAAGACTATTTGCTACAAACATATGATGACTAGCCTGGTAAATAACTTGCTGCTTATTTTCCTCTTCTTTAAAAAAGATTCCTCCTGCGCCTCCAGGCATGCGTCTCATATTATTTATTTCATTAAAAGTAAGCCAATAT
>JAQSXU010000429.1 GCA_029256485.1 Clostridiaceae bacterium
AAGCTTGGCTGTATTATTAAGTTCAGCTATACTGCTATTAATTTCTTCTATATTAGCAGCTTGCATTTCAAAAAGTTGATTATTTTCATAAACTTTACCTGTGATACTTTCAACTGAAAGTCGTAGGTTATTTAGAACTGTAGTAATTTCATTTATTGATTGACTGGTAGAGCTTGATAAGTTTCTTATTTCATTAGAAACTACACTGAAGCCCTTACCCATTTCTCCAGCTCTTGCTGATTCTATGGCAGCATTTAGTCCTAATAGGTTTGTTTGTTTTGATATATTTCTAACAAAGTCTATAATTTCATTTGTCTTTTTCATATCTTCATTAGTCTTATTTATTTCATTTAATATATCATTACTAGATTTAGCTACATCTTGTATTCCAGATGCGACATTTTCAACTACATTTGAGATTTCATTAAAGGAGCTTACAAAAGCTTCTGCATGGGAATCAATATCATTACCCCAGTCTCTCTTACCTATAGCTATACTTCCAATTATTTTTCCATCTCTATTTTTTATAGGAGCTGCTACAGCTTTTAATGGAACACCGAAGTATTCTTTTGATATATTGCTAACTACTGTTCTGTTTTCTTGCATACATTTATAAGCAGGGATATCAGTAGGTAATGAGTGACCTTCTCCATAACTATTACCAACACTTGTATCATGTCTTACTACTTTAAGTATCTTTTCTCTATCAGAAACTAGCATGCTTATATCATCACCGAATAAAGAACTAATAAATGGTAATAAATAACTTAGGTTAAAGAGTATGTCTTCGTCTTCAAAAATTTTCATGTTTTAAACTCCTTTTAATTAATATATTTTAAAATTAAATGCCATATCTGACAATATCAGTTTAAGTGTTGAGAGATATTATGTCAATAAAAACACGTTCTTATATATAATGGATTCTCAAGCAGAAGATGTTTGATAGATTAACTGATAAAATTGAAAATCATAAATTAATATATTTTTTCTTAAGAACAAAGACATAACGTTGAAAAATAAAAGTAGTGATATTTTCTATATGAATATAATATTAAGTGGTATTTTATGTAATCTTGATGTAAAATAGGAAATGGGTAAAAATGTGAAAAATGTATCATATATTATTTTTAGGATATTATAGGAGGGGTTATTGGGATGGATGAAATTGATTACAGTGTTTTTAAGAATAGATCATATATATTAACTCGTAATGAAAAAGTTATAGATGTAGGTGATGCTTTTTTAGAATTGACAGGTTATACTAAACAGGATTTTTTATATAAAAATATATCTGAAGTATGCAAAGAACAATTGAGGTTAACTATTGATATATGTGATGCAGATATTAGCGCTAGAGATAAAGAAGGTTTCATTTTTACAAAAGCCTTTGAAGCAAGAGAGATTTATATGTTTATAGAAGAAATAAAGAATATAAATGAAAAAATTTATTACTTTGTGGAAAAGCCTGATTCAAGGCTTGATTGTGGAAAAGCCTGATTCAAGGCTTGAGGATAAGTTCAAGTATGTTGAGCAGATGTCTTTAGATAATAAATATGGTATTTGCATATATTCAGAAGATCTAATTTTACTAAAAGCTAATCAATTGTTTTTAAATTATTTTGATGAACCTTTTAATATGAAGAAAAATAGCATTGGAAGAAAGTTAAATGGACTTATTAAAGGGTTTGAAGACAGCTGTTATGAAAAAGGGATGCGTGATGTTATTAATAAAGGAGAAGTTTATCATATTTCACAATATGAACATAAAAAATCAGAAACTTGTAAATTTTATTGGGAATCGTCAATTATACCTATTTCAGAAAATGGAAGGGTAAAATATTTAATTCAAAATATTACAGATATCACAGAAAGAATTGTAAATAGAAAACGTATTGAAGAACAAAATAGATTAATAAAAGAACAAAAAGAACAGGTGGAAGCTATAATTGAAAACATGTCTGATGCTGTAATAATATTCGATGAGGATGGCAATTACACTAATTTCAATAAAACTACAAGAGAAGATTATCTTCCTATCTTAAATAATCTTAGTTATACTGGAGATAAAACTGGAAAAACTGAATGTTATGATAGTGATTGGAATTTAATTTTAGCAGAGAATATGCCATCTAAAAGAGTGATTAGGGGAGAAAAATTATTAGGCTATAGAATGTGTATAAAATTTGATAAGACTATTATGCATATAGAAGTAAATGGAGTTCAGATTTATGATAAACAAGGTAATTTTACAGCAGGAGTACTTTGTTGTCATGATATTACTGAAAAAGTGAAAATAAAAAATGAATTAAAGGAAAGTGAAGAGAAATACAAGAGTTTATTTAATAATATGAATCTTGGACACTCTTATTATAAAATAATAACAAATGAATCTGGACAACCTATTGACTATATAATAACAGAAATTAACCCTGCATATGAAAAAATTACAGGAAATAATAGTGCTAAACTTATTGGAAAAAAAGCTACTGAAGCATTCCCAAACATCAAAGAATCAAGTGTTGATTGGATTGCATTATTTGGTAAGGTAGCGTTAACAGGTGAATCAATATCTATGGAAGTTTATTCGGATATAATGGATAGGTGGTATAATGTCAACTATTACTGCCCTAAAAAGGGATATACAGCAGCTATATTTTCAGATATAACTTTGATAAAGGAAAGTGAAAAGGATTTAGAAAGAATCCAAAAAAGATTGATTGAAGCT
>JAQSXU010000164.1 GCA_029256485.1 Clostridiaceae bacterium
TCCGAGTGGTCGAAGGAGCACGCCTGGAAAGCGTGTATAGGGGCAACTCTATCAGGGGTTCAAATCCCCTTCTCTCCGCCACCAGTGTTTTGAACACTTCAAGGGGCGCTCCACTTTAAGGAAGCATGAAATTACTATACACGATTTTTGTTTGAAAATAGATGAAACGTGTGTAGTTTTTTTATCAATATATATATTGGGATTAAAGTCTATTTATGGTACAATTATGCTAGTTGTTATTTAAATAGGAGAATTAACTTGAAAGAAAAAACTCTAAATTAAAGCATAACAATAAAACCCAAACCGAACTTAAAAAAAAGAGTGGGCTATTTGAATGATGATTCAAAATTATATTTTATTAGATTTAGTTAAGGTGATATCTTATTGTCTGACCTGTGCGAAATGTTGAAGCCTTTTGATTGTAGGAATAAAATCATTTTATCAATATTCCTATCTTGTGGCTTTGTAGCAGATTCTAAATATTTTTTGTAAAGAGATTCATCAAAAACTTCGTTGTTAGAGAGAATATTATAGATACAAGTCAAAAGCATTCTTGCAATTGCAATTATTGCTCGTTTGTGACCACGACGTTTTTTTATGCTTTCATAACGATATTTGAAGTAAGGGCATGATTTATCTTTTATACAAGAATTTGCACATTGAATTAGTAAGGTTTTTAGATATACGCCAGCACGGCTTATGCGGACGCTTTTTTTCTTACCAGCACTTTCATTATTTTGAGGAGTAAGTCCAGCCCACGAGCACAGATGCTTTGCATCTGGAAATACGGACATATCAACTCCGATTTCAGAAATGATACCAGTTGCTGAATTAGATGTTATACATGGAACAGTTTCAATTAATTTTATATTAGTTTTATATCTCATTAAATCACGTAATTCGCGAATTTGCTTAGGAGGAATAAAACTTCCCCGTACCAAGCCATGCTTGTGTAAATCGGCAATCCATATAGAATCACGTTTATCAGTTTTTTTGCCAGGTATATTTTTAATAAATTTAGGGTTTGCTAAAGTAATTTTACAAGTAGTTTCAAGAACATTGTAGATTGAAATCCAGTATTTTCCTGTGCTTTCCATACAAACCTCATTACAATTATTGAGAGATATCCAATCTCTTAACTGTATCAAATCAGAAGTGAAAGTGTTGAATTGTTTAGTTTTATAAGTTGTGATGTTATTAACGTCGGTAGCTGCAATAGTAGCTACAACAAACTTTTTATGGACATTAATTCCACAACTTATTTGATGAACTATTTTTAACATTTTATCACCTTTAAAATAAAAAAATTAAGCACACAGACATTGACTGAATACCTAAGCTTTTAAACGGTCTTTGTTTAAACAAAGATTAACTTACGTGCTCGATGGCATACTTATTTGTGCTTAATAAGGTATTCGGCACATGTTATTATGCGGATTACAGTAGGTGTAATCACACTTACTCCGCCGTGCTCTGTAGTATGTCTGTATACTTGTCTTAATTATTGACATAATTGAGATGTTTATACGAATAAATTTCATTAAATTTTGTGCCTTGAGCACAGCGAAAGGAATGATAGTTATTATGAAAAAAAGAGTGAGTATAATTATATTATTAATTGCTGTGTTAGTAGTTATTTTGGGATACTATTTATATCCTAGGACTGGAACTTTGAATAGTTTTTTATCGAACAATTATAATAAAGAAAATATAGAGCAAATTGAGATCAGAAGTACATATTCTGGACAAGATAAAACAGTTAAAGATAAAGATGAGATAAACAAAATTTTAGATAATGTTTCCAACATAAAATTAGTTCGGCATTATGGTAGTACAGAGAATAAAACAAAGGGTGCTATTCATATTTTCATTTACGATGAAAGCAGGATTGTTACTGAGATTATTATACAGGGTAAAGAATATATTGATATCATCAATGACTATGATAACTCAAATAAAGAGTATAAAATCATTGATAATAGTTTAGATTTAGATTATATAAATAGGTTAATTTCATAAAAAAAATCAGCTAATATATTAAATTAGCTGATTTTTTTATAAAATTAATCTAAATCTAGACTTCTTGCCATCCTTTACCCTTAATATGGCATCTTACATAAACACTTTTCCCTGATATATAACGGATATCTCCACTATCTGTTGAAAATTCTATGAATGGAGTTCTTATTTCTATCAAATCATATTGTGGATTGTCCTCAAAGAAATATCTTTTTTCTCTTAAGTCTTTATAACCTGCATTCATTAACCTTATAACAGTATCCTTTTCTGAATCAGATAATAGGCCACTAACAAGACCTGCGCAGCATGATACTGCACCTGCAACAGTAGATAAAAGAAAAACTGATAAACAAGTGGAAACAGCTGAAAGCGATTTGCTTAATTCAGCATTATCTAAATCTCCAGTTATATAATCAAACATTGCATCTTCTGCTCTTTCAATCTTTTTTAAGTCAGATAAACTTACTGTTATTTTTTCTGCATATTCTCTTGCCATGTAAATACACTCTCCTTAAATTAAATTGTGTGAGGTCATTTGATGTTAGCTAACTCATCTGCTCTACATTTATTATTATAAAGCATTCAACTTTTAATTTCTTATAGTTTGTCTATAGATTACTTATAGTTTTTCTATAATTTTTATATCATATTTTTGTGTCTATAAATCATGTGATTTAATAAACAGATAAAAAGAAATAAAAAGATATTAGTAATAATAAACTTTATAATAGCTGTATAAGCCTTGATGTAACATTACAGTCAGAGGAAGATATACAACTAAAGGATACTGTTGAAAGTATTGATTATGGCTTTGAGAATGTGGAAGAAAAGATTTATATTCAGCAGCTAAGAGAAGAATTAGAGGATGCAATGCTAGATAATAATACTTTAAAGGAAAGAGAGATACTGCAGCTCTGCTATGGGTGGGATTATCAAAAGATATTTACATATAAGGAAGTAGCGGAAATTCTAAGTATAAACTTTAATAGCATTCCTCAAATAGAATTTAATGCACTTAGAAAGCTAAGAAATAGCGCCTGAGGCAAAGATAGAGTTAAAGAGTATATGAGAGACAAGATTAAAGTTATACAGGAATGCTCAAGATATAACCAGGATAAAGCCATAGATAAAATTAATCTTATAGATAAATATTTTAATGGGGTGATGTAATTGGATCGCAAAGATATATTTGAACAAACTAAGAAAGATTTGAAGGCATTTAAAATAATAGTTACAAGATTAAAAACCAGTAAATCAACATTAGAAAAGGATACTTTATTAAGTGATGAAGAAAAAAAGTTACTTGAAAGAAAAATAAAATTAGATGAAATTAAGATTGGCAAAATAAAAGCAGCATTGGAATTCTTAGAAGATACAGATTTAAAAATAATAACATCTATATTCTTTGAAAAAGTAACCAATAAGGATATGGCGGCTCAATTAAATGTATCTAAAGAGTTTATAAATAGACACAAAAGAGAATCTACTGAAAAAATAGCTGATATAATGTATGGACATTTAGTGGGAAGTAATTTTAGTAGTTCTTATTTACAGGGCTAAGACAAAACTATATAAAGAGGTTTTAAAAACTACATAATACGATTTTGTTATAACATCTATAGAAATATAGGTGTTTTTGTTATATTTCTGTAATTTATAGGAGGAATTTTCCTACTTTTGTATAATATTTATTTATACAGGAGGGATGGGATTTCACATGGCGAAAAAGAAACTTCAGATATTTATATCATCAACATATTTGGATTTAGAAGAAGAAAGGCAAGCAGCCGTTGAAGCGATACTTGGTTCAAAACATATACCGGCCGGGATGGAATTATTTAGGGCAGGAAATACATCTCAATGGGATGCAATTAAAGGATGGATAAATGAATCAGATATCTATATGCTTATTCTAGGTGGTAGATATGGAAGTATAGAGATTCAATCAGGAAAAAGTTATACCCAACTTGAATATGAATATGCTATAGAGAGAGGTATACCGGTATTCGCTGTTGTATTAACTGATCAGTTTTTATTTAAAAAAGCAGTTGATATTACTAAAGAGAAAGTTTTTGAGATTGAAAATACAGATGCTTATAACGAATTTAAGAAATTTGTAGAAACTAAAATAGTTAGATACGTGGATGATTGCAAAGATATACAAATAGCAATAAAGGATTCAATATCGGAATTAGAAGATCAATATAGGTTAGTCGGTTGGGTAAGATCATCAGAAATGGATGATTATACAAGCCTAATAAGAGAAAATAATAATTTAATTAAAAATAACAACAATTTGGAAAAAGATAATGATAGATTAAAAAATCAAATTAAAAAAGTTAAAGAAAGTTCAGGGAACGATATTGAAAATATATTGCAAGAAAGAAAAGGAAATAGGGTATGCCTTATAATGGAATTACTTGATGTTTCAATACTTACAAAAGAAGAAAGAAAAGAAATTAAAAAATACATAGCTGATTCGATAGCTGATAAAAAGCAGATAATTTCGGCATGTAGTTATAGTGGATATAGTTATGCAGAAGATGATAATTATATTCACGCAACTTTTGATGGTTTTTGGATTAGTAATCAAGCAAGAAATTATTTAGCAGACGAAACAAAGAAATTAATTGTTGATTGGCTGAAACAATATAGTTATGATATCAATTGCGAAATTAAGACTGAAATGATATGGTAATATACTGAACTCTAGAAATAGGGTTCTTTTATTATATAAAGGGGATTAATCATTTATGTAGAATATTTTACTTTATGGAAGGGGCAAAATAATGAAGGAAGAAGAATTTTTAAAGAATATAATGCCAGATATAGAAGAATATTTAATACAAAACAATAGACCAGTTATTATAATGCAAGGGTATGAATGGTTTAGAGAAGTGATTACATTATATGCGAAACAACATAATTTGTTAGAGGCTGCAATTGTATTAATGGATAATGGTATGAATGAAGAAGCTTTGATTATAGCTAGATCAGCTATGAATAATTATTTTTTGATAGGATATTTATTGGATGATGACACTAATCGAAGTAGATTAAAAGAATATCAAAGTCAACCACTAATATCCCAAAGATATCTACTTAAAAATATGAAGGATATGATTAATGGTGATTTTGGAGCGAGATTGAATAAAACCAGTATAACATTACCATATACAATTAGTGATTTAGAAAATAAAATCAATGAAACAGAAATTAAAATTGTAGCAGAAGGATTTTCAAAGAATATTACACCATTATCGATACGTAAATTGGCAAAGGAATCAGATGTGCAGGGGTTTGATTTTTATGCTGCATATTATGGTGAAGCTAGCAAATTTGAACATTCAGATATATCAAGTTTAAATATATATAAAAAGGCTATAGATCAGCAAACTTCAGTAAACGATGCATTTATTATGGATTTAAATAGAACCGATGAAAAATTAAAAGAAAAAATATGTGCAATGTTTATTATAAGTTATTTGGATTCTTTTACGAAAATATGTAATGTAATAGCAAATAAGGAACCTCAATTGCAAGTAAATTATAATATAAATAAACTATCAGAGATGTTGATTAAAGTATTGGCGTGTATGCAAAAATAGTTTTAAAAGATTGTGTAAATAATATATCATTAATTATGAAGGTATTCATCCATAAGATGAGTATCTTTATTTCTAATATGTATATACAAGCAATACAATATATACTTAGAAATATGCTATAATCATTGAATAAATAGTAGAAATTTCTTGAATTATTATAGAATTGGAGAGCAAAAATATGTATAGTGACAAAGAATTGGATTTAATAAAAACATATGGAATACCTAAAAAATACGAAATTTTATCAAAGTTTTCACATAAAATAGTTAGAAATATATCATTTGAATTTGGTGAAGCGCCTGGAATACCAGTAATATATGATCCTCCAAGAATAATTTATGGGGGAAGTTTTTATAGTAAAAATAATACTTCTAGAAATGGGCAAAAAGGAAATTACGAGTTAGTAGCAGAAATCGAAGATATAATATTGCAAGAGGAGTGTAAAGCATTAGTTGTTAGGGGAGAATCATTCTATGGAAAAAGAGCCGAAAACTGCATTAATGTCATTTACTTCAATGAGTTGAGAGAAGACGTGGTGGTTTGGGCACCAACATTTAAAGAATTATTCTTAGAATTAGCGAGTGATGAGAGTGTTGAAGATTCCAACAGATTGCATTATGAAATAATGGAGAAAGTATCATGTAAACTTGGGGAACTGAAGACAATGGAAGAAAAAAGACAGATTAATATGAATGAAATAATTGAAGAATACAGTGGCGAGAACTCCTGGGTAGTAAAATATGAACTAGGGTTTTCATTAGATTCAAGATTATATCATTCAATTATAAAATCTATAATGATTTCTGAAGATATAAAATATCCCAAAGGGGAAGGTAGAAAAAGGATTTTAAAAAGTTACTATGATTTAGTTATAAATAAGATGGACATTGATAAATGGGAAAAAGAATATAAATTATGGAATTAGTTTATTTAAGTTTTTTTATTTCCTTCAAAATGTTGACATTAATATCACAAAAGTATACTATTAATGACAATAACATCGTGAAGATATTTGAGAATAAGAATCGTGCGAAGGCTCAGAAATACAACGCTTCTAGCTTATAATTTTTTTATTTGCGCCTGGAAAGCGTGTATAGGGGCAACTCTATCAGGGGTTCAAATCCCCTTCTCTCCGCCACTAGTGCTTAGGTGTGCTTCACCTTTTGAGATATAAAAATTAAGTCACACGTTTTTTAGTGAAAAATATTCAAAACGTGTGATTATTTTTTTATGTAATTGATAATTATGATATTTGGATATATGAGAATAAGTACACATCTATTTTTAAACATAAAAAGTTTGAGAAGAAGAAGGGTGCAGAATATCTTTTATTGCTGGAGATAATTGTACAAATGACATTATTAAAATCTTCATATTCATATTTAATAATGTATTACATGTATATACTGGCAGTACAATCTATACATGTTTTTATTTAGTAATAAAATAAGTTTATTTTTAGTTAA
>JAQSXU010000165.1 GCA_029256485.1 Clostridiaceae bacterium
TAACAAGTCTTATTACAAAAATATCTTCAGCTATAATTGGTGGAATTACTGCAATTGCACTTGGATGGATTGGATATATTCCAAATGCGCAACAATCTGTTGAAACTATTAAAGGATTAAATATGGTAGTCAATCTCCTTCCAGGAATTGTATACTTATTGGCAGTGGTACCAATGCTTTTCTATGGAATAACTAAAGCAAAGGCTCAAGGCTATGCTAAAGAAATTGAAGAAAGACGTGCTAATGCTAATGCATAATAAGTAAATTTGTATTTTAAGGATTGAATGAATAATTCAAATCCTTAAATAATTTACAGCTGAAATAGATATTAGTAATAGTATTTGGTGAAATGAGAAATAATCGTATAGTAAATTAGACAATTACTTATTTATACAAAAAAGTTAAAAATACTAATCAAATTTTTGGATTTCTTTTCATTAAGTATAAAAAAATAATATAAAAGCAATAAAGTTAAATAGAAGTGAGTAACTAAAAGAAAGAGTTTACATATGAGATAGTATATAATATAAATTAAATAGTGAATATAGTATTTTATTGCATGAAAATGTTTATATTGGATGTATAATCAGTAAATATTAATCAGGAGTGTTACATAGAATTTATATTTATTTTAAATAATGGTATGGTTTGGAATTATACGCTAATAAATTTTATGTACTTGAGCACATAGAAAGGAATAAGGAGGATTATGAAAAAATGGAAAAAAGTTAAAAAAGACGGATATAATCTTATTTTAAATGAAGGTGGACAAAGTATAGCTTATTCACCAACGTCAAATGTACAAATTATTGAAGAAGATGGGTTTGCTTTTAAGAATTTAAGTAGAAGCGGGAAGCTAGAAAAATATGAAGATTGGAGATTGCCAGTTGAGGAAAGAGCTAAAGATTTAGCAAGTAAAATGACAATTAGACAAATAGCTGGATTGATGCTTTATAGTGGACATCAAGCAATTTCAAGTAGTGAAGATTCATTTGCAAAAATGTTTGCAGGAACTTATAACGGTAAAAAATTATATGAAAGTGAAGCAAAAATAACAGATTTAACTGATCAGCAGATGGAATTCTTAAAAAATGATAATCTAAGGCATATATTAATAACTATAATAGAGAATTCAGAAATTGGAGCTATGTGGAATAATAATGTACAAGCATTTTCAGAAGAATTACCTCTTGGTATTCCTGTCAATATATCTACAGATCCAAGACATGGAACCAGTAGCGATACTGAATTTAATGCTGGAGCAGGAGGAGATATTTCAAAATGGCCAGAACCTTTAGGACTTGCTGCTACCTTTGACGCAGAATTGGTGAGAAATTTTGGTCATATAGCTGCTAAAGAATACAGAGCATTAGGTATATCAACAGCTTTATCTCCTCAAGTAGATATAGCAACAGAACCAAGATGGATGAGATTTAATGGAACTTTTGGAGAAGATCCAACTTTATCAGCTAATTTAGCTGAAGCTTATTGTGATGGATTCCAAACCTCTACTGGAGAATTTGAAATAAGTGATGGCTGGGGATTTGAAAGTGTAAATGCAATGGTTAAACATTGGCCAGGTGGTGGTAGTGGTGAAAGTGGACGTGATGCACACTATGCTTATGGTAAATTTGCTGTTTATCCAGGTAATAATTTTCAGGAGCATTTAAAGCCTTTTGTTGAAGGGGCCTTTAAGTTAAAAGGAAAAACTAATACAGCATCAGCATTAATGCCGTATTACACGATTTCCTATGATCAAGATAAGAGAAATAATGAAAATGTAGGAAATTCCTACAGTAAGTATATTATTAATGACTTATTAAGAGAAAAATATAATTATAATGGTGTTGTATGTACAGATTGGGCAATAACAGAAGACAATAAAGAAATGGATGCATTTATATCTGGAAAGTGCTGGGGGGTAGAGAACCTTTCAGTAGAGGAGAGGCATTACAAAGCATTAATGGCTGGTGTTGACCAATTTGGAGGTAATAATCAAGTAGAACCTGTAATTAAAGCTTATGAAATTGGCGTAAAGGAACATGGAGAAGAGTTCATGCGCAGTAGATTTGAAAAATCAGCTGTAAGATTATTATTGAATCTATTTAGAACTGGGTTGTTTGAAAATCCTTATGTTGATGCTGAAATATCTAAGAAAGTAGTTGGAAATTCTGAATTTATGCAAGCTGGATATGATGCACAGTTAAAATCTATTGTTATGTTGAAAAATAAAGAAAACATTATGCCAATAAAAGAAAGAAAAAAAGTTTATATACCAAAAAGAAGAAGTAAAGAAAGTAAAGATTGGTTTGGAAATATAATACCCGCATATGAAAAGGAGCCAGTAAATAAAGCTATTATTGAAAAGTATTATGATGTAATTGAAGATCCAAAAGATGCTGATTTTTCAATTGTATTTATAGAATCACCAAAAACAGTAGGATATACAAAAGAAGATGGGTATCTACCAATTAGCTTGCAATATAGAAAATATACAGCATTAACTGCTAGAAAAAAGAGTATAGCTGGAGGAGATCCATTAGAAACATCAGCTAATAGATCATACTTAAATAAAACTAATTATGCAAGTAATGAAGCAGACTTAGATATAATACTTGAAACAAAAGAAGCTATGGGAAAGAAACCAGTAATAGTGTCTATAAATATTACAAATCCAACAGTAGTAGCAGAGTTTGAAAAGTATGTAGATGGAATAATAGTAGAGTTTGGAGTGCAAACTCAAGCCATAATGGATATTGTAAGTGGAAAATTTAATCCAAGCGGATTATTACCATTTCAAATGCCAGTTAATATGGAAACTGTAGAAAATCAATGTGAAGATGTACCGCATGATATGGATTGTTATGAAGATGAATTAGGAAATGTGTACGATTTTTCATATGGCCTAGATTTTAATGGGATTATTAATGATGATAGAGTAAAAAAATACAAAACAAGGTAAAATATTATTTTAAATTCATTCATAACTGATAATAGTATTATTATTCAAGTAGAAGTTTTGAACAAAAAGATATCGCCGGTCAAAATATGTCCGGCGATTTAAATTTATGTATTTTGTTGTACTCTTAACATGAAGCCACCATTATAGTGTGACAGCACGTTTTTAATAATATGGAAACAATTTCAATCGATTGTCTCCAGAACGATCTGGCTTCTCCAATGTAACTTCACCAGTAGCAGCCCACTCCACACCACGAACAAGCATAGTAATGAAATTAAATCGATCAAGTGCTTCCCAATGTCCAATAGATGTAGCAAATACACGTCCTTTTCCATATTCATTTGTCCAGATAACTGGTGTATATTCATTCACCCCAGCCATATTCTCAAGTTTTCCATCTGGAATGTCAACAGGATGATGTGGTGGCGGGAATCCAGGAATTCTGTAATTTTCCACATCATCATAAATAGATGCTAGTACATGAACTTTTGCTTCTGGATGAATGATTAGCTGTGTGAATAAATCATCAAAAACGTTCATCCACTTCTTATCTATTCCTTTTGTAATTGGATGATTCTCGTCCATGGTCTCAACGAAGTGATCATCTTTGGGACATCTTCTACATCCTTTTTCCATAGCGCAATAGCCACCTAAAAGTTTTCTCCACTCATCTGGCCAGTCTGCATCGACCCAGATTGAAGAATGATAAAATACAATTCCTTTTCCTTTTGAAACAAAATCATAAACGGCAGCTTCGCTCTGTTCTCCAAATCTACGTGCATGGTCTGTTGGCCAGGTTTTCCCATCATAGTCTACAAAGAGCACATCATAAGGCTCTAAAAATTCTGGTGTCACATTACGGAACTCCTCCACAATTGCAACATGAAAACGTCCTGTTGCTTCTAATAATTCTCTGAGACGCAATGTGATTAAACGTCCCTGATGCTCTGCTGTAAGTAAACCTGTTACCAGCAATACATTCAATTTTTTCATTACAAACCCTCCAGTATATATTTTTAACTCATCAAGTTCAAAGAAAAAGTTGTATACGTTTTCATGTGAAACTTTAGTTCGTTGAAAAATTTACATTTCGTAGAAACTGCTGATAATTTCATAAGTGTTAAGTATTTATATGGAGTTGTCACTACAAAATATATAGATTTTTCAATGTGATGATGTTGCTTTTTTACGCCAACACCATATAGTCATTATATAATTAAACCAAACTATATTCATATTTGATTTTTTCCTTTTAAAAAAGGAAAAGTACACAGAAAACTGTAATTTTAAATATAAATAATGAATTTAATGATGAGTTTTTATATTAAGAAATTACTTATATGTAAATAGGGATAAAATATATTGATAATGCAAAAGTGTAGTGAATGAAATGCAATTATGTATCGTGTTGAAATGAGTATACTTACTGGAGTTAAGACCAGAATCAATTGTATTTCTGATAATATCTTAATTTATAGTTTATTAAATATAAATATAATAAAATTTTAATTTCAAAGTAACACAAGGAAGTTATAAGGCTTTGACAGGATAAATAGTTTTTGGCATATAAATTGCTACTTATAAAAATTTATAAGTAAATATTGATATGGAATTATTAAATTAAGAAAGGGGTTTTTTATATGTCAAGTATAATAGAGGAAGATTTATATTTAAAAATAAAAGATATTTTAGGTAAATATGAAAATTGTGAAAATGAGCTAGTAGGCATGCTTTTGGAAATACAAGCTATAATTCCTGGACAATATATTTCGGAGGAGGTAGCTAAATTTGTTAGTCAATATTTAGGAATTAAGCCTACTAAAATCTATGATGTTATTACTTTTTATTCAGCTTTGTCTGACAAGCCAAGAGGTAAGTATATTATTCAAATTTGCAATAGTACAGCATGTATGGTAAATAAATATGAAACACTTAAGGAGACTTTAGAACAGCTGCTTGAAATAAAAGTTGGAGAAACTACAGCAGATGGAATCTTTACTCTTATTTATACTCCTTGCTTTGGTGCATGTGATATATCACCAGCTTTTCGTATAAATGAAAACGTTTATGGAAATTTAACTAAGAAAAAGGTAAAAGATATTATCCATGATTGCAGAATGTATAATTTAAAGAAAGTTTTATAAATGGAGGGGATATGTAATGGAAAAGTCAGTAAAGATAGTTTCAAAAAATTTTAATTATGATAATCCTGAATCTTTAGAAGAGTATATTAATCTGGGTGGATTTAAAGCTTTAAAAAAAGTAGTTCGTATGCCAAAAGAAGAAATATTTTATACAGTAAATGTTTCAAAATTAAAAGGAAGAGGTGGAGCTGCTTATCCTACTGGAAGAAAACTTGAGCAGGCAGCAGAGGAAAAAGCTGATTCAAAAGTCATTGTGTGTAATGCTGATGAAGGAGAACCATCAACTTTTAAGGATAGGGCAATATTAGAGTGGGCTCCTTTTAAGGTTTTAGAAGGTATGATTATTTCTGCATATACTATAAACGCTAACCTAGGATATATATATATTAGAGAAGAATATCCTAAACTTCAGGAAAGAATGAAAAAAGCTATAGTTTTAGCTGAAAAAGCAGGTTTTCTTGGAGAAAATATTTTGGGTAGAGAATTTAATTTAAAAATAAAGGTTGTTTCTGGTGGAGGCGCTTATGTATGTGGTGAAGGATCTGCATTAGCTGAATCCATAGAAGGTAAAAGTGGGAGACCTAGAATGAAACCACCATATATCAAGCAAAAAGGTGTATTTGGATTACCTACTTGTATAAATAATGTAGAAACTTTATCTATAATTCCTACATTATTTTCAGGAGATGCAGATGATTATATTACTAGTGGAACAGTTGAAAGCAAAGGTACAAAATTTATAAGTATTTCAGGTAATATTAATAAGCCTGGGGTATATGAAATACCTTTTGGATTAACTTTGAGAGAAATAGTATATGACATTGGTGGAGGAATACCTAACAATAAAGAATTTAAATTTATTCAGTTAGGAGGAGCTTCAGGGCCTATTGCAGCAGAAGAAGCATTAGATGTTAAATATACATATGAAGATTTGAAAAATAATGGATTATCTATTGGCTCAGGAGCAATTCTTGTAGCCGATGAAACAAATAGCATGGTAGATTATATTAAAACAGTGCAGAATTTTTTTGTTCATGAAAGTTGTGGGAAATGTACTCCATGCAGAGAGGGAAATAAACATTTGTCAATTATAATAGATCGATTTGTTAAAGGAATAGCTAGTGAAGAGGATTATAAATATATTAATAAAATAACTAATATTATGAAGATAAGTTCATTTTGTGGATTGGGAAAATCTTGTACATCCCCATTAATGACTGCTTTGAAAAATTTTAAAGAGGAATTTGATGAGTGTATAGAAATAATTCCAGATTCAATTACATCTGAAGGAAGAAAAGTTATAGTATAGGAAATTTCAATAGATAAGGAGAAGGAATATGAATTACTTTGATGTTATAATTGATAGAAAAAAAGTTACAGTACCAGAAGGAACGACTATTTTAAAGGCAGCAGAGCTGTTAAATATAAAAATACCAACTCTATGTTATTTTCCAGACCAAAATGTGAAGGCTAATTGTAGAGTTTGCCTTGTTGAAGTTAAAGATAGAAGAGATTTGGTTACTGCATGTTCAACATCAGTTTGGGAAGGAGCTGAAATAATAACTAATTCACAAAAGGTTTTAGAAGCAAGAAGGACAATCTTGGAATTAATATTGGCTAATCATCGCCAAGATTGTTTAAATTGTATTAGAAATGGGAAGTGTGAGTTACAAGACTTGTGTAGACAGTTTAATATGTCTGAAAATATGCTTCCTAATATAGTAAAGAAAGTTCCTTTAGACAATTCAAATCCATCAATAGTTAGAGATAAATCAAAATGTGTTAAATGCAATCGATGCGTAGAAATGTGTGAAACTGTTCAAGGCATTGGAGCACTTTGTTATTCTCACAGATCTGATGAAATTACTATAGGAACAGAATATGGTAAGAAGCTAGAAAATTCAAATTGTATATTTTGTGGCCAATGCACAACAGTTTGTCCAGTAGGTTCGTTATATGAAAAAGACAATACAGAAGA
>JAQSXU010000166.1 GCA_029256485.1 Clostridiaceae bacterium
AATATTATAATTACCAATAGTTCCATTATCGCTTGTGCAAGTTAATCCTAACACATTATCAACTACATCATAACTTTCATCCACAACTTTAACTTTACAATCGTTACCGTCATATTCAATAATAAATTTACTTTCGTCCATGCCATTATAATTAAAACTCCAATTTGCAGTCCAACTTGTTACAACAGAACCATTCTCGTCTTTTAATATAGGAGTAAACGTACACCATAAAGTGTTATTTACTATTAAATCCATATCATGCGTAATTGTCATAGTATAATTAATTGGAGATGGTTCAGGTGGAGTGGTAGGAGAGAAGTAGTTGCAAACTCCAAGTGCAATATTGTCTGTTAATGCATTATAATTATCAGCTTTCATGGTTAACTCAATAATACCTTTGTCACCATATTTAAATTCTGTACGATTTGGATTACTTATCGCAAAAACTTGTGGAATTTCAACAGTGGAATCATCAATAATGAATCTTTTGTCAGTATTTAGTAACACAGTATTTGAATCAAAGGGTAATTTTATCTTGTGTGTTGAATTTGGAGTTGTGATTACATTTCCTTCATCTAATCCGACAGACAATAGAATAGCACCAGTTGAATCTTGCCATTTTAGAGTATAGTTGCAAAGTTGCATTTTACCAGAAGTATAAACTTCTTTATCATCATCAATTTCAGTAACAAGATAAGTTTTACTTTCGAAAACAACATAATCACCTATATCAAATGTTTCGCTTGGTAACGAAAGAATAGTTTTTTTATAACCATAAGTGGTTTTTATAACTGCAATATTTCTATTTGTACCATTAATAGAAACATCTTTATATGACGGTGAATGTGGCAAGTGATTTACTATTTGAGATTGTATTGATTTTATATTACGTTCTCTTTCAGAAGATCCATTTACATTTAATCTTTTATTATATAAATCCCAATTAATAGCCATTTACTCACCCCCAAGTTGTTTTGAAAGTTTATCTAGTATGTTTGTACTTTTTAATATTTCTCTTTTACATGTCTTTTTGTCAAAATCATTTATACGTAAATACTGAATTATATTGACTACAGAAATATATTTCTGATTTGATTTCAATTCTGAAAATGTTTCTAATCCACCAAGCAATTGAATGCATAAGCTATCCAAGTAAATCTGTAAATTAGAATCTTCAACATCTTTCATAACTAAAACTTTGTATGTGGAATTTATCATATTTGATAAAAAGAGACTAATTGTTTTATCATTCATATTAAATACCACCAATCTCTTTAAAATCGCCATGATAATAGGAATAACGATTTATCAAACTTTTAATATCTTTTTTACATAAATCATATGTGTCTCTAATTGAAGCTAAAGAAACAGAATTAATAATCTTATAATCACTTGTAGTTAAACAACTTCGTAAATTTTCACTCGATAATAACTTTGGTTTCAACCATTCAACCATCATTATTTCAACAAGAATATCAACAACTTCGTCGTCTAAATCTTGATTAAACTGTGCTAATACGTCATCTCTATCAGATAAGTCTATAACACAAATCTTATAAAATTTTCTACATGCAGAAATCAAATATCCAGTAACAATTTCTTCTTTTTCTATATCTGTAAAACTTGGTAAATCAGTATCATTTACCTTTTCAAGAAATGCATTTATTACATCTGAATATGGAGTTGCCATATTTTCAACTCCTTTCTATTATTCTTCATCAGGTGCAGTTAGTTCACATCCTAATACTTCTTCAAATGCCTTTAATTTAGAAATAGAATCCAATACACCAGATTTAATTAATTCATTGGCACGAATAGCCAAAGATTCTTTTACTGTTGTATTCATCTTTGGAACTTTAGCTTTAATATCGGCTACAGACCAATTAAATATATCTCCGATGTTTTTAGGACATAATCGATTATTGTAATAGTGCGAAATCTGCAATGCTTCATAAATATCATCTAATTCAACATCTTCATATGCTTCATCTAAATCCGCAATTCCTTCAATTAAAATCCAATTTTCCTCAAGGAATTTCTGCTGGTTTGATTTCATAGCACGAATATCAGATACATATAAAGTCTGTACATCGCCAATTTTATCCCATTGATACTTGTCACCAGTTTTATGATTTATATATGTAAGTAATCCAAATACATTGCTTGCTACTGAAATTCCAACACTATCATCAAGTCTGATTTTTCTTTTTGACGTAGTTTTTGTTTCTATTTTTTCTTCTACATTTTCTTTTACTTGTTCTGTTAATTTTTGTTGTCTTTGTTCCTTTGTGTATCCCATATATTTACATCCTTTCATTCCTTTTATAATAGGGTAGCTAATTTAATAACTACCCTATAAATCCTACAATTAAGATAATGTATAAATTCCCATCTTCTCATTGAAAACGCAGCCGATTCCGAATTCTTGTCCATATAAATAACTCTGTGTGAAATCAGCAGACTGTAATGGATCATTTGCTGACATAATTCCATTACCAACGTTGACAACTTTAATTGGTTTATCATTTCCTGCAATGACATAAATCTTGCTATCATTTAATAAGAAAGTATCAGTTCCATTAGCGTGTCTCTGAGGAAGGTAAACCATATTTGTTCCGTTGAATTTACCATAGTATCCCATGTTATAAAGGTCAGCTTTTGCTTCATCTGAGACAGTGGCAGTAGTAACCTTTCTAAGAGCTTTCTTTGTTCCTAAAATGGTAGCTTTAGCTTCTGTAGATGCTTCAACATGATTTACAAGGTCAAGTAAACTATCTTCTGCGTAAGTACCAGTAATAACGTATGTAGAATTAAGACCAGTAGTAGAAGATGTAATACCATTAAATGCAGTATAGGTATTGTCCATAATCTTCTTTGTAAATGCTTTGGAAACTTCTGCAATAAATTCATTAAAGTCGGTTCTACCAGCTAAAAGTCTCTTTAATTCTTCGTATACTTTAACTACTTTAAGAGTAGTGTCAACATTGTACTTAGCCATGCTACCAAGTCTCTGTCTACGAATACCACTTACACCGTAAGAAGCATCTGCAACAACAAGGTTTGTTTCATTCTTTTTCCAGAAATCAATATCATCTCCAAGAGCAATATTTCTATAATCTACAAGATTGAAGAAAAATTCGTTTCCCTGTAAACCGTCATGTACGATTAATGGGATAATTTCCTCAATTATTTGAAAACATTCATTACCTCTATGAAAAGTTTTAATATCTAAAGTTGTGCTTCCACCATTCGCTTCAATTAATGCCTCTCTTAGTGCCTCTGCATTTTTTGATGCGTCTGCAAAGTTAGGGCTAACCTTTTTCTGAATGATGTCTGTAGCTAATTTAATTACACTTGATTTATCCATTATATAAAATCCTCCTTTATATGTTTGTTATTATTTGCTTAGATTACCTGAACTGCATATTTATCGTTAGCGAGATCAATAATTGTACCAACTTGAGTACTACCTGCTGTTAAAGTGGCAACAGCACTTAATTTTGTACCTGCTGTTAACTCAACCACATAACCAACAGTAGGTGTTCCATCAAAACCATCCGCAGTTAATGAGAAAATATCTCCAGAAGATAATTTATCAACAGTGATAACGTCACCTGCTTCGTTTATAAATTCATCAAGATTTTTCTTTCTTTCATCGACCATAACTTCTGGTGTAGTAACAATAGCAATTGCTGATAATGCTGTAGTAGCAGTAGGGGTAGTTGCAGTATATACTTCTCTTTCACCACTAATTAAACTTCCTAACACCACAACTGAACCATTTTCTATAGCAGTTGCAGTTCCACTAGGTAAATATTTTGCTGATTTACGTAAAACTCCATTAAATTCTGAAGCCATTGCTTCTCTTGTAATAATTGCATAAGCCATTTTAAAATCCTCCTTTTAAAATTAAATTAATTTTGTGGATAAAAATAGAGCAGTAAATTTCTGCTCGAAGTTTATTATTGTTTGCTGTATACTTTTGCCAATAATCCACCATATGGATCTTCTAAAGTATCTTTTGTCTCAAAAGGAACTTGAATTTTTACTGTTTCAGTTTCCTTTTTCTTAATAGAAAATGCTGCGTTTTTCTTACCTAATAAAGCAAATAATTTCTCACTAAGAGCCTCAATAGAAAATTCTTTTGCCTTTTCTTTTAAAGTAGAATATTCTTCCATAGAAGATAGTTCTTCATCGAATTGGCTAAATAATTCAGTTTCGTCGGCATCTCTCTTATCAGATAATGTTTTTGTTTCAAATTCTTGCAATCTCTGAACTTCGTCATTAGAAGTAGAATATTTTTCTTTGTAATTATCAAACTCGGTCTTTAGTGATTCGTAATTACCTCTTTCTTCTTGTACTTTTTGATTTTCTTCAACTGTAAGCCAAACTAAAATCATTTCTTCAAATTCGCCCGAGATAGTAGCAGTGATATTCTCTTCATCAAATGAATATGTGTATCTACCGTGTTTTTCATCGTATCCACCATCTTTAGTCCAATGACTTTGTTCTACATATACGTATGTATCATCAAAATCAGCAACCCAATAATATGTTTCTTCGATTAAATTACCATCAGCGTCATATATAACATCACTAGATAATGCATTATCTAAAGCTTCTCTTTTTTGACGATATGTAGCTGAAAATAAAACTTTTAATTCTGGCTCAGATGTAGCTTGTGCTCCATCTTTGCTTTTTGTGAATTCTTCAAGTTTAGCTCTTAAGTCTTCCTCTGACATTTCTTCTGTTATTTCAAAATTAATATCGTTAAAAGTAAGGCTAAATTCTTGAAGTATTGAATTTTTTAATTCTTCATTCAAGACTTCTCGTCCTCCTTCCATATTTGTGTTTGTATTTATATCAACCTCATTAGAGGATTGATTTTGTAAAGCATATTTTTTAAATTCTTTCATCATTTGAGTATATTGTTCTTTAAAATCATCCTTAGAAAACATATGCAAAGCAGAAGATTCAAAACATGGTTCTGCTGATTCAAGTAAACAAAATGCTGTGAATATAAAATCAGATATATTATAATATCCTTCGTTGGTAAAATTTCCATTAACAACGTCAATCTCCATACTATGGCTTGTTACTTTATTATCTTTAATGTGCTCATATGCTTCTTGGCGTTTCCATAACAATACTTCAACACATAAATAGCGATGACTCACTCCATCATCAATAATATCTTCCCACCAATACTTAGCGCTCTCTGGTACAACCCCCACTGGCTGAGTAATATTAATTATCTTATATGAATTATTATCTTTAATAATTTCGATGTCATGACTACCAATTGAGTCGCTTTCTCTGTTATAATTACAAACCACTGGACAGTTATAAATAGTGTTAATACATTTTTCAAAAGATTCTTCGCTAATAAAAGAATTATTTCTATTTAATCCAGTATAAGCTACTTTTAACACACCTAAATCAAATGATGGATTAACTGAAACTATATTAGTTAAACTTGATTCATATGTAATATTTAATTGTTTATCCATTCTAACCTCCTTTCTTGCAAAATAAAAAGACCTCGAAAGAAGTCTTAAAATGTAAGCGTATTTGTTGTAAATATTTTCGTTTCATCTATTTGTTCAAAATTGCTCGAAACATCATTAATAAAAGTGTAAATTCCATTTGATGATTTTAGCACTTTAAAACCTAGTTTAATAAGTTTATCGGCAGTTTCCTTGTCTGATGTGCAAATAAGATTATTCGGCATTTAATCACCTTCTTTAATTTTCATTATTTCCGTTCTGTTCACGACTTGCTTCTGTATTATCAGTAGCCGTTCCACCTTGTTCTTCTATGGTAGGTGCTCCACCATCTGAACTATCAGGCGAGAGAGTATTGCTACTAATTAATGGACTCGTAAACATACTTCCCGTAACATCCAAAATATCATTTTCAAGGTATGATAAATTAACGACATCACTAGGAGACATTCCTAACGAAGCAGCATAAAGTAATTTTGAGCCAGAGACTCCATACTGTGCGGCTTTCTGGAATTTATTACATACATCATCCTCGTTAAAAATCGATTGATTTAAGAATTTTAATTTAAATAGATAGGCTAACCCCATTAACTTAATCTTTTTATTAAAACATCTTCCAATCTGATGCATAATTTTAAATGCCAACTGTTCATCCGCTTTAACTGACATTCCAAGACTTGAAGAACTAGATGCTTTAGTACTACCAAAAATCATTCCGCTAGTACCCGTTCCAGCCCAAAAGTCATTTTCTGCTTCATTAACAGCATTAGATTCGGCAGTAGAAGATGACTGAAAAGTAAAATCATTAATATTAAATGGTGACATAATTAAGCCAATTCCAGATGGGATATTAGATGCTGCTTGATTATAATATTTCTTTGCAATATCAAAATCCATTTTTGGTGCGCCATTTTCGTCACAATCAATTTTCATCGCCAATACTTTATAATTATCAAGTGTCTTTTTTGCCTTTTTTAGTAACTTATAATCATCAAGTCGCAAGATATCTAAAAAAGTAGAAGAGAAGACTGGTATGCTATACAACATATCTGTTTCGTCTGCTTTAATGCAAATACCATTACTAGGTTCAAACCATCTTAACTTTGTATTTCCTTTAATATTAAGTTCTTTGCTTCCTCTGTATTGATAATAGGCATTTTTGATTTCTTCGCCGTAAGAATCTAGCAAATATAATCTATCGGTAGTGAAATAGTTTAAATCAATTGAAAACACATATGTACCATCTTCGGTAGAAGAAATTTCTGCATAATTACTATTGAATGGTAGAATATAATAAGCATCTGATGTTTCATATTCTAGTCCATAAAATATTCCTTCAAGAAACGTTATAGCCATAATTTTAGGTATTTCACATTTCAAGTTATACTTTTCTAGCTGATAAATTATCTTTATATATGTATCTTTATATGTCTTTTTGTTTATCTTTTTAGGAAGAGTTGCAGGAGTGACAATATAGTTAAACACTGGCAATGTTGCATAATAGTTTACTAATCTATAATAATGAGAGCTTGTACAATAAAGAAATCTACTCATTGTACGTAACGTTTTTTCATTTTTTAATGGACTTTCAAGCATCGCAACAACTTTATCAATTGGGTATTTCGTAAATAAAGCACTTTCTTTTCTGTTATTTACTAAATCTTGTAATAGACTTTTGCGTAAATTTGCAAACATTAATTGACTATATTGGTCTAGTAGATTTTTATCTGGTATAATCTGTTCTGTGTCCATGACAACCTCCTTTCTTTATTTATTTTTATTTATTCATGTTAGTGATGTAAATGTGTGATATTATTTGTTTTAATATGCACGTAACTCTGGTTGACGAAATTGCATTACGTCTGATATGTCGAAGTTGGTGTTTTTTGGTTTTTGTAATTTTCTTTCCAACTGACATTGAACCCAATAATTGTATCCAATACTTGAAACACGGTCTTTTCTCATACCAGATTTCTCAAACACTTTAATATTTACTCCC
>JAQSXU010000167.1 GCA_029256485.1 Clostridiaceae bacterium
TAAGGAAATTAAACATAAGGGACAGAGTGAATCTCAGGCAATTGACTTTGTTAAGCAGACCATTAATAAATTGGAATCAAAGAATATACTATAGTGGCACCGGATTAAAATTAACTAATGGAGGAATACTATTATGAAATTTTGCTGGAGTACATTAATGGTTAAAAATCTTGAGAAATCTTTAAAATTTTACACTGACATAGTGGGCCTTAATATAAACAGAAGATTCAATGCAGGGCCGGGAGTTGCAATTGCATTTTTAGGTGATGGTGAAACAAAGATTGAACTGATTCACAATGAAGCATTGAAAGAAGTAAATTATGGTCATGATATTTCATTTGGATTTGAAGTGAATTCAGTAGATGAAATGATAACCTTTGTTAAAGAAAAAGGTATGGATATTGAAAGCGGACCATTTCAGCCAAATCCGCACACCAGGTTTTTCTATGTATTAGATCCAGATGGATTAAAAATTCAGTTTGTAGAAAATATATAATAGTTAAAGCATCTTCCATGGAAGGTGCTTTTAAGCACCATAAATAATATATTACAGGCAGTCAGAAGATAGAATCTGGCTGTCTGTTTTTATATGAAGATAAAAAGTTTCAAAAAAAATTCTTAATATATCTTGACTTAGAGTTAACTCAAAGGACTATAATCATCACTGATAAAGGAAATAATGAATGCATTTCATTATTTTATTAAGGAGATAATATTAGTGAGTTTCAAAATGTTTGTACCTATAAGAAAGGATGATAATAATGAATAATGATTTAAGTAATAGTGTGATTTTTCCAAAGGGAGAAAAACTTCCGGAGATATTTAGTAAGAACTTTATTGGTCAGGCATGGTTACAAATGCTTGTGATGCCTGGAACAGAATATAATTGCCCTATTGGCAATGTAACCTTTGAACCTGGCTGCCGCAACAACTGGCATAAGCATGCAGGCGGTCAGATTCTTCTGGTTACAGGGGGAAGAGGCTGGTACCAGGAAGAAGGAAATCCGGCTCAGGAACTTCATCCTGGTGATGTGGTAAAAATACCTGCAAATGTGAAGCACTGGCATGGTGCTGCAAAAGACAGCTGGTTTGTACATCTTTCAGTAGAGACAAATGTGCAGACTGGTCCAGCAGTTTGGCTGGAGCCGGTATCAGATGAAGATTACAATAAATTAAAATAATTTGAGAATGAGGCAGATGGCGGTTATCGCTGTGCAGCAGCGTTATGATATGGACAAATCTGTAAAATAAAGATTTTGTAAAGGGATGTGTGTCATGAATAGAATAGAAAATAGTGAAAAAATACAAAAGCAATTGTGGGAAAAAGAAAATAATGCTTTAAAGATCACAGACCCTGAATTTGATGAAGTAATGAAGCGGTTTATATATGGTGAGGTATGGCAGCATGGAAACATAGAGGCAAAGCTCCGTGAACTGGTGACAATTGTAGTCAATATCACAAATTTCAATATGGAACAGTGTGCAGAACATATTGAAGCTGCACTGAATATTGGCGCTTCTCCAGTTGAAGTAAAAGAGACATTGTATCAATGTGCTCCATATATTGGATTTTCAAAGGTTGAAAAAGCTGTTATTACTGCAAATCAGGTATTTGAAAAAAATGGAATAAAGCATCCTATAGAGGAACAGTCCACAACTACAGAAGATAACAGACTGGATAAGGGAATTGCTGTGCAGAAAACCATCTTTGGTGACCATAATATTGAGGCCATGAGGGCTAACGCACCGGACAATCTTAAACATATTCAGGATTATCTTTCCGGTTTCTGTTTTGGTGATACCTATACCAGAAAGGGACTGAATCTGAAAACAAGAGAAATTATAACTTTCAGTATCATTGCAGCCCTGTGAGGCTGCGAAAATCAGCTCCGTGCACATATTCAAGGAAATGCTGCAGTAGGAAATGATAAACAAGTCTTGCTGGATGTTATAACACAGTGCATGCCATATATTGGATTTCCAAGAACATTAAATGCAATTGCATGCATAAATGAAATATTATAGTCATAATGTTGAATAAAAGAAAGTGGTATGAAAATTTCATACTGCTTTTTTTAGGGGACAATTAATATGAAGAATTAAACCCAGTGTTTCCATTGTTTCTGCCAGAAGAGTAGGGACAACCATAGTATAACACTGCATAAAAAAATTAAATAAATAGAGAGGATTGATTATAATGAAATTAATAGAAAAAGGGACATTTGAAGGGGAACGCCCATTATTTAAGTCTTTTAATGTACAAATAAAGGACAGTGAATTTTTACCGGGGGAATCTGCAGTTAAAGAGAGTGGAAATGTGAAAGTGTTAAATTGTAATTTCTCAGGTAAATACCCATTTTGGCATAACAAAAATGTAGAAATTGAACACAGCTATTTTTCAGATGGCAGCCGTGCTGCTATTTGGTACACAAGTGATGTGTTAATGAGTAATTGTAAGGTTGATGCACCTAAGATTTTTAGAGATGCTCAGAATATTACCATTAATAATACTATAATGGATACAGAAGAAACCCTGTGGGATTGTAAAAATGTTAAAATATCCGATTCTGAATTTAAAGGTAATTATTTATTACTGCACGGTGCCAATATAGAACTTAATAATTTTAAATTACATGGAAATTACTCCTTCCAGCATGTAAAAAAAGGTGTTGTGAGAAATTGTATTATAATATCTAAAGATGCTTTTTGGAATACTGAAGATATAACGGTATATGATTCTGTTTTGGATGGAGAATATCTTGGATGGTATTCTAAAAATCTAAAACTTGTTAATTGTAAAATCAGCGGAACGCAGCCATTGTGTTATGCAGAAAACTTAGTATTAGAAAATTGCCAAATGATTGATACTGACTTAGGCTTTGAGTATTCTACAGTTCAGGCTGACATTACAAATATAGTTGGCAGTGTGAAAAATCCAATCAGCGGTGTTATAAAAGCAAAAGGTATTAAGGAGCTTATACTGGACGACCCCAAATTAGATTATTCCAAAACTAAAATTATTACTGAAGCTGATATTAAATAATTTATGAGGAGGATTTGATTTGAAGTATAATTTTGACGAAATAATTGATAGAAGAAATACAAATAGTGTTAAATGGGACATGTCTAAAGAAGAAGATATTTTACCAATGTGGATAGCTGATATGGATTTTAAAACAGCAGATCCAATTATTAAAGCCTTAGAAAAAAGGGTACAGCATGGGATTTTCGGATATGCAGGCATTCCTGCTGCTTATTATGAGGCTGAGGTAAGCTGGTGGGATAGAAGACATAACTTTAAAATAAAAAAAGAATGGATAGAAGTCAGTACTGGTGTAATACCATCACTTTCTGCTATTGTTCAGGCTTTCACAGAACCTGGAGATAAGGTTCTGATTCAATCACCGGTTTATAACTACTTTAATACTTCTATAACAAATAATAAATGTGAAATTGTATTAAATGAATTAAAATACAATGGTGAACACTATGAAATAGATTTTGATGATTTCGAAAAAAAGGCTTCAGATACAAAAGTGAAAATTTTTATTTTATGCAGTCCTCATAATCCCGTTGGCAGGGTCTGGAGTAAAAATGAGCTTATGCGGTTAGGTGAAATATGTATCAAGCATAATGTATTGGTTGTGGTTGATGAAGCTCATAGAGATTTAGTATATAGAGGTAATAAGCATATTCCTTTTGCATCAATCAGTGAAGAGTTTTTAATGAACTCCATTACCTGTACAGCACCCAGCAAAACCTTTAATATTGCAGGCCTTAAAACATCAAATATAATAACAGCTAATGAGGGTTACAGAAAAAAAGTAAACCGCTCACTGAATATTAATGAAGCTATAGAACCCAATGCTTTTGGAATTGAGGCTTTAATTGCTGCCTATAATGAGGGAGAGCACTGGTTAAATCAGTTATTGGATTATTTAGAAGGAAACCGGGACTATTTAATTACTTTCCTTAATGAGAGGATTCCCAAGCTGAAGGCTGTTAAACCTGAGGCTACTTATTTAATATGGATCAATTGCAGAAGCCTTTGTATTAGCTCAAAGGAGCTTAGTAAAAAAATTCTTGAGCAAGGTCATATGATAATTAATGATGGAGTCACATATGGAGAAGCAGGAGAAGGTTTTATTAGAATAAATATAGCATGTCCAAGAAAATTATTGATAGATGGATTAGAAAGGTTAGAAAAAGTTGTGACAAACCTGACTTAAAATCAATGGAAACTGTTTTATTGATTAATATAAATCACTTTATTCAGTGTACTGGTCGCATATAATTTTATGCGGCTATTCTTATCTAAATATAAAGCAGAATAAACATCCGTGAGAAATAATAAAGTCTTAGAAATTCAGGAGGAGTAATTAAAATGACAATAAAAGAGGTATCAGAGAAAACAGGCATTTCAATAGATAACCTGCGCTATTATGAAAGAATAGGTTTAATTCCATCAGTTCCAAGAACAGAGTCAGGGATCCGAAATTATGATGAAATGTCAGTAAGCTGGATTGAGTTTGCCATGAAGTTTAAAAAAGCAGGGGTGTCGCTGGAGGCTATTCATGAATATATGAATCTTGCCATGCAGGGCGAGTCAACAAAGGAGGAAAGACGGAAGATACTCCTTGAAACAAAACAGGGACTGGAAAGAAAAATGCATGATATAAAGGAAACTCTGGATGTTATTAATTACAAAATAGATACTTATGATAAGAAGTGCGGGCCTATTACAAATGAATTGATAGCTTCTTGGAAAGCAAGTAAAAAAGAAAAGTAAAAAGTACTTGACCTGAACCTGAGTTAAGGATTTATAGTTATTATTCCGTTGAAAAACAGACAACTGGTAAAAAATATAATTTATTGAAGGTGCAAAAGAAGCAGGACATGATGTACTTCGTTTTGATGCAGCCTTTGAAGAGGTAAAACCATGTCTGGCATGTGAATATTGTGCAAGCCATCAGGAAAGTTGTTTGCAACAGGATGTCCGGTAAGGGAAGTAATTGAACAGATCGGTTTTCCAAACCAGGCATATGAACTGGGGATAAATATAAAATAATTTAATTGACAGATAGAAGCTCTAATTGTTATTTATGAAAATTATAAATAGCAATTAGAGTTTTTTGCTAATTATAAAACGTTTTTTTAAATTATCCTTGACTTGGAGTTAACTCAAAGGAATAAACTAAATTTATAGGCAGTAGTTAAAATGTCTGAAATTGAATAAAAGGAGATAATAGTATGAAATTAGTAACAAGTAAGAAAAACAGTGACAATGAAAACAAAGCAGTTGTTTATATGACAAAAGATATCAGTGCTGAAGGGCTAATGGCTGCTTATGAAGCATTAGAACGTAAGCCTGAAGGAAAAGTAGCAGTGAAAATATCCAGCGGAGAACCGGGAGGCCACTATTTTCTTTCACCTAACTTAATAGCACCCTTGGTTCAGTCAGCTAATGGCACCATCATAGAATGCAATACTGCATATGGCGGAGGTCGTGCAGATACTGAGTCTCATCGTCATGTTGTTGAAGATCATGGATTTACTGCCATTGCACCTGTTGACATTATGGATGCAGAGGGTTCAATGAGTATTCCCGTTGCTGAAGGAAAACATCTGAAGGAGGATATGGTTGGTTCACATTTTGCGGATTATGATTTTGTAATTAACCTGGCACATTTTAAAGGTCACGCCATGGGCGGCTTTGGAGGAGTGCTTAAAAATATGTCCATCGGAATTGCATCCTCTATGGGAAAGAGTCTCATTCACACTGCAGGTAAGGAAACCACAGGTTTTGGAATCAATACACCAAAGGATGACTTTTTAGAGTCCATGGCTGAAGCTGCAAAAGCTGTTTCTGATTATAAAAATGGAAACATTATTTATATCAATGTTATGAATAACTTATCAGTAGACTGTGACTGTGATTCTCATCCAGCAAAACCGGAAATGGCCGATATTGGAATTCTTGCTTCCCTGGATCCTGTTGCACTGGATCAGGCATGTGTTGACCTGGTATATGCGGCTCCAGATGGAACTGCACTAATTGAAAGAATGGAATCCAGACATGGGATTCATACTGTAGAGCATGCAGAAGAAATTGGACTTGGAACCCGTAACTATGATTTATATACAATCGATTAAAAAGAACAGTATCATCCCTGCAAGAAAATAATTATTAGAGCACCTTCGTCGGAAGGTGCTTTTTAAGTTTTTACGAAAGAGGTCTGTCAATGGAAATTATATTCATTATACTTGGGGCATTTCATATGATAAAATTGTAATATGTTGAGGAATATATTCTTATTAGTGAATATGCAGGATATAATAGAAAGGTTTTAATGAAGTGCAACATAGATGAATATGAATGGGAGGTTGAACCATATAGCCTGCTTAGAGGCACATGCCCTAAATGTGGCAATAAAGTAAAAAGAACAAATGACATGTTTATAGATGAAGTTAAATAAATAATCATTTGATTTAAATAATATGTAAAACTATCATGGCAATAGTAAGATGATGACTTAGCAGACATATTTGCCTTAAACAGCATAAAACAATTATAATATACTTGTTACGTTTAATTGGTTTTGTTAAACAAGCAAATGATTAGATACACAAAGGGATGGGTAAATTTGAAGAATAATAAAATTAGTAATGCAGTTAATCATTTTAAAACAATTACAAATCATAAAATGCTGGTTATGAAATACTGTTTCAAGGTGGAACTTTATAAACAAGGTCTCCTCCATGATTTATCAAAATATTCCTGGGTAGAGTTTTCAGCAGGAGTAAAATATTTCAGAGGAAACATGAGTCCTAATGCAGCACAAAAGCTGGAAGAAGGAGTTTCTGAGCCATGGCTTCATCATAAGGGCAGAAACAAGCATCACTTTGAATACTGGATAGACCATGGACCAAAACGAGAAGATGGATATGTGGGTATGAAAATGCCTGTTAAATACGTGGTGGAAATGTTTATAGACAGAGTATGCGCTTCAAAGATTTATAATAAGGAAAA
>JAQSXU010000168.1 GCA_029256485.1 Clostridiaceae bacterium
AACTGTAATAGCATAAATTGACTGAAAAGATAATTAAATATAAAGTTTATGAAAGGTACTTGCAAAATGCAGGTATCTTTTAATGTTATGATATAATTTGGAAATAAGATATGATAAGAACATTGAGGACTTAAATAATAAGGTCCTTTTTTGTTATCTATTTTAAGTAAAAAAGTATAAATATGGATAATTAGACATGTAAAAATTTACTAAATTTCTTAGATATAAAGGAATTTGTATTACGATTATTGTTGGATTTAACAAATTATTGAATTAATATAAATATATAGAACGCGCGTTCATTTATTATTAAGTTACATAAAGGAGAGAATGATAAATGAAAAATTATTTTAAAAAGTTTTGTTTAATGTTTGTTATGGTATTCACAGTTATTAGTGTTGGATTAATTCAAAATGGAACTATGGCTAGTGCGGCTACTAAATATGATGCTAAAACATTGGATACTGGTATCTATTGGTTTGGTAAAGGAAATGTATCTCAAAAATTCGTTTCAGGAGAAAGTAATAAATACTTTGACTCTTCTAAGCCAACTGTTATTTATATTCATGGCTGGCAAAAGGATAAAACAGAAAAGCTATATAGAGAAATTTTTAATCCTAGTCACAATGATTCTAGTTACGGTGCTGATGTAGATACTGTGAATTATTGGGGTGATAAAGGATGGAATATAGGTATTTTTTACTGGAATCAATTATCCGATGAATCTGAAGTTAAAGATGCAGAAGCTAAAATTTGGACAACTTCTGGATCTAAAGGTATGAGATGGAGAAAAGTTGACGGTAGCTATAATTCAATCAATGTACCTACTGTATCTGCTGCTCAACTTTTTGTAGATGATTATGTAAAAGCTATGAAAAATTTTTCGGGTAGTGAAATAAGATTGGCAGGTCATTCTTTAGGAAGTCAAATGGTTATAAATGGTGGTATGCTTATCAGTAACTTAGTTGATAGTGGAACAATTAGCAGTAATATTTTACCTGATAGAATATGTTTGCTAGATCCATTCTGGTCAAAGGGTGAAAAATCTTATTTAGGCAACAAATGGACTGGGGAAGTTAGCCGTAATTATGTCACATCATTAAAAACAAAAGGTGTTGTTTTTGAACAATATAAGTCAAGTAATATAAATGATCTATGGATTGGAGATAGTAATGACGGAATGAAACAGTTAACTGCTTTTATAGATGTTTATCCTGATTATACTGGTCTGATAAACCAAGCTTCTAAACATGGAGCGTCAAGAGATTTATATTTCTATTCAATGGGATTTGATGCTCCAGCCGAAATGGTAAATGGAGTTGATACTGGAAATGATGCAGGATATGCGCCTACTAGTACTTCAAGAATACTTGAAATGATGAATTCAAAATATAAGTGGACACAAAATGCTGGAAAATCTACAAATACTCCTGCTGATGATAATTTCAATAAAACTAGTAAATAAAAATATTTATAGTAGATCATATTAATTAACCACTACAAAATTGTAGTGGTTAAGATTTTGGGCATCAAATCATTACAAGTTAAATATGAATAGCACTGCTCACATAAGTGCAGTAATAAATGCTACAGCATAGGAAAATAGGATGTACAAGTAAATAAGTGTATATAAAAATAAAGGCTTGAATAAAAAGTCCTTTTTTGTATCTGTTTAAAATGAAATAGTATAAATATGGATAATAATACATGTAAAAATTTACTAAATTTCTTAGATATAAAGGAATTTGTATTACGATTATTGTTGGATTTAATTGGTATTAGAACTAAAATAAACATAAGGAATGCGCATTCATTTATTATTGAAAATAAGGGAGAGAATGATAAATGAAAAATTACTTTAAACAGTTTAGTATAATGTTTGTGATGGCTTTAGCCATTATTGGAATTGGAATGATATATGGTGGAAATGGTGCTAATGCAGCTACTGTTGGACAACAGTTAACATCCCCTGAAAGTGGATGGCAAAGAATTGATGACACAAATAATAAAATAAGATATATTGGAAGTTGGAAATATTGGCCAGCAGGAGATTCACATTCTAGTGGAGATTATGATAAAACTGCTCATACTAATAGCCTAATTAATGATAACATAAAATTTAAATTTAAAGGTTCAAAGATTAGAATAATTGCTGAGAATAGGGCTGATTCATATTATGCTAATAATGAGGTATATATAGATGGAGTTAGTGTTGGCAATTTCAGAAGTGATGATTACTCAAAGGTTACTAATAATTATACTGGAATGATTCTTCAATTTGAAAAAAGTGGTTTAGACTTTACAGAACATGATGTTGAAATTATATGTGAAAGAAGTTCATATTGGTATTTTGATGCAATAGATATTGATAATAACGGAATGCTAATAACATATGATGAATCAATAACATTAGATAAGTCAACAATCAATTTAAATGTAGGTGATTCACAACAATTAACAGCAACAACAACACCAGCTGGTGCTACAGTAACATGGACATCAGATAACACTAGTATAGCACCTGTAAATCCTACTACAGGTGAAGTTACAGGAATAAGTGTAGGAACTTGTACAATAACAGCAACAACAGCTGATGGCTTAACAGCTAAATGCATTGTTACTGTGGCTAAAGAAAATAAGTCGATTTCATTAAATAAGACATCTACAAATTTAATAATAAATGATTCAGAAACTTTAATAGCAACGACAACTCCAGCAGGAGCACAAGTAACATGGAAATCAAGTGATCCTTCAATTGCAACAGTAGATTCAAATGGAAAAGTGACAGCTATAGGAGCAGGGACGGCAACAATAACAGCTACAACATTAGATGGAAGCAATTTAAGTGCATCATGTTTAGTAACTGTAGCACCAAAAGGAAATGATCCAACACCATCAGATTCAGAGTACATAACTAATATTGCTCATGCCAAAGGTACCAATACCAATAACCCTGGTGGAGAAGTTACGATTATATTTCATGGAACAGCTGATACTACCTTGAGTGTAGTAAAGACAGCAGATGTAAAAGACGTATGGATTGGAGATAATTTTACATATACTCTTGTAATAACTAATACTGGTACAAAAACAGCTAAAGCAGTAGTATTAAATGATCCAGCACCAAATCATATTGATTTTAATGTTAGTGGAGTAACAACTACTCAAGGAAGTGTTGATTCAAGTTCAACATCTAAAAATATTATAGTTAATGTTGGAGATATACTACCTGGAGGAACAGTAACAATTAAAATACCTGCAACTGTAATTCTTTAATTAAAAAAGTAATTCAATATTATAATACGGGGCACTTACAGAAAATGTAAGTGCCTTTTAATGTCAGTCCAAATAGAAAAAATAAATGTTTTAGCCTAAATAAATCTGCATATATTTCATAATAAATATTTGCAGAACTGAATTTTATGTACATAGAATTTACTTTTACATATGGAGTTTAACTTTTCGTTTTAGCCTAAAATGAATTTAACTATTATTTTAACTTTACAACAGAACAGTTGTTCTTTATAATGATAACAGAACAAATGTTTGGAGTTGGTTATATGTTTGATGAGAATGCGTTTAATAATAAAGAAAAAATAATATTTCACATTGATGTAAATTCAGCCTATCTATCATGGACAGCAGTTAAGCTTTTGCAGTATGGGGATGAGAGTGTAATTGATATCAGAGAAATACCTTCAGTGATTGGAGGGAGTGAGGAAAATAGGCATGGAATAATATTAGCAGCTTCTATTCCTGCAAAGAAATATGGAATTAAAACGGGTGAACCAATATATTCTGCAAGGCTCAAATGTAGAGAGCTTGTAGTTTATCCTCCAGATTACAATTGGTATGTAAAAGCAAGTAATGCACTTTATGAATTACTTTGTGAATATTCTCCTAATATTCAAAGGTACAGCATAGATGAATGCTTTATGGATTGCAGTCATTTTAAAGAAAATTATAAAAGAATGGCAATGAAGATAAAAATGAGAATAAATGAAGAGCTTGGTTTTAAAGTTAACATTGGAATATCTACAAACAAATTGCTTGCAAAAATGGCTGGTGATTTTAAGCCAAAAGATTGTATTCATACTTTATTTAAAGAAGAAATGGCTGAAAAGATGTGGCCGCTGCCAGTAGAAGAACTTTTTATGGTAGGTCGTGCAAGTGCGGCTAAACTTCATAAATTTAATATCAATACAATAGGAGAATTGGCTAAAACAGATTTGAAATTTTTAATAAGTAAATTACATTCTCATGGAAAGTTAATTTATGAATATGCAAATGGAATAGATAATTCAGAGGTAAGAAAATCTAATTATTTAGAAGTTAAGGGAATAGGAAATTCAACTACAATTGCTTATGATGTTGAAACAATGGAGCAAGCATTAAAGGTGCTTTTATCCTTAACAGAAAGTGTGGCTAAAAGGCTTAGAGAAAATAACAGTCTTTGCAGGCTTGTAGCCATAAGTGTTAAAACAAATCAATTTGCTTATTATTCTCACCAAAAGCCATTAGTCAGCTGTACTGATTCAACAATTGCAATTTTTGAAGGAGTAAAGGCAGCTTTTAAAGAGGTTTGGAGAGGTGAAAAGATAAGGCAATTAGGAGTTAGAGTAACGAAACTCACCAGTAATGAATATTGCCAACAAACCTTATTTGATTTTGAAAAAAATGAAAAGGAGAGAAAACTGGATAAGACCTTAGATGCTTTAAGGAATAAATATGGCAAAGACTCAGTTATGAGATCAACATTTTTACATTCAGGTGTAAAGCCACTAGATGGTGGTACCGGTTCAGATCAGTATTATCCAATGATGAGTAGCTTATTGTAAGGGAAGTGCAAAGGATGAAGGTTGTTTCTAAGGAAATAGAAATGATAGCTTATTTTAAAAGTGGAGGTAAAATAGCTCCAATAAAATTTAGAATAGAAGAAGATAACAAATGGAAAGTGATAAAAGTAGATAGAATAATAAGTATGGATTTAGAAAAATTATGTGGGAATAAACTGCTGGTTTATACTTGCAGCGCGGTTATAGAGGGAACAGAAAGAATATTTGAAATCAAGTATGATATTGAAAAGTGTAAATGGATACTTTATAAAATATAAATATCCAATATGAAGAATGATCTATTCACCCTAGTAGATCATTCTTTTTATTTAGTTTTAATAGGGTTTATTTATATTTTAGAAAAAACAAATTTAGGTTATAATAAAATAAGTTAAGATGAGAGGTGAAGAAATAAATGAAAAGAATACCTTATGGAATTTCAAATTTTGAAGTACTCAGAAATAAAGGATATCTTTATGTTGATAAAACTAATTATATAGAAATTTTAGATAATTATGCACCATATCAATTTTTTATTAGGCCAAGAAGATTTGGGAAAAGTTTATTTATATCAATGATTGAAAATTATTATGATATAAATAAAAAAGATAAATTTGAAGGTTTGTTTAGTGACTTATATATAGGGAAATATCCAACAGAAGAAAGAAATAAATTTTTAGTTTGGAAGATAAGCTTTGCAGGAATAGATGCAGGTCATGGTGAAGAAGAACTTAGAAAAAGTTTTAATACAAAAGTACTTTTAGCCGCAAGAAAATTTATAAGTAGGTATTCAAATTTTTTAGGAAATATATCCATGCCAAATGAAATTGATAGTGCAGAGTTAGTTGTTCAATATATTTCTCTTTTAGCTAGCCAAATAGATAAGGAAATATTTTTATTAATAGACGAATATGATAATTTTGCAAATGAACTTATTACAGGTGGCAAAAAAAATACTTATGAAAGTATACTTCACGGGGAAGGCTTTGTTAAAGTATTTTACAAGGCAGTAAAAGATGCTACTATGGATAATATAAATAGAATATTCATGACAGGTGTAAGTCCAATAATGCTGGATGATTTAACAAGTGGTTTTAATATAACAAGAAATTATACTTTAGATGAAAATTTAAATGCTATGATGGGATTTGCTAAAGAAGAATTGCTATCGGTTATAAATGAAGTTGAAATAAAAGATGTTGATTTGAAAAATAAGCTATGTGAAGATATGACAACCTATTACAATGGATATAAGTTTAATGAATATGGTGATTCAGTTTTTAATCCAGATATGTCGATGTATTTTTTAGATAATTATTTATCTTATAATAGATATCCAAAAGAGATGATAGATAATAATGTAAAAACAGATTATGGAAAAGTAAATCAATTAGCTTATAATTTTAATGATAAAGAAGCACTAGAAGAAATAATGACTACAGGTGAAACTTCAACAATGCTGGTAGATAGATTTAATATTCATACTATGTATAGTGTAACAGAAAACTTTAAATCCCTTCTATTTTATTTAGGGATGCTTACAATAAAAGAGGAGGGTCCTCTTGGAACGGTTTTGAAAATTCCTAACCATGTTATAAAGACTATATATTGGGAGCAATATTTCCAAAAGATTAACGAGGATTATAATATTCAAGTGCGAGATGTAAGAATAGCAGTTAATGAAATGAGAATGAATGGAAATATAGAGCCTTTCATAGAATTTTTAAGAAGAATATTAGAAGATTTATCAAATAGAGATTTAATACAAATGGACGAGAAGCACGTTAAAATGATGGTGCTAACACTTCTAGGTGTAGATAGTACTTATTTTGTGCAAAGTGAAGTGGAAAATAACAAAGGATATGTTGATATACTTCTAAAAAGGAAAATTCAATTCAAGGATGTAACTAAATTTCAATATCTTATTGAATTAAAATATGTAAAAGAAAGTGAAAGAAACACTATAGAAAAAGTGAAAGAAGAAGGATTAAAGCAGCTTAAAAAGTATGAAGAAAGTAATTTTATTAGAAATGAATTTGAAGGCGATGATTTGAAGAAGAGATTAGTGATTGTTGTTGGGAAAAAGGATATTTATACTTTTTAGGTGAAAATTTAATGGAGACACAAAAAATATTGGAGCTTAAGTACCTGTTTTTAGCAGGTGCTTTTCTTTGAAAAAATCAATT
>JAQSXU010000169.1 GCA_029256485.1 Clostridiaceae bacterium
TGGACTAACAATTCCCACAAAAGATTTACTAAAAAGTACATCCAAATTTGATATTAACATATTTAAATCAAATTCTCCACTTTTATGTGTGTATAAGAAAGGAAATTGTAAGCTTGATTACGAAAATAATGTATTTTCCTTAAACTATAAAAAATTCAAAAAAGAATTTAATATTTTTTCTAACAGTTTAATGACATTATCAATACTAGAAATGGCTGAATACTATGCTAAGTTTAAGGATATAGATTTAGAAAAATACAACTTAGGAATTTTGTATAAAAGTCTAGCCCGTAAACAATTGGAGTTTTATGCTGCCAACTTAAGAACACCAGATGGTGTTTTCACCGATAAGGTGGATTCAAGCGATGAATTATTTGATGAAACCAGGCTGGAAAATAAAAATGAGAAGTTTAGATTTTCCGATCATATTCTCATGATGGCTGCCTATTATAAGTATTCAATTATGCTAAAAGATAGCATTAGTGAAAGTTATAGAGTCTTTTCTAATGATATATTCAATATGCTTTTGAATTTCAAGGAAGAGATGTATACTGTATCAACAGATGAACTTTCTAAAATTTGCTTAGGCTTAAATATATATTTTAGCTACTGTACTGATATAGAAAATAAAGCCCTAATTTTAGATGTTATGGATTTATTATTAACCAGATATAATCCATTAGTTTTAGATTCAAAAAATATGGAATGTGATTTATTAACTTATATTAACTGCAAATTGTTCTATGAAAACTTCGGTATAATGAAATTTGACAATTTTGCAAATGAACTAGCCTCCAAAATTCTAAGCATTTATGATGATGAGCATAATATTTTTATTAAAAATCATGATAAGAGCGATGTTGAATATTACTGCAGTGAAATAGTTTTATATATTTTGTCTTTATGTCTATATTTTTCAGGTGAAGAGGACGAAGCAAATGGTGATAATCTTATTGTAGATGTTTATAAAAACATGGTTATAAATTCTGGATTAGCTCCTAGCTGGCCAGAAGCGCCAACTGTTAGTATGGCTGAAAGATATTTAAATTTTTCCCTAAATTCCAAAGATTTATTAGATGAATCAAATTATAGAATGGCAAATATCGCAACACCCGAAAGTGCTGAGGCTGCCCCGATTTTATTGAAATCCATTATCTATAATTTCAAAAAACAAATTTTTAAGCAAGATAAATTTACCTTTGATACAAACAAATACCTATTGTGTATATTTATGATTTTATTCTGTTTAAAGCCTAATGAAAAAATTCAGAAAGGTAATGAGCAATTGACAGAAACCACTTAGATATTTTTGCATCAAGTATGTTTTTTTAATTCATATTTGATGCTATTTCTTTCTATTTACAGCTTTAGAAACAATTAATAAACATATCATCGTAATACTTGGGTTAAAATAATTGATATACTCTTAAATAGCTGTATTTGTAATTTGGGAGGTTTTATTATGATGAACATCAATTGCTCTAACAAATGTGGGTTCGAGGAAAACGGCAAATGTACCTTAAATCACATTACTCCTAGATCATTAGTTTTTGGTATAAGTAATGATTGTGCATATTTTACTCCTAAAAGGAAATACAAAAATAAGGAAAACAGCCATTGAAAAATAGCTGTTCTCCTTATTTTATTTTGAAATATAGGCTTCTTCAAAAATTAGATTTTCGTTTTTATTAATAAATATACCATTTATATTATTCTTAACACACAATATATTTTTTTTAATACCTATAGGTATAAATGGGAGTTCACTCATTAAAATATTTTCTCCATCATGAATATATTGATTTTTTATGTTATCATTTTTTTCAAAATTCAATTTTACCATAATGTTATTGAACTTTTCATTATTATATCCAAAACTATTATATGGTGAATCCTTTTCCCATTTTTTTAATAATGATATTGGAGAATCAAAATCCTTATGAATTTCTATAAGAGCTAAATCATATTTTCCATCACTTATCTTTTGTTTGAACTCTTCTTCATCACAAGGCACCGCCTGTATATTCAAATTAAGCTTACTATTATTAATTTGGGAAATTATGGTATCGCTTAATAGTTTATTTTCTATAGAGTCCATATATATCAGATTAAATGTATAGTCCTTAGTCAATTTGATCTTTTCAATTAATTCATTTGCTTTATCCTTAGAGCTTTTCTTTTGGAAAAATGCTTTATCTAATCCTGTACTATCATTATAGTTTAAATAGTTAACTGCCGCATCATACTTATTTTTTAATATGCTGCTGCATATTATACTCCTATCTAAATATAATGAAACAGCACTTCTGAAATCGTTATTTAAAGTATATGCACTGCTGCTGCTATCAGACCTATTCTTTAAATTAAATGCTAAGGCTATTATGGTGTTTCCCTTTAAAAAATTTATATTATCATTTGATTTCAAATCCTCAATTTGATTTATAGGTGGTTCCTTTAAAACATTTATTTTTCCTGTAATAAAATTTGCAAAGGCCGCTTCATCATTGCTAATTGTAGAAAAAATCAAATTATTATTTTTTAAATTATTTTTATTCCAGTAGTAATTATTTTTACCTAACCTAATACTTCCTTGAGAATCCATTGAAGTAATTATATATGGACCTGAATATTTTATTTGTTTATAATTATCCTTCCATTTATCTAAATTAGAATCAATAACTCTTAATGTATACTCTGGTAAGGTTAATAAGCTTAACAAATAATCACAGGGATAATTTAATCTTATTTGAAATGTACTGTCATCTAATGCATTTATAGCAACATTACTAAAGTTGCTTTTGGAACTTCTATATTCTTTTACTCCATAAATACAATCTAAATTATCATTATTGTTAATATTCTTTTTTAAACATTCCTTAAAAAAGTTAACAAAATCATTTGCCGTTATTTTACTTCCATCACTCCATTTAGCATCACTTCTAATGTTAAATTTATAAGTTAGTTTATCATCACTAATAGTATAGTTCTCAGCCAAAGCTCCAACTATATTGTTATTACTATCATATTTAACAAGTCCTTGAAAAATAGCAGTCAAAATACTACTGTCAGTTTTATTATCTATAATGATAAGGTTATCGGGCACTTTGCCAATATTATAAATTATAGAATTGTCATAATTGTTATTGTTTATTACTGCCGTCTTTTTTTCAACACACCCATTTAAACCACTAATACATAAAATTAATAAAAAACATAAAAACTTTTTCATAAATGTTATCTCCATAAATACAATAGTTCTTATGCTTAATTATTGACATTTATAATAAAAATAAACATTAAATAAGTTCTAATAGTCAATCTTTTAATCTGGAAAATATGAATAAAAATTTAATTTTCCATATTTAAGTACTTCCTCACATTTTTTGCAATACCCTAGCTGTTCCTTTATAAATTTAATGCTATCCATTAACTTTACATCATTATAGAAAATATGATGACAGCTTTTTAATATTTTGGGTTCAAAAACGCCTATTGTAATATAAATACCCTTCTCTGCTTTATAAATATCCATACAATTTAAAAATTTATCAAATTCATCGTAAAAAATAATAGCCTTTTTATCATATTTAAGTAACCATACTTTACTTCTTCCTTCTAACTTAATCAACAGCTCCTCTGAGTTTTTTAAAATAATATCATATTGTATATTGTCCTTCCAGCAACTTTTAGTAATGCTGTCAGTAATAGTGTTAACTGTCAACTTCCTCAGCTTGTTCTTTGCTTTTATAATTTCCTTACTTCTTATCTTTACATAAAGGCCGTCAATAAAATTCACTTAATTACCTCCAAAAAAGTGTGTCTACTTATAGTATATGTGTTAACACTTTTAAATAACTTATTTCAATATTTAAATATATATAAACAATATATAAATTTATAGTTGAAGTTATTTATCTATAAATAAAATAAATTTTCCAATTAAGCACATAATATTTAAAATTAATATTTTTTTACCAGTAACTTATGTGTTATAATATTTAAGAATTATAATTGTAAAGGTTTTGGAGGTTATTTTTATATGCTGTTAGCTATTGAGATTTTAGGTATAATTACAATGTGCACCATTACCCTGGTTTTAGTTTGGGGCTTTATATTGTTAAATCAGATATTAAGTCAGTTAAAATATAAAAATTATTTAATGGAAAAACTTACTCAAAATATTTATATGCTAGTAAAGAAAGATGATAATAAAAAAGATATATAAAAAGAAGACCCTAAAGTCTTCTTTTTATCTTTTATTTATTTCTTCGTTCACTAATTTATTAACAATTTGAGGATTTGCTTTTCCCTTTGTTTCCTTCATTACAACTCCAATAATAAATCCAACTGCTCTTTTCTTGCCATTTTTATAATCCTCTACAGATTGAGGGTTCTCATCCAATACTTTTTTTACTACTTCAAGTATAACACCTTCATCACTGTTTTGAATAAGTCCCTTTTCTTCAACAATTTTTTCTGGATCCTCACCAGTTTCAAACATATGCTGGAGAACTTTTTTACCTATATTGTTAGAAATAGTTGATGAATTAATTAGTTTAATTAACTGCGCAAGCTGTTTTGGAGTAAATTTCAAATCATTAACACTCATTAGTTTTTCATTCATTAATCTGGAAATATCGCCCATTAGCCAGTTTGATGCAGACTTAGGATCTCCGCTTAAGTTAGCAGTATCTTCAAAGTACTGTGCCATTTCCATTGTTAATGTAAGCACAGAGGCATCATATTTAGGTATGCCGAACTCCTTTATAAATCTTTCTTTCTTTTCATAGGGAAGTTCAGGTATAGTCTTCCTCACTTCTTCAATCCATTCATCACTAATGTTTATAGTAACCAAGTCACCTTCAGGGAAGTATCTGTAATCATTAGCAGCCTCTTTACTTCTCATAATTGTTGTAACTCCAGCTGCTTCGTCCCATCTTCTAGTTTCAGTAGATAATGTTTCTCCATTATTTATTGCTGTAGTTTGTCTTATAAACTCATATTGGAACGCTTTTTCCAATGACTTAAATGAATTTACATTCTTTATTTCACTTCTTATACCAAATACGCTGCTTCCTTTTGGCATAACAGATATATTTCCGTCGCATCTTAAAGAACCTTCCTCCATTTTGCAATCAGAAACACCTACTGATGATAATATGCTTTTAAGTTTTTGCAGATATAACGTTGCCTCCTCTGCAGATCTTATATCCGGTTTAGAAACTATTTCTATCAACGGTACGCCTGCTCTGTTAAAATCTACAAGGGTCCCTGCTTGTGTATGGAGCAATTTTCCAGCATCCTCTTCCATATGTATTCTCTCAATACCTATCCTTTTAACATCGCCATTTTCAAATTCTATCTCTATAAATCCATTTTTGCATATAGGGAATTCATCTTGAGTAATTTGATAGTTTTTAGGACAATCTGGATAAAAATAATTTTTTCTATCCATTCTGCAAACCTTTGTTATTTCACAATTTAAAGCAAGTCCTGCCTTAATTGCATATGAAACTACTTTTTTATTTAGTTGCGGTAATGAGCCCGGTAATCCTAAACAAATTGGGCACACATGGCTATTTGGTTTCCCTCCGAATTCAGTACTGCATCCACAGTAAATTTTAGTATCTGTTGAAAGTTCAACGTGAACTTCTAATCCTATAACTGGTTCAAATTCCATGTAAGTATTCCACTCCTTCCTATAAATCTGCTAGCATGTTATGCCATTTAGTTGATTGTTCATAGCTGTATGCCACATTAAAAAGTGTGTTCTCTTTGAAATAATCTCCTATTATTTGAAGACCTACAGGTAGGCCATTGGAAAAACCGCATGGTACTGAAATGGCAGGAACTCCGGCAACATTTACAGGTACTGTATATATATCTGATAAATACATAGATAAAATATCTTCTTTTCTTTCTCCAATTTTAAATGCTGTTGTTGGAGATGTAGGAGACACTATTGCATCAAATTCTTTGAATACCCTCTGAAAATCCTGTTTAATTAAATTTCTGACCTTTAATGCCTTTTTATAATATGCATCATAATATCCAGCTGAAAGCACGTAAGTACCAAGCATTATTCTTCTCTTTACCTCTTCTCCAAAGCCCTCACTTCTTGATTTAAAGTATATATCTATGGCATCCTGTGATTCCTTGCTTCTATGTCCATATCTAATACCATCAAATCTTGCTAAATTTGAGGAAGCTTCTGCACATGCAATAATATAATATGCTGACAAACCATATTCGGCTAATGGAAGAGAACATGGCTTTACCTCTGCTCCATTTTCTTCTAATACTTTTATAGCTTCTTCTACAGCCTTTCTAACTCCAACTTCTAATCCTTCTGCAAAAAATTCCTTTGGAATGCCTATTTTTTTCCCTTTTAAATCTTTTGTTAAACTATTCTTATAATTATCAACTGGAACATCTGCTGTGGTAAAATCTTTAGAATCCATACCAGCAATGCTTTGTGTTATAAGTGCACAGTCCTCAACATCTTTTCCAAAGGTGCCTACTTGATCCAGAGTTGATCCGAAGGCCACCACTCCGCTTCTTGAAATTCTTCCATAAGTAGGTTTTAATCCAACAACACCGCAAAGTGAAGCAGGCTGTCTAACTGACCCTCCTGTATCTGTTCCCAGTGATAAAGGTGTTTCGCATGCAGCTACTGATGCTGCAGATCCGCCTGAAGACCCTCCTGGTACAGTTTCCAAATTCCAAGGGTTTCTTACTAATTTAAAAGCGCTGTTTTCAGTGGATGATCCCATAGCAAACTCATCCATGTTAAGCTTTCCTATTATTATTCCATCTGATTTTTTTATTTTTTCAATTACATGGGCATCATAAGGTGATTTATACCCTAGAAGAATTTTTGAAGCACAGGTATTCTGCATACCTGTAACATTGATATTATCCTTTATTCCAATAGGAATTCCGCTTAATGCATTTAAATTTTCATTTTTTGATATTTTTTCATCCAATAATTTTGAATGCTGTATTGCTTCT
>JAQSXU010000170.1 GCA_029256485.1 Clostridiaceae bacterium
CCATCTACATCTAACCTAGCTATTCCAAGTCCATTAACAAGATTTTGTACCTTCTTAGCTTTATCAATATTATAACCATTCCATGTTCCAGAAGTAGAAACATTAGGAGCACTAGCAACCACATTATTTACAACTGTAGCATTACCACTTAAAATAGCATTCTTAATTTCTACTAGTGGGTAGTTAGTTCCAGGGCAATCTGTAGAATAAAATTCTTTATGGCCACCTACTTTATTAATTCCATATTTCTTCTTAATGTAGGTAGAAAGTTCTATAATGGCTTGTTTCTGAACTTGTGGCATTTGTTCTACCATGTATTTTCCCTCGGCACAAATACCTATTGAGTGGTCATTTTCTCCAGGGCAATGTGCTCCTATTGCATTTTCAGGTCTTCCGGTATAAATAGAGCCATCTTTTCTAACTAGATAGTGATAACCACAACCTGCCCATCCATTAGCTAAATGCCAAGCGTGTATATCTTGGATTGTGCATTTTACCGCATCTGCGTTGTGTAAAACTATAGTATCTGGTCTGTTTCCATAAGATAAATTGCTTCTAAATTGTAAATTTGAATTAATAATGTTCATTTAAATCACTCCTATTTCATTTTTATTAAATACCCCAAAACAAAAAGGACAATGGTAACAGTTATACCAAAGCCCCATTTTAGAGTACTTACTAAATTTTCAATTTGTTTACACAAGCTTTCGATTTTTGTATCTACTGCTGCACCTCGTTGTTCTAAAACATCCAACCTTCCTGCATGTTTATTTAGCCTAATCTCATGATCCTCTAATTCTTTAGTAATATTTTTGTGTCTTTCTTCACATAACTTACCGTCATAGCTTTCACTCATGCTGCACCCCCTAAAAATTTATATAGTATAAAAAAGAGCCTTGAATTTCTTCAAAACTCTTTCTTTTGTAAATATATTTATTTTACTATCACAATGGTTTAACTGTATTTCTGATTATAGATATCATAAGTATAGAAGTTGCAATAATTATTGCTATACTAAAATAAACAATTAAATCACCAATACTATATATTTCCTTACGAATTAGTGATAGCATTGGAAAATAATATTTATTAATAAGTTTAGGGTGTCTTGGGATATCATAAACATTGCGATGTTTTTCATCAACTACTGGATCTAAATTATATTTCTGTACCACTGCTTTGTCTGCTGGCATAAAATTACCATTTGCATTTACGACATAAATATTTAGAATAACTCCAATTAGCATAGAAGCTATAGATATTAAAACAACCATACTGGAAATTTTTTTAGTATAATTTTCATTTAATATATTTTTAACTTTTAATGTGTACTTTAAAATCAATCCTAAAATTATTCCTATTAATGTAAACAAGCCTAATAAAATCATATATTATCTCCTTTTTTATTTTATGGTAACATTCTAATAAAATTTTAGACTTAAATCAACAAAAAATATGCACTATATGGTTTTATATTAAAAAAGCTAGTATCTCTACTAACTTAATAAGTTTCAGCTCCATAGTCTAAAACTACATATATTTTATTTACTGGTCTTATATTTGCTAATACATATAACTTTGTGCCATATTTGCTTGGTAGCAACCCATTTAAAGGGAAGTTTATATTATTTTCTAATTTAAAACTGTCTGCATTATCTATTGTATCTAATTGCACGATTAAATCTGTGCAAGCTTCGTTGGCATAAATTTTACATCTAAAATGCAAAAGCCATTGAGGTTCTGAACCATCATAAGTTACAGGTGTTGGCACTGTAAAAGGTATTTTTATATTTGTACTATTTAATGATTGCAATTCTAAATATATTTTTGTTTTATCATCACTCCCATTACCTTCATCTATGCTATATTCATTATGAAATTCATATATGAAAGGATTAGTGCTAGCATATGATTGAAAAATACCTTTTATCTCATTTGGTTTTAAATTTGATGTTTGAAGTATATTTAAATACACAGCTGGATTTTCAGGGAGCTCTCCAATTTCAGCAAACTCTATATTGTAAGCATCATCCGTTATATATGCTCTATACATTTTTCCATCTATAGCACCATATATCACCAAACCATCTTGAATTTTAGCTATAGAAAAATTATTATATGGGTACTGTATGGCATGATCAAGAACTGTTGTATGAGTTTCTGTAATTACGTATTCCCCAGATACTAATGCGATCTTAGCCAGTTCTATAGTTGAATACTGATCATGCGGAGCAAATGTACAGTATAATATATACAACTCATTATTGTATTGGAATAAAGTAAGACCATCAAAAATTGTTGTTATTCCTTGTGGCACCATGTTTTGGACTAGCAAATATTCATTTTCAGATGTGACCAAATAAATACTATCAATGGAGGAAAATATATCAATTTTGTATTTAAGGGTTACTATATCATCATTCTCAAAAGGATTAAGAGCTGCACAGCTTTGTGCTGATGTACTTATTGTCTTAATACTCTTATCTCTCATAATAAAATATGAAGTGTTGTATTGTCTAATTCCACAAACACATTTTTTATTATCAGCTACATTTTTAAAAATCGGTTGAGGAGCATATAAATTTGGCATTCCCTCGCTAGTTCCCCATTCAAAGAATTTTAAATTTTCTGTGCTTATAATATTATAATTTAAATCCATTTTACTCCATTTTAAGGTAGTTCCATCTGTATTTCCTCCTTCTTGGTATATTATTATAATTGTATTGTCCGTTTCATCATATACTACATTGCCTAAATATAGTAAATGGCCATTGTCAACAAATAATAAGCTATGTAAATCTAGCTTATTATACTTCATGTCAAATTTGCATACATATAATGCTGAATTTAATCCTCCTGTAGTTGTGTTAGAAGTTTGAACAATATAAAAAACATATATTGTTCCGTTTATAGTTACTTGTAAACAGCTCATAATCCCACAATTAGAGCCACTTATTATTTTGTTGCAAATAAAAGACAAAAGACCACCTCGCTAATTAATATCCCATTCGATAACAAGAACACTTTGTGGAAATATTTTATTATTATTTATTGGATCTATTCTTAAACACAGACCTGTTCCAGTACTTATATTTTGTTTATCTAAGTCTACTGCTCCAAAATTACAAAGATTATAATTAATAGCATTTACACCACTAACGAAAGTTTTAGTTGATATTATATCTCCAGTAACTTTATTCACTATACTTAATTTTATAGTATCCATATCAGAACCAACAATATCATCAGAAGTTAAAATATGAATAGCACTTATTTTATTATTTTTAACAGCAGCAAAAACAGGCACTTCACAAATTGAATTACCAATATTAATCTGCTCTATAGGAATATAGGTAATGCTATTACCATTTATTTTTTCATTGGTTAAGTTTTCTTTAATAGATAACTTATCAAAATATCCACTACTTTCTGCATTATTTATACACTGAATTTGTATACTTACAAGTTCTTTGTTTGGGTTTATTTGTATTTCTTCTGATATCTCCTGCCATAACACATCAATATATGAAGCTTCTCCATTTATCCAATTAATAGCCATTATTGTCACTACCTTTACAAGGCACTACGTGAATATCTTTTAAGCCATCACCGTAGTTTAAAGTAATCCTAATACTTGTTTTTAAATTTATATCACTTGAATAAATCTCTGGAAGGAATGCTCCTTTTATAAGAATTGCACTTGCTTCGTTAACTGTATTAAATGATTGAGCAATAACCCCATTAGCATTTACTTTAAAACACTTATCCCCATTTAGCCCGCCAAGTACTGCTATAGCATTTTGAGTAATCCAATTTTCTAAATTATTTTCAGCAGATCCATTTTTAAGCCTATCGTCTGAATAAATACTCATTGTATCACCTGCCTAATATTTAATTAAATCCGTATACTTTTATGCTATATCCAAATCCAACTGTTAATGATGGGTCGGTGGAGTAATTCATCTTAAGTCTAAAATAAGGGCCTAAATATCCTGAAAAAGATGCCCCATTACCGGCATATGCACTAACACCAGGACCAGAACTATAGGACCATTGTCCTATATCACTTAAACTACTACCAGTTACAGAAAATGGTTGAGAAAAATCACTTTTAAAACTTCGTTGTAATGTAAATGCTAGATTTCCACCTGCAGCTGGTTTTTCTGTATAGTCAATAACTATCATTACGCCTTTCGTTGAACTAGCTATAGTATCTAATATATTTCCATTAGCAACATCTATAGGATCAGTGTTTAAATGATTATATTCCCAAATAACTTTCCATGCTTTAGGCTTTGCCATTGCCTTTAATATACTGATTACTGTAGCATTTGCTGTAAGATTATTTATATCTGCAGGTGTGTCATTTTTATTCCCTAATGTTTCTATCATACCGTCATCAGCTGCAAATAATCCAGCTCCGTTTTTACCTTCCCATGCCTCCATAATATCTTGACCTTGTTTTTTATACTGTGGCAGTGGTTTACCATCAGCACCTAAAATTAATATTGCCATAATAAAACCTCCTTAATTTAATCATCTTCTATATTTAAACCTGGTGATATAAATACATGCTCATTAGATTCTTGTTTCTCATTATTTTGTATTACTAATCCGGGGCTTATAAAGCAATTTGAAATATCTTCGGTATTATCTTCTACAACTAATCCAGGTGATATAAAGTATGAATTCTCATTCTTAAGCTTACTTATAATTCTCATTGTATCTATATTGACAATACTTATAGAAACATCAATTACCCATCTATAGGTATCAATATTAGCATTTAAACCCTTCCCAACTTTCCTCGATGTATCAGTATTAAAGCTATTGTTATTTCCAATAACAACTTTTGAATCAAAATTTATATTATTTTTGATTCTAACTTTTCTGGTACAATCAAGATATAAATTTGTTCCCACAAGACTTCTACCCTCAATATCAACGGATAAACTACCGTCCCATGTAATCTGTTGTCTTAATATTGTAACGGCAGCCATGTATATACGGTCTGAAACATCATCTATAATAATATTATCCATAAGTTCTAAAGCTGGGTTTCCTCTACTGCTAACTGTATAGTGTGAATCTTTCATTGATACTATATTTAATATAGTATTAGCTACGGATTTTGCTGTATCTGCATTTTGTACAATACCACTGGAAACATCTAAATTAACCTCGCCGATTTCATTAACCAAGGTATTATTTGAAACAGAAATTTTTGAATTATTTTTTACAATATAAACTCCAGTTATAGATATATCAACCGTTTCTTTCTTTTCTGTCACTACATCAAAAGATACAGAATTTGTCCCATATTTTATGTTTTTTACGTCAGCAGTAGAACTTAATAGGCTAATTCTTTGAACAAGTAATACAGGTGCATTGCTAAAAGAAATATTACTAAAAGAATTTACTCCAACTTTTAATTTATACTGTTTTATGGACAATAATTCAACAGAATCACTTAAAGTAATAAAGTTATAAGCTAAATTTACCATGGAAATAATAGAATTATTATTTTGAATATTTTGTGCAGTTGTTAATTGGTTAGAATCTTTCAGTGTAGCTACTATAGCTCTATTGGTGTTATTTGATTTAACATAAATCTTACCTTCTCTATTCATGCATACTGTACAATTGCCAGCAGTACATAAGCTTTGGAGCATACTTTTAACACTGTTCTCAAACCACACGTACTGAATCTTACAAGATATATTGGGATCTATCACGTAATCCTCTGCTGTTAATCCCAGAGATGTAAATAAAGCTGCAAAAACATCCTTTATATCTGCATTAACTATTAACGGTAAATTAGGAGTATCTTTTTGTCCTAAACTATAAAGAAGGTCATAGGCGGTTACACTGGTTTCTAAAGAATCACTTGGGCTCTTCCAATCATCAGTCCAATATTTACCCATCTCTATATACTCTATGGATCCATCACTTAAAGTTACTCCTATATAGGGTTTTACTAAAATATTCTTCTGTATTTTTTTATAATAAGGACTATTTATATTAGAAATAGTAAAAGCTCCATTTTTATTGTGGAGCGATATTGTTAACTCATTGGAACTTACAACTCCAAGTGGGTTTTGCGAATCTGCTGAAGCTTCTTCAAGTATTTTAAAATCTATAATCATATCCCTATAAAAAGTAGTAGGTACACTAGATTCACCATCAAAATAAATTTCTAATTTACCTACTACGCTTCTTTCCATAGAGTCTACGGCTTGCTTGAAGTCACTGGATACATTCATCATATTTACACACCCACTTTATTGAGCTACTATTATTGTCTGTACATTTAAATTTACACTATCATCATTGGACGGTGCTTCATCAGAAGATGTTTTAGCTTTTACCCAAAAGATTGTATTTGTAGAATTTATAGCACTTGATATAGTAAAAGCCGCCCCGTATTCCCCAAAACTTCCGGCTGCTCCCGCATTATCAGGAGCTAATGCCCATTTTGCATTTGTAGTTCCCTGCGGAGTAATTACTGTATTACCACTAGATACATATCCAGAATCACACCTTAAAGCCACTTTAACTGGAGCACTTTCTTCATTGTTTGAAGCATTTAAAGGCCCTATCGTTAATGGATTGCTTTCATTTCCCTCACTTATTTGTATTCCATCAGTGCTGCCAGCTGTCACAGTCCCACCATACATGTGTATTAAATTTGCCATAGTATCCCTCCTTACTGTTCTATAAAATCTATTTGAAAATTTTTAAAATACTCACCTGCAGCTATTAGTTCATATGGTACATCACCGCAATAACAAGTATTAGTTTCTATACTTCCCCTGTCATTGTGTTCAAAAGTAAAAAACATAGAATTTGTGTCTGCAAGGTTTAATATAGAACTTAATTCCGCAGAAGTTATAACATCATATTTTAAAACAAATTTCTTTTTCTTTGCTATAAGTTCCATGGACATAGACCCATTACTAAGTCTGGTACTCTTTGTTATTT
>JAQSXU010000171.1 GCA_029256485.1 Clostridiaceae bacterium
TAAAATATACGATGTAGCTGAAAATGTTGGATATCTTAATGTAAAACATTTTTCTTCCACATTTAAAAATTATTTTAATGTAACTCCAGGTGAATATCTGGAAAGTTACTATAAAAAGAATAAAACCGTTATACAAAACAGATGACATATGATTGTGTGAAAACTTTGCGATAAGATACAAAGAAAGCAGCAGATTTCAATCTGCTGCTTGGAAGGCTATTTAGTTGATTTATTTGCAATCAAACTTGGAGATAACATGGTGTATTGAATTTGTAAATTTGGATTTTTTATTTTATTTATAAGAGTTGTTGCTGTATGAACGCCCATTTCAAACACATCAATATCCACTACACTCAACATAGGATCCATATATTCGGAAAGGGGATATCTGTCAAAACTAATAATACCAATATCATCAGGTATCTTTAAGCCATTTTCTTTAACTGCTTTTATAATACCGAACGCCATAAAGCAGGAAGTGCAAACCAAGCTGTCAGGAGGATTCTTAAGTTTAAGAAGCTTTTGAGTTATAGTATAGCCGTCATTATTGTTTGCATTTCCAAATTCTATATAATCCTCTTCAATTGGAAGCTTGTATTGATTTAATATAGATTTATAACCTTCAAGTCTGTTATGAGATATAGTATTGCTGACAGAACCATCTCCAATAAAAGCAACCTTTTTATATCCCTGTTCAATAAGACGTTTAGTAGCAATCTCTCCGGCTAGAATATTATTCATATCAATCCAGCAAACTTCTTTATCATTTTCCGGTTTTCCTAAAACTATGTAGGGGAACTTTAAGCTGTTCAATCTTTTAATAATATTTCCATTAATTACTGAAACATCGATAATTAAACCATCCACTCTTTTCTCTTGAACCAGTTTTTCCAAAGAATTTCTGGATTCCACCACAGAATCGGCATTTATCAAAGTCAGCAGATATCCATTTTCTGTTGCAATTTGCTCTATTCCTCCCAATATTTCATATATATATGGATTTGTGAAAGCAAAAGTTTTTTTTATGGGTATGACAACGCCTAGAGTGTAGGAGCTTTGTTGCGCAAAGTTCTTAGCAATTTGGTTTGGGTAATAGTTTTGTTCCTTCATAATTGCTTGTATTCTAACTTTTGTGGAAAATGGTATAGTGGGACTATCGTTAATAACCTTTGACACAGTAGATGGAGAAACACCCGCTATTTTAGCAATGTCTTTTATTGTAATAGCCATATAAACACCTCTAAATTAAATTTTTAATGTAACTGATAAAATACACATGATATATATTAAAAATGCTCTTTTACGAAACCGGTGTAGTAACCGCACATATATTCAATATACAATAAAACTGACAAAATATCTAGGATAAAAAAAATAAAAAATTTTTTTTTAAAAAAGAGGAAATTTTTAGTACATATCGAATATAATATTTAAGAAAGCGGTTTACTAATTATATTAATTATTTATAAATCCACAACAGTACTAGTAGTATTGTACTGTGATATACTTCGAAAAATTAAGTAAACTGTTTTACTAAATTATAAGGAGGATCTATATGAAAAAAGCCTTTATTAAAATTCTAACTTTCACAATTTCAACTACCTTAGTTTTGACAGGATGCAGCACAACCAAGTCTCAGCAGACAGCTGGCAATGAAAATAGCGGGAAACCCGTTGAGCTAACTTTATGGCATGAGACAGAAGCACCTATTGCAGATGCGCTAAAAGAAGAATTGAAAAAACTTGAACCAAACATAAAAGTAAACGTTGTAAGAAAGGAAAAAATGGCAGATGCGCTGAAGCTTGCAAGCAACAACGGAGGCTCTGGAGGTCCTGATCTTATCTGGTCACCTCATGATAAGATAGGTAATTTGGCCGCAATTAAAGCTATACAGCCTATTGATGATATTGTTGGAGATAATATTAAAAACTTTCTCCCCATTGCGCAAAATGCTGTGAAATTTCAGGATAAAGTATATGAAGTGCCTGTTTATTACGAAACAGTAATAATGCTATATAATAAAAAATTACTATCTACAGTGCCAAAGAATACTGATGAATTACTTACTATGATGAAAGAAAAGACAAAAGATGGTAATTACGGATTGGTAGAACAGCATAGTACAGCTTACTATGCCGCAGCTTGGATAAACGGCTTTGGCGGGTACCTAATTAATGAAAAAGGAGAACCTGGACTTAACAAGCAGGAAACAATAGATGCACTAACATACCATAAAGAGTTTGTTCAGTATATGCCTAAGGATGGAGAATGGAATACAGTGTCTACGTTGTTTAATGAAGGAAAGGCAGCTGCAACCTTTAACGGACCTTGGATTATAGCTGATGCAAAGGCAAAAGGAATAGATTTAGGTTTTGCACAGCTTCCTATTATAAGCAAGAACGGAAAGCCTTTAAAACCATTTGCAGGAGTTCAGGGATTAATGATGTCTGCAAATACCAAGAATAAAGAAGCTGCAGCAAAAGTAATTAAGCTGTTGTTAAATAAAGACCTTGGTGAGGCTTTGGCTTTAAAGACAGGGGCTGCACCAGCACATAAAGATGCATATAACAATACAGAAATAGCTAGCAACGACCTTATTAAAGCCATAAAAGATACTGCAGAAAATGCTGTACCAATGCCAAATATTCCTGAAACTGATGTTATTTGGGATACAAGTGAAACTGCACTGGCAGCCATAAATAAGAAAGATGGTACGGATATCAAAGCTGCATTAGATACAGCTCAAAAGAATACTCTCACGAAAATCCAGGATATGAAATAAAACTGTCTGTGTCATGAAACCCCGTCCCTTTGCTTATATCTTCAACATAACCGAAATAACAGTTTTCATTTAACATTCGGAAGTCATGAGGGTTAACATAGAAGGCCTTGAATATTAATATTTTTAGCTGCAGCAGCACTTTATAAATGAAATAACAAGTACTCTCTATAACTTCCGATTTTCTTTGTTAATTATCTAAAATTCAAATTAAATAGTAAAAGGAGGACATTAATTGAAAAAAAATAATTATCTTTATATTATTCCTTCATGGATAGTAGTTGGATTAATGGTTATTTTCCCAGTAATGTACCTTATATACATATCCTTTACTAATATGAATATATACCATTGGAATAATTATAGTTTTATTGGTTTTAAAAATTACGTCAGAGCATTAACCAGATTTGATAGTGGATTTTTCAGAGCTCTAATTATTACCATTCTTTGGACTGTAGTTAATTTATTACTTCAGGTGGTTATTGCATTATTTATTGCTCTTTTACTAAATGTAAATAAGCTGCATTTCAAAGGGGTGTACAAGACAATATTAATTATTCCATGGGCCATACCTTCATATATAACCGCCCTTATATGGAAAAATGGTATTTTTCACAACGACTATGGAATGTTGAATCAGATTCTTCGATGGGTTGGGTTAAGGGATGTACAGTGGCTGAATTCTGATGTGATGGCCTTTATTTCCTGCCTCATTGTAAACCTTTGGATGGCTCTGCCTTTTATGATTTTGGTTATAAATGGAGGCCTGCAGAGCATAGACAAAAGCTACTATGAAAGTGCCACATTAGATGGATGCTCATCTTTTAAGCAAGTTACAAAAATTACAATACCGTTATTAAAACCTATTTTAGTACCTGCAGTAGTTCTAACCTCTTTTGTGACTTTCAAGCAGTTTGATATAGTTTATCTTATGATTCAACAGATGGGGGCAAAAACCGGAGCAAATATTCATACTATAATTACCTATGCCTATGAAAATGCTTTTGTAACAAATAATTATGGCTATAGTTCAGCGATTTCAGTAATTATATTTTTAATAATTGCAGCTATGACCTTATTAAATAAGCGATATATAAAATCTGAATAGGAGGTATTGAATTTGAAAATTAAAGCAGGAGTAGTTGTAAAGCACTCTTTTATTCATATATTTATGATCATTGTATGTATTATAGCGATAACACCAGTTTTATATACAATTTCTGTAGCTTTAAACCCGAATAACAGTTTAATTTCAACAAAATTTTCTCTTATACCACAAGGCGCAACCTTTGAAAATTTCAAAACGATACTATTAGACATGCCTTTTATAACATGGTTTAGAAACAGTCTGGTTTTAGCCTTAAGCACCGTTGCTTTTTCCTTTATTATCGGCATACCTGCAGCCTATTCCTATTCAAGATTCAAGTTTAAAGGCAATAATATTCATCTGCTTATATTGCTGTTATTGAATGCTTTTCCATCCATACTTTCAATGACAGCCATATATAGGTTATTTAGAATGCTAAACATGATTGATTCCTTTGGCGGATTAATATTAGTCTACACTGGAAGCATGCTTATATTTACTATATGGAATTTAAAAGGGTATTTTGATTCTATTCCAAAACAAATTGAAGAGGCAGCTATGATAGATGGCGCATCCAGACTGTATATCTTGATAAAAATTATACTTCCATTGGCAGTTCCGTCTATTATAGTAACAGGCATGATGATATTTATCACTACCTGGAATGAATATATTTACGCTGTAAATTTCCTTCCAAGTGTGAATAAATATTCCTTAGCCGCAGGTTTATATTCTCTTCAGGGAACAGATTATACCAGAAATTGGCCGGTTTTTGCAGCAGGTGCACTTATTACTTCTGTTCCTATATTGATAATCTATTTTGCCATCCAAAGATATATGGTTTCCGGTCTTACAGCTGGAGGCGTTAAGGATGAGTAAATTAACTGGAATGGAGGCATAAATTATGAAATTAGAAGCTGTTGAACATATTCCTAATTCATCATATTCCTATGCTGTAGCTGAGGATAGATTAGTTATAAGAATTAGGTGCTTAAAAAATGATATAAAAAAATGTACACTTTATTATGGTGATAGAGTGTGTGTACAACAACCAATAATAGTAAATGAAATTAAAATGGAAATAACTGCTTCGGATAAGCTTTTTGATTATTTCCAAGCTGAATTTCACAGCCCGTATACCAGGGTATGCTATTACTTTAAATTAAATGATGGTAAAAATGAGATCTACTACTGCGGTAGAGAATTCAGTAAAAAACCGCTGGAAGACCGAACTTTATATTTTCAATTTCCTTTCATTAGAAGAGAAGAAATTGCAGAAACCCCTGAATGGGTGAAAAAAGCTATTATGTATCAGATATTTCCCGACAGTTTTGCTACATCAAAAAATCACATAGATGGCAGTGCTAAAACTGTGAAAAATGATTTCAATGAAGTGAGTTACAGTATGAACGGGGGAACCATTACAGGAATAACAGAAAACATAGATTATCTCATAGACCTGGGTATAAATTGCCTGTACATTACTCCTATATTTACTGCAGAGCAGTGGCATAAATACGATACTATTGATTACTTTTCCGTTGACCCTTGTTTTGGAAAAAAGGAAGATCTTGAAGCATTGGTGAAGAAGTGCCATGAAAACAACATCAAAGTGTTACTGGATGGTGTTTTCAACCACAGCGGCTGGAAGTTCTTCGCTTTTAAGGATCTGCTTAAAAACGGAGAAAACTCTAAATATAAGCATTGGTATTATGATGTGAAATTTCCAATTAAATATGAAGGAGTACCCAATTATCAATGCTTTGCCTATGTAAAGGAAATGCCAAAGCTTAATACTTCTAATCCCGATGTAGTGGATTACTTTATGAAAGTAGCAAAGTACTGGATTGAAGAAACCCATATAGATGGCTGGAGATTGGATGTGGCAAATGAGATAGATCATGATTTTTGGAGAAGGTTTAGAAAAGAAGTAAAATCAATAAAGAAAGATGCATTTTTAGTTGCTGAGATATGGGAAGATGCACAGGATTGGCTGGAAGGTGATCAATTTGATTCTACAATGAATTATAAATTTTCAACTATATGTACGGAATATTTTGCTGAAGATAAAATAAGCACTCAGGAGTTTGATTATAAGGTGAATGACCTGTTAATGAGGTATAAACATCCTGTTACAATGGTTCAAATGAATTTATTAGACAGCCATGATGTAACAAGATTCTTATCCAGGTGCCAAGGTGATTTGAAAAGATTTAAATTAGCAGTACTTTTCCAAATGATGTTTTTAGGAATACCCTCTATATTTTATGGTGACGAGAAAGGACTTATGGGCACTGAGGAAAAAGATTACAGAAGACCAATGTTGTGGGAAGATAATGAAGTATCAATAGAACTACATGAATATTATAAAAATCTGATTAATATCAGAAAGGAATATATAGATACATTTATGGGAGGCTTTAGTACTTTGGCTGCGGACGATAAAAAAAATGTTTATGTATTTAAAAGAGAAAATAATGGTAACGAAATAATAGTTGCCCTCAATAAAAGCAGTTGTAATCAATGTGTTGAGCTGGAACTTTATGAAAATACGTCAACCTTGAAGGATCTCATTACCGGAAGAGAATCTTCATTTACGGGAAATGTTGTTTCTTTAGAATTAGAGGCAAATAGCGGGAAAGTTTTCTTATTAAAATAAGGAAATATACAAAGGTATATATAATTAAAAAATCATATATACCTTCTTATTATTGTTTTATAAACTATCTAATCCACATTCCGCTTGCATTAAGCCTATATCCATTAATGGTTGTATTTGCTGCCATTTCGCCACTGGAATATAAGTAATACCAAGCTCCCCCAGAATATATCCATCCTGTCGCCATTTCACCATTTGCCTTTAAATAATACCATTTTCCATTATCTAGTATCCATGTGTTGGCTGCCATTGAACCATCAGCACCTAAATAATACCAGTGTTTTGATATGTCCTGCTTCCATGTATTTGTTACCATGGCTCCTTCAGCACCAAGGTAGTACCAGCGTTTTAATGAGTCCTGTTCCCAGGTATTTGTTACCATAGCCCCATCTGCCCCCATATAGTACCAATGTTTTGCCGAGTCCTGTGTC
>JAQSXU010000172.1 GCA_029256485.1 Clostridiaceae bacterium
ATCTATCAATATAAGTATTGATACTACACATTTATTTATCATGGGTATAATAGCAATTCTTGCCTATCTGCCTGTTTTTGCAGTTTGGTATCAAAAATTAATAAAAAACGAAAAGAGAAACTTGAGAAACTTTTATAAAGACATATTAAATTTTAAAAATTTCATATGTATCATTGCTTTAGGACTATCACTTCAATTTGTGCTGGTTTTTATAGCAAGTTATATCTATACTTTAAAGCCTGAATGGTTTGCAAGTTATCATGAACTAATGAGTAGCATTGTGGAGGTAAGTCTGTTTTTAAAATTTATTTCTATAGTTATTCTTGGACCAATGGTTGAAGAACTCGTTTTCCGAGGGGTAATACTTAAAAAAAGTATTGACGTTATGCCTTTTATTGCTGCTAACATACTGCAATCTTTACTTTTTGGAATTGCCCATGGAAATATGCTACAAGGATTATATACATTTCTACTGGGATTATTTTTGGGATACATATACATAAAAACAAAAACTATTATTGCTCCCATGGGGGTACATATGGCATTTAATTTGAGCTCCATAATTTTGGAGTATCTAAAATTGGATTGGGACAAAATACTATATTTTCCTGTTGTAGGTGTTATAATTTTTTTGGCATCTATAGCGTTTATGATATTATGTACGAAAATTCTAATCAATAAAAATAAGGTTGAAGAAGAAATCTTTCAAATAGATTATAGATAATTAGATAATAAAGAAGTGAGTGCTAAAACGAAAGGATTTAAGAAAATGCAATACAAGATATTAATTGTAGAAGATGAATCAGATATAAATGGACTGCTGGCTAAGATATTAGAAGAGGCAGAATACCTGACTGTACAGGCTTTTTCGGGTACAGAAGCAAAACTATTATTAGAGAAAGAAATTCCAGACCTTATTTTACTTGATCTTATGCTTCCTGGAATATCAGGAGAGGAATTATTGTATGATATTAGGGAAAATAAACACTATAATGTTCCTGTTCTGGTACTCTCAGCACAAAATTCTTTAGGGCATAAAGTGTCTTTATTAAAGGATGGTGCAGATGATTACATCACTAAGCCTTTTGAACCAGAGGAAGTGATTGCAAGAATTCAATCAGTTTTAAGACGTATAGGAAAAGAATATAGCTCTGAAAAAATTCTTACATATAAAAATTTACACCTTTACCCGCAAGCCAGAAAAGTAACACTAGATGGAACAGAAATTGAATTAACTGCACATGAGTATGATATACTTTACCTTTTTATGCAGAATCCAGAGAAAGTGTATTCCAGAGAAAGTTTGTATGAATTGGTGTGGCATGGTGGATATTACGGTGAAAATAACACTGTAAATGTTCATGTTAGCAATTTAAGAAAAAAATTGAAAGAAGCGGATTCTAAAGAAGACTATATCCAGACCGTATATGGCATTGGATTTAAATTTCAATAAAAACTTATAAACTTTAATAAAAAACTTATAAATTTCAATAAAAAACTTTATAACTTCTTTAAAAGTTCTTTATGACTTATTAAAGACTAAACTGTTAAAATACGGTTGTCAATGAGAAAATCCAATAATTGATAAGCGTATTTTTAAATGGAGGTAGACAAATGAATGATTATGTCATAGAGACAAAACAAGTTACAAAGGCATATGGTTCGCTCCTTGCATTAGAACATGTAAATATTCATGTGAAAAAAGGAAGTATTTATGGACTGGTTGGCGATAATGGTGCCGGAAAAAGTACCCTTTTAAAATTGTTAGCTGGACATAGCTATGCAACAGAGGGAGAAATACAGCTTTTTGGAAAATATGGAGAAAAAGAGTTAGAAAGTGCCCGAAAAAAAATAGGGTTCATGATTGAACAGACGGGTTTTTTCCCTAACATAACGGTAGAACAAACATTAAAGTATTATTGTATTCAAAAGGGCATTCCCGATAGAAAAAGAATTTATGAAATGATAAAACTAATGGGTATTGAAGAAAAGCGAAACAGTAAATGCAGAAATCTTTCACTGGGGCAAAAACAGAGATTAGGTCTTGCGATTGCCATGATGGGAGAACCACAGCTTTTAGTTCTGGATGAACCTATTAACGGACTAGACCCCAGTGGTATTGTGGAATTTCGCAATTTGATACATCACTTGAATGTGGAAAAGAACATTACAATTTTACTGTCGAGTCACATATTGACTGAACTTCAACAGATTGCTACCGCGTATGGCATTTTAAGTAAAGGAAATTTGATTGAAGAAATCTCGGCACATGAATTACAGGAGAAATGTTCGGATTGCATTGAAATAAAAGTATCGGATGTGGAAAAATATTCAGTTTTATTGGAAAGGAATTTTCCAAAAGAAACTTTCAAAGTTCTTCCAGAAAACAATATTCGTATTTATAAACCAAAGGCACAAGCAGAAGTTTACAGCAAATTAGCTTCTGAAAACGGGATTTATATAACAGGAATGAGAACAATTCAATCTTCTTTGGAAGATTATTATATGGAGTTAAAGAAAAGAGGTGCAGAGAAATGATGAATTATGTAAAAAGTGAATTTTATCGAGTATCACACAGCCCAGGTATTTATTGTTTAATTGCCATTTTAGCAATTCTGTCATTTTTGCTGAATGCTGCATTAGGCTGGTTCGGAAGAATGGACGGTTCAAGTTTTCCATACGATACAACTTCGTTTTCATATTCAAATTTAGTTGCAAATCCAATGCTATTTTGTGTTATGGGTGCTTTTATTGGTATTTTTCTCTATGAGGGAAACAGAAAAAATGGCAATTTGAAAAATACGATTGCTTTTGGTATTTCCAGAACAAAAGTCTTTGCCGGAGAATGTATTGTAGCAACTGGTTCCGCTATCGTTTCTCTGATTATAGTTATTATTGTTTATATTGTAAGTGCAGTTGCTTTATTGGAACATACAGGTCCCGTAAATCTGATGGATTTATTGACAGAAATTCCAGCCGTATTTTTTATAGCTGTCGCTTCATTGATTTCTGGAATTGTTTGTATAGAAGCATTTGAAAAAAATTCTACTGGAATTATCATTTGGTTAACAATTTGGTTTATTATTCCCAATATCTTTTATTACTTGGGTTTTCGCTTTGATATGATTCGCAGCATTGCGATGTGGATGCCTACTAATTTTTTTGGGACAAATGAAATGACTGTCAATATGTCACAGAGTATTACTGCATGGGGGACAGCAGAAGGAATGGCTAAATGTTTAATTTCCGGCATAATTGGAATTGTTGTTTTTTTCTTATCAGGTGTCGTAGTATTGAGAAAAAGAGAATTGTAATTTATATGTTTGTTTTTGGACAGGAGGAGCGAAATGTTGTATTTTATTTTAGCGATTATAGGGGGTTATTTTGCAGTTCGCTATCTTTCAATCTTATATGCGTTTCGTGAGATAACAAAAGATATACGGGAAATACTAAAAGATCTTACCCAAAATCAAATTCTTCATTTGCCGATACCGAATAGGGATTTAGAGAAAGTCTTATGTTCCTTTAATGATACATTAGAGGAAATCAGAAAAGAACGACTGAAATATGAAAAAAGAGAAAAAGAGTTCCAAAAGCAAATAGAAAATATCAGTCACGATTTACGTACTCCTTTAACTGTAATCCTGGGATATTTAAAACTAATGAAAAAAGCGGATAAAAAACTTAACATGGACAAAGAACTGGCAGAAGCGTTAGAAATTATTGAGCATAAAGCGGAAACCATGAAAATATTAGTAACTCAATTTTATGATTTTTCTCGCTTAAATGCAGGCGATTATGACCCGATATGGGTAATAGGAGACGATTCCGCAATAGAAAGAATATTTCTTAATTTATTACAAAATGCTAGTCGATATGCCTATAGCTTCCTGAGTATTTCAATCAAAGAAGAGGAAGAAAAAGTAACAATTTCATTTATCAATGATACAAATATGCTTTCTGAAGATGATATACCACATTTGTTTGATAGATTCTATATGCATGATAGTTCCCGAAATGAAGGCGGTACAGGATTAGGTTTGACAGTTGCAAAATCACTGGCAGAAGAAATGGGAGGAATATTGGAAGTTAGTATTGTTGATAAAGAATTGTTAAACTCTGAAAAGGATAAATTCACTATTTGCTTTGAATTGTGCGTGAAAGCAACTAAAAAATAAGTAGGTCACTAGTATTTAAAATAGATTACTGGAGTGAATTTACTATGATAAAAAAAATATATAAGATAAACGACATATACTTTATTATATTTTCTGCAATATTAGGGCTTGTAGCTGAAATTTCATTTTCAAGCATAATTTACAAGTTAAATATTACGATTAATGAACCAGTAATTAATAAAACATTATTTTGGTTTATAATGATAGTATTTATAGGACCTTATCTCGAAAGTGTTCTATTAAAGTCATTAATAGAAGTATTAAAAAAATATATAAGGGATAAAAGACTGATTTTTTTATTGAGCAGTGCTATATTTGGAATATTCCATAACTATAATGTGCTGTATGTATTATTTGCGTCTATTATAGGGAGTATATATGTATTTGGATACTTATTTTATAATAATAAAAAACTTTCCTCATTCATGATTATATTATGGACCCATGTAATATATAATGGGGCATTATTTGTATTAGATTTTGCATTTAACTATTAATTTATGTTAATTCCTTCAATTGATTGAAATGATTGCCTGAGCCAACCCCATGCTCATAGACAGTGATTTTGCTGGCATCAATTGCGACGTTAGTTCCATTAATCAGCTCCAAATCTTTGGTTTTGTGATTCATTCTGCGGTAAGCCCACTCAAGGAAATCAGTATAGGAAAGTCCTGTGATAAAACGGTATAAAGTAGCTTCATTGAATAAAATTTACCGTTCACAACAAAAAAATGCATTTCACAACATTTATTTTGACCAGACGTAATACCTATGTTATGTTAATAACAGGAACAGCGTGTAAAAATAAGGGTGTCTAAATCCGAAGCTGATTATACCATCTGTCTGATGTTAGGAAACCGATATTCTGGTTTAAAGGAAACCAAAATTCCAGCGTTGGAAACCATTTAAATATATAAGTTTTATAATGAAATCATGAACCATACCGGTGAAGCATCAGGATATGTTATAGGCGGAAGTACCACATCTTAGTAGAGAGGTGTCTGCCGATTTCTAATAAAAAATCTAGTTTCTCGCGTTTGTTTGAACGTTCTGCAGAAGTTCTTGCATTATACTCAGTTTTCCATTCCTTACTACCCCTAGGTGGCATATTGAACAATATGGGATTATCCTTCATTATTTATACCTTTTTGAACACACTTGTTAAATGAAAGTATTAATATTATGTTGGCGGAGGGATAGTAAATTGAAGAAGCTATTGAGTGCAAGAAACATTACCAAGGTTTACAAGGTAAATAATGACGATTTTTATGCTCTGAAAAATATCAATATTGAGATTGATGAACCACTAATTTCGATTGTTGGACGCAGTGGTTCTGGAAAGAGTACGTTATTAAATATTTTAGGTGGATTAGATACACCAAGTAATGGGACTATAGAAATAGAGGGGGAGAGTTTATTTTCATTATCTGAAAATGAAAGGACAATGGTTCGAAGAAACAAAATAGGATTTATTTTTCAAAGCTACAACCTTATCCCGGTATTAAATGTAAAAGAAAATATTGAATTACCAATCACAAGCAAGGATAAAGGATATGTTGATGAATTAATGAATTTACTTAATATATATGACAAAAGGAATATGCTTCCAAATGAAATATCAGGGGGGCAACAGCAACGGGTTGCAATAGCAAGAGCATTAATTAATAAACCTAAAATTGTATTAGCAGATGAGCCTACTGGCAATCTAGACTCGAAAAATGAACATGATGTTTTAGAACTATTCCATAAGATTGTAGGAACATATAATACAACATTTATTATTGTAACGCATAATCAAGAGGTCGCCAAGATAACTGACAGGACTATACATTTGGAGGATGGTGAAATTATATAAATGGTTAGTAAGATACATATTGCTAAAAAGTATATAACATATGAAAAATGGAAAAGTCTTTCTGTTATTATTATCCTTTTTATGACGATTAGTAGCTTTATTGTAGTTAATAGTGCGTTTAGAACAATTATAGATATCCAATTACAAAGAGTAGAAGATCAATATGGCAAGCAGCATTTTAGCTATAAATATCCTGCGGATGAGGAAGTGGAAAAATTAAAAAATGACTCCAGAATTAAATTGGTTGGATCAGAATGGCATGTTGGAACAAGTGAAAAGGATAATAATTATTTGGAGTTAATCTTTAGAGATGATAATTACAATATATTAAATAATCATTATAACCAATTAATTGAAGGGTATATGCCCATTGAAATAAATGAAATTGCAATTACAGAACCATACATGAAAGAGAGGGGATTGCAGCTTTTTGATTCCTTTAGTGTAACTTATGTAAAGTATGATTATGAAACCGGAAATTATATTTACAAAGAAAATAGGGTATTTAAAATATCCGGGATAATTAAGCAGTCATATGAAGATGAGATGACCGATGTCAATATAGGTATTGTATCAAGTAAATTGATAGATGAGAAACAAAATATATTACCTATTAACTCAATATTAGTATCATTAAAGACGACAAATAATATCGAACAAGATATCTATACAGTTGCAAATGATTTGGGGCTAAGTGCTAATGTTACTCCAAACTATAATCTTATATATCAAATTGATGATGGAGCAATAATTAAAACGATCCAAAGAATAATTAATATTACCATAATTCTTATAATTGGTCTTATTATAAATAATCTATTGCATTACAATTTCATGTCAAAATATAAGGATTTTGGAATTATGAAGGGAATCGGATTAAAGACGGGAGACCTATACGTTATTATTTTATTAGAAGTATTTCTTTATATCATTATAAGTAGTCCTATAGGAATTTTTTTAGGATATATAATATGTTATTTTTTCTTGAATAATATCACACAAATATTTATCGATGCTAATAACAGTGTGACGCTGAATCCATTTGATATAATTTTGGCTTTCATATTAATTTTAGTAGCCTTATTACCCAGTATAATCATTCCGCTATTTAAGGCTAGAAAAATATCACCTATTGAAATAATCAGAGCAGGTCAATTAAAAGTTAAGATTAAGCATAGCTTTTTTATTAACTTATTGTCTAAAGTAATAAAATCACCCAATAATTTATATGCAATTAAGAATCTTTCTCGGAATAAAAAAAGGACAAGACTTACAATATTTACATTGATAATATTGGCAGCCATAACAAGTGGATTTATTATATATAATTCAAAAACAGATTCGTTGTGGTTTTTAAGATACTATGTTCCTGGTGATTATAAGATTCAAGAAAAATATATGGGTTATATAGGGGAACCAACACCTTTTTCCAAAACTACTTATGATGAACTGATTAATATACCAACAGTTGAGAAAATTAATGCATATAAAATAAACATGCTGAATATTTATCATCCAACAAAAAATCTTAATAGCAATACGAATTATTATAATACATTTTCGAAACAGGAGCTTTTCAAATATAACACAAGATTTGTAAAGGGCGTGGAGTATATTACTTATAATATAACTGCTTTTGGTGTTGCAGACATTAAAAATTATATAGATGAAAAATATAGTCACGTTAATGAGCCTGTCATCGTAATAGAAAAAGATTACATGGAATTCTTAAACTTAAATATAGGTGATGAGATTGAATTATTTCAATTTGACGACTCTATCGATTATATAAGTATACCAAAGCATACAGCTATTATCGGAGGGGTAGTTGACGAATGTCCTCTGGTAAGTGAACAGGGAATGGGATTGGCAAGAATACTAATTGATATTAATGGTTTGTATGGCATTACAGATAGTGACGGATATGATCGTTTTGATGTATGGGTAAAAGAGCGTTCAAATGATGTCAATAACAAACTGTATTTTAATAGTATTGAAGAAATTACATTAAGAGGCGATGTTATTTCTTATGCAGATAGAGCTGAATCCTATTTGAAGCAAATGAAGACATGGAATTTAGTTAGATTATCAATTAATTTAATCGTTTTCTTATTCACATCAATAACATTATTCAACACAATTTATATTAATCTGATCCATAGAGATAATGAATTAATTACACTTAACGCCATCGGACTAACAAAATACGAGCTATACAAATCTGTTATTATTGAAGGATTTATGTATGGAATGGGATCGTTACCATTCACTTTATTAATCCAACTTTTATTTTTATATTTCATGGAAGAGTTGGATAATGTTAAAGCATGTATTATTCTATTCGGTTTAAATATAGGAATTGTATTTTTACCCTCAGTATTTGCAATTTTATGTTATAAAAAAATGCATAAAAAAATTAATTTTAGCAAATTAAAGGTTATATAGTTCTATTGAAATATATTTCCTGCTGACAGTTTACATTAAAGTGAGATATTTTCTAAAAGCGAAAGGATAAGATAAATTTGATAAAAAAAGTGTTGTTTTTATATATTTTTGTTCTATTTTTAATCAACATGATATTAATAAAAATTAAAGCGGCAACAGTAGATATAGCTGTTATATTTTTATACATAATCCTAATATACATATTGTTTAAAACGTATAAAAAAACATATACAAAAAATAGTTCTAGAAAATATACTTTAAATGCTGTTATTAAAATGTTCATGTTATCATGTATCATTTTTGTTTGCTATAGCTTTATAGAGTATGGATATGCCTCCTTTTTTATTCCGAATTATTCAAATACTTATAAGTTTGAAGCTATCCATATTATTAATGGAATCTTTTTCGCTCCAATAGTAGAAGAAATAATTTTTAGAGGGATTTTATTAAATCAAAATAGCAAAATACATTCCTTTGCTATGTCTAATATTATTCAAGCATGTATTTTTTCGCTTATGCATTTTGATATATATGCTTTTTGCTTTTTGTTTATATTTAGTATAATACTAGGATTCGTATATAAATACTTAAACATTTATTGTTGTATGCTAATACACTCTCTTAATAATTTGCTTGTAATCTTATCAGTAATATTTGAGCTTTATTTTATACAACTTCCTAAATACTGGTATCTCATAATTGGGATTATATTTTCATTAATAATGCTAAATGTATTAAACAATATTAAGTTAAAGTACTATATTAAAATTATATGACATATCCCTGTGATAAAAGGGGTTTTAAGTAGCTACATTGAATAAAATTTACCGTTCACAACAAAAAAATGCATTTCACAACATTTATTTTGACCAGACGTAACACGTATGTTATGTTAATAACAGGAACAGCGTGTAAAAATAAGGGTGTCTAAATAGGTTAATCAGGAGTATACAAAAGATGTTTGAGAAATATTACTGCATCAAGCAACACGACATAACAGATTGCGGGGCAGCCTGCCTTGCAACCGTATCTAAGCAATTTGGATTGCATACCTCAATCACTAAGATAAGAGAAGTCGCCGGAACGGACAAGCAGGGAACCAATGCCTATGGTGTAATAAAGCGGCGGAGCAGCTTGTTCTATGAATTGAGATATGAAGTAAATTGGTTTAAAATTGATTCGAATATTCTAAGGTAGGAGGTTAATGATTTGATAAATTTATATATTATTATTCCTATTATATACTTATTGATATTAGCATATTATTTATATTTGTATATTGCATTTATTAAACAAGTAAAAGAGGGTAATTACTTCTTATTGAATGATGGATTAACAAATTCTTCAATTTTGATTATTTTTATAATATGTACAGGATTTACATTAGATATATTTATTAATTTAGTCCATAATATAAAGCCGAGTGGGACAATAGTATCAACTATGGTTGTTTTAGCAGTCATCTATTCTTTACTAACTCAAAATGTTACTGCTTTTAATGATTACGGCATTTTGTCTATAAATAATTTATATGCGTTTGCTGATATAAGAGAAATAAAGAGTAAATCTAGCATTGGTAGAGTCAGAGTGAATTTTATTGTAAAATATAAACATAATAAAACAAAGAATATTTGCATTAGAATTTCTGATGAAAATTTCAATAAGTTAAATAAATTACTGAAGGTTTAGAAAAAAACTTACCCATATCTTTTGTTATTGTATTAATTAAATATTTCTCCGCTGAGATGAGATAGACAGAAATGGATAATTTCATAAATTATTGCTTCATTGAGAAGAATGATTATGGGTAAACTACAAGAAAAAATGTAGGATTTAATAGTCGTGTAGTTTATATAAAGATTTTTGATAAGTAGTTTAAGACGGCAAAATTGAATAATAAATGATAATGGGTTAGAAGATATTATACTTGGATTATTCTAAGAAAGCCATTGGAATTATAGAGGTTGCTAAATGGACAAAAAGGATTGGCTTACCTACTGAAACGTAATATGGAGATTGAACCACCATTTGGATAAGAAATAAAAGAGGATATAACTATGGGGGGTTACAACTTACAAAATAAAAAAATAAAATAAGAGTACAGGAGAGTATAATAATGAAGAAGATAGGTCAATTTTTAACTAGTTTTGTGCCATTTTTATGTGCACTATTGATTCAGGTAACCGTA
>JAQSXU010000173.1 GCA_029256485.1 Clostridiaceae bacterium
GCATTTTCAGGGAAGGTATTCAATAATGAAGTATATCTCACCTCACCTTTAATGAAATCCTGGAATGAAGCTGTTGGAGCCTTTGAATCCAAATTAAATGGATTTTTCCCTTGTTCTCTAAGCATAGGATTATATCTGTATAAATGCCAGTAGCCTGACTCTACAGCTTTTCTCTCCTCTGCTATAGATGTTCCCATACCGGATTTTATACCATGGTTTATACATGGTGCATAGGCAATTATAAGAGAAGGTCCCTTATAGGCTTCAGCTTCAAGTATGGTTTTTATAGTATGATTCATATTAGCTCCCATTGCAATTTGAGCTACATAAACATAGCCGTAACTCATAGCCATCATGCCCAAATCTTTCTTCCTAATTTTTTTGCCGCTGGCTGCAAATTTAGCAACTGCAGCAGTAGGTGTGGATTTTGAAGATTGACCTCCTGTGTTTGAGTAAACCTCTGTATCCATTACGAATATATTTACATCATCACCAGATGCAAGAACCTGATCAACTCCGCCATATCCAATATCATAAGCCCAGCCGTCTCCGCCTATTATCCACTGAGATTTTTTTACTAAATAATCCTGCTTCTCTAAAATTTCCTTCATAATATTTTTACTTGAATAATTATGCTGATTTAAGAGATACATGATTTTTTGTGATGCAGCTTTTGAAGCCTCACCATCATCCATAACCTGAAGCCATTCATTAAAGGCTTCCTTAAGGTCGTCACTTCCAGGAGCAGTTATTTCCTCTCTCATTAAATCAGCCAATTTATTTCTTATTTGACGTACTCCTAGGAACATTCCATATCCAAATTCAGCATTGTCTTCAAATAAGGAGTTAGCCCAAGCAGGACCTTTTCCATACTGATTTACTGTATAAGGAATAGAAGGAGCACTGGCACTCCAAATGGATGAACACCCCGTTGCATTTGCAGTCATCATTCTGTCACCGAAAAGCTGTGTTATAAGTTTTACATATGGTGTTTCACCGCAGCCAGGACAAGCCCCATTGAACTCCAGCAATGGTTTTACAAATTGACTTCCCTTTAATGTTTTTACATCCATGGCATTCTCTTTAGGTGTTATTCTAATAGCTGCTTCCCAATTCTTAGCTTGGGTTTCTATCTCGTGCTCTGCAGTCGTCATTACAATAGCCTTTCCAGGTGCCGGGCATACATCCGCACAATTGCCGCAACCTGTACAGTCAAGAGGATCTACCTGTATCCTGAATTGATAGCTTTCAAGTTCTTTACCTGCTGCCTTCTTTGTTTCAAAGGTGGTTGGCATTTCCTTCATTTCATTTTCATCCAGCAAGAAAGGTCTTATAGTTGCATGAGGACAAACATAGGAGCATTGATTACATTGAATACATTTATCAATTTGCCATTGAGGCAGCATTACTGCAATACCTCTCTTTTCATAGGAAGCAGTGCTAAGAGGGAATGTTCCGTCTTCTATGCCGTTAAATGCACTGACCGGAAGCTTATCTCCCTTATGTTTAGCCATTGGTCTTTGAATGTTTTTAATAAAATCAGGTTCATCTGAAGAAATCTGTATTTCTTCTTCATCTTCTGCAGTGCTCCAGGAAGAAGGCACTTCAATCTTCAAAAGATCCGATATGCCTCTGTCTACTGCAGCTTTATTCATATCTACAATATTCTGTCCTTTTTTGCCATAGGTCTTTTCTATGGATTTTTTTAAATAATTAACAGCATCTTCAACAGGTATAACATTAGTAAGTTTGAAAAATGCGGCCTGCATAATCATATTAATTCTGTTACCAAGTCCTATTTCCTTAGCAATGGATACTGCATCTATAACATAGAAGTTTATATTTTCATTTGCTAAAAATCTCTTGTATCTTCCAGGAAGATATTTTTCTAAGTCTTCCATTTTCCATGGGCAGTTTAGCACAAATGTACCACTCTTTTTTAAACCATCAAATAAATCATAATTATAAATAAAGGATTTATTGTGGCATGCCATATAATTAGTTTCATAAACCAAATATGGAGACTTAATTACATTTTTGCCAAACCTCAAGTGGGAAACAGTTGTTCCGCCTGATTTTTTGCTATCATATGAAAAATATCCTTGAGCATACAGGTCAGTATTATCTCCTATAATTTTTATTGCGGATTTATTTGCACCTACTGTTCCATCTGAACCAAGTCCCCAGAATTTGCAGTTTATTGTTCCCTCTGGATTAGTCTCAATAGCTTCTGTTTCAGGTAAAGAAGTGTAGGTTACATCATCTGTTATTCCAATGGTGAAATGATCCTTTGGATTTTGTTCTTTTAAATTATTAAATACAGCTAATATCTGTGATGGCCTGGTATCCTTTGAACCTAATCCATATCTTCCTCCTATAACTACTGGTGCATCCTTCTTTCCATTAAACAGCTTTGATACATCAAGATATAAAGGCTCTCCTAAGGAACCAGGCTCTTTAGTCCTATCAAGGACAGCAATTTTCTTAACTGTATTTGGAAATACATTGAAGAAGTATTTTTCGGAGAATGGTCTATACAGATGAACCTTTATTCTTCCAACCTTTTCTCCTCTGCCATTAAGATGATCAATAACCTGATCAATGGTATCGCATACTGAACCCATAGCTACAATTATGTACTCCGCATCCTGGGCACCATAATAATCAAAAGGATGATATTCCCTTCCAGTAATATTTTTAATTTCCTTCATGTAGTCTTCAACAATATCTGGAACTGCATCATAAAACTTGTTGGATGCCTCTTTTCCCTGAAAATATATATCTGGATTTTGAGCTGTTCCGCGTACTACTGGATGTTCTGGATTCAGAGCCCTTTTCCTGAATTGTTCTACTGCATTTTTATCAACAAGTTTTTCAATATCTTCATAATTTATCAATTCAATTTTTTGTATTTCATGGGATGTTCTGAACCCATCAAAAAAGTGCAGAAATGGAACTCTGGATTTAATTGCACTGAGATGAGCTATTCCTCCAAGATCCATAACCTCCTGCACACTGGAGGATGCTAAAAGAGCCACGCCTGTTGCTCTGCATGCCATTACATCCTGGTGATCTCCAAAAATGGATAATGCATGGGTAGCTAAGGCACGAGCTGTAACATGAAACACTCCAGGCAGCAGCTCACCAGCCATTTTGTACATATTTGGTATCATTAAAAGTAATCCCTGTGATGCTGTATAAGTAGTAGTTAATGCGCCTGCCTGCAGTGACCCGTGCATTGCCCCTGCAGCCCCAGCTTCTGACTGCAACTCTGAAACATTTACTGTCTGCCCGAAAATATTCTTTTTACCTCTGGCAGACCATTCATCTACAGCTTCTGCCATTGGGGTAGAGGGTGTTATAGGAAATATAGCAGCAACTTCTGTAAAAGCATAGGAAATATATGCAGCGGCTTCATTTCCATCCATAGTTTTCATATTCTTTGCCATATATTAATCCTCCTTAAAATTAAACATTTGATACTATTATTTGATATAAAAAAAATATCATGCATTAAATGGTTATAAAACTTAACAAAAATAACCACTGCAAAATTGCAATGGCTATTTTTAATAAACCTTTAATTTTTTAAGGAGATTAAAAATTAAATTTGAAAAATAATAATAAATAATATTATATAGTATTGAAAACAAAAATATTATTATTATCTGAATAATAATTGCCCCTGGAATGTTACTGCCAAACACAGGTATACCTATACCATAGTTCATAATGCTTAATGTAGCTGTCAGCACAGCAGAACTTATAAGCCAAGTAATAGTCTTCTTTTTTCTATAATAGCCGCATATTCCAAGGGAAACTCCAATAATTCCATTAGTGCATAAGAAAAATAGGCCCTCATGTGTACTTAAAAACATAATCAGCATACCTGCTACAAAATATGATAAAACACCAGCTTTAGGATTTATCCTTGAAACAATATAAATTGGAACTGTACTAAATATAGTTAAAAATATAAATATTTCAGAAAAAAATACAGGTACTAATTGCAGTAAGGCCGCTATAGCTGCAAATAATGCTCCTATCACCACAGTTTTAGTATTAATCACTATGTTCCTCCAATAATTTTATTTTTAATATATATTGTATGATTTTAAACTATTTTCCGTTACAGTTATTTTTTATATTTTTCATCTTAAAATGAACCTATAGTATACTTCAAGAATATACTGTTATGTATATATTAATTTGGAGAAGTTTTCTAATGAACATATATTTAATACAAATTTTTTTCTTGACAAATTAATAGATTTTCTATAATATTATGAATATAATTTTTATTAATTTAACTAAAGAGTCACATTACTGGCGGAAGTGGAATTTACCACAGGGAGTGTGATTTAAAATTGAATGTCGACCGCCTGGGCAATATCCAGGCGGTTTTTATTTTTTGTTAACCTCCTGGATATCTTTAATTTATTTAAAGTCTAAGGAGGCATTTTTATGTGTAAAAGTTGGGAAGGATTTAACTTAGGAAAATGGACGGATCACATTGACGTGAGGGAATTTATACAGAAAAACTATACAGAATATGCAGGCGGCAAAAATTTTTTAGCACCTGCAACAGCAAAAACAAGAAAACTTTGGGACAAGGCTGAGAAACTAATTTTAGAAGAGATTAAAAAGGGAGTTATAGATGTTGAGACTAATGAAGTGTCAGGTATAAATAACTTTAAGCCAGGATATTTAGATAAGGAAAATGAAGTCATAGTAGGTTTTCAGACAGATGCACCATTAAAGAGAATAATGAATCCTTTTGGCGGAATGAGAATGGTAGAGCAATCTCTTGAAGAATATGGTTTCAAAATGGATGAAAATATAGAAAAATATTTTAACAAATATAGAAAAACTCATAATCAAGGTGTGTTTGATGCTTACACAGAAGCTACAAGGAAAGCAAGAACAGTGGGACTATTAACAGGCCTTCCGGATGCTTACGGCAGAGGCAGAATAATAGGTGACTATAGAAGAATAGCACTTTATGGAATAGACTTTTTAGTTGAACAAAAGAAAAAAGATTTAAAAGAATTAGTAGGTCCAACTACAGATGAGCTGATAAGGCTTAGAGAAGAAGTATCTATGCAAATTCGAGCACTGGTGGAAATAAAGAATATGGCAGCATCCTATGGCATTGACATATCAAAACCAGCTTCTAATGCTGAAGAAGCAGTTCAATTTTTATATTTTGGGTACTTAGCAGGAGTAAAAGAAAATAACGGAGCTGCAATGTCTATAGGAAGGAATACTACATTTTTAGATATATTTATAGAAAGGGATTTGAAAAATGGTGTTATAACAGAGGAAGAAGCACAGGAAATAATTGATCAGCTTGTTATAAAATTAAGAATGGTAAGACACTTAAGAACCCCTGAATATAATGATTTATTTGCAGGAGATCCTAACTGGATTACAGAATCTATTGGTGGAATTGGTATAAATGGAAAGCCATTAGTTACAAAAACAGCTTATAGATTTTTGCACACATTAACTAATTTAGGACCAGCTCCAGAACCAAATATGACAGTTTTATGGTCAGAAAAATTACCAAAAAACTTTAAAAATTATTGTGCTGAAATGTCCATAAAGACAGATTCTATTCAGTATGAAAATGATGATATAATGAGACCCATATACGGGGACGACTATGGTATAGCCTGCTGTGTATCTGCCATGGAAATAGGAAAAAGAATGCAGTTCTTTGGAGCAAGAGCCAATCTTGCAAAATCTCTGCTTTATGCAATAAATGGGGGATATGATGAAAAGAAAAAGGCCAAGGATGGAAGCTTAATTAAAGTTATACCAGATATAGAAAAAATGGAAGATGAAATCCTTGACTTTAATAAAGTAATTAATAGTTATAAAAAAGTTATGGAATATATTGCTGAACTTTATGTGGACACAATGAATACAATTCACTATATGCATGATAAATATGCTTATGAAGCAGGGCAAATGGCTCTTCATGATACAGCTGTTAAAAGATTTATGGCTTTTGGTATAGCAGGATTATCAGTTGCAGCAGACTCATTAAGTGCTATAAAGTATGCCAAAGTGAAACCTATAAGAAATGAATATGGAATAGCTGTTGATTTTGAAATACAGGGAACCTTCCCGAAATACGGAAATGATGATGATAGAGCTGATGATTTAGCCGTACAGATAGTTAAAAAGTTTTCAAATGAACTTAAGAAACACAAAACTTATAGAGATGCAGAACATTCATTATCAGTATTGACTATAACATCAAACATTGTTTATGGAAAGAAAACAGGATCAACTCCAGATGGAAGAAAAGCAGGAGAACCACTGGCACCGGGAGCAAATCCAATGCATGGAAGGGATGAAAACGGAGCATTGGCTTCACTTAATTCAGTAGCTAAAATACCATACAGAAATTATTGTCAGGATGGAGTTTCAAATACCTTCTCAATAGTACCTACAGCATTAGGTAAAGATGAAGAAAACAGAAAAGTAAATCTTGTAAATATGTTAGATGGATACTTTGCCCAAGGAGCTTTCCACTTAAATGTAAATGTACTTAATAGGGAACTGTTAATAGATGCTATGGAAAATCCAGATAAATATCCCACATTGACAATAAGAGTATCAGGATATGCTGTTCATTTCAACAGATTAACTAAGGAACAGCAAAAGGAAGTTATAAGCAGAACCTTCCATGAAAAAATGTAAACAACAGCTTAATAAATAGTATAAGCGGTGAAAATTCACTGCTTATACATTATTATTTGCAATTATAGCTTAAATTATATCTGCAATAGTATTAACTGCATCTTCATTTAGCAGATTATTATTTAA
>JAQSXU010000174.1 GCA_029256485.1 Clostridiaceae bacterium
TTTTCTATAAACAGTTATATCGCCGCCGATGGGATCAACAACGTCATCCCTTTCGCCGACAAACTCAGGTAAAGAAAAAACTTTACTTTCATATTCTGGATAATTAACCGAAACAACATTTTTTAAACTTCTAGTCATTGTAAAAATATAGTCAGCTTCCTTCACCATATTTTCCATAAGCTGAACTGCTGATCTCTCAGAAATATCAGTGTTTAGATTTTCCTTAATTACTAGTGAGGCATTTTTTGATGTTTTTCTATGTGAGGTCACTAATGTCCCTGCAGATGCAGCACTCATGTCACCTCTGTTGTTCATTGAATTAAATATGGCTTCTGCCATGCAGCTTCTGCAAGTGTTTCCCGTACATACAAAAAGTATTTTCATGCTTACCTCCTAGTTCAAGTTAATGATATCAAAGCCCGCAGATTTCTTAAGCCTATTCATTATTGCTAGTCCCACTCCATTTTCTTCAAAGGACTCTGACAATATTAAATCTACCTTTTTATCATCAAAAATTCTTAATGTTTCAAATAAATTTTTAGCTATAATGCTTAAATTTTCTCTGCTTCCTAAAGATACTACAATACCATTTTTGTAGTGAGCAATAGTTTCATCTGTAGCCATAATTCCAACCACTTTATTTTCATCTATATAATTTTGCACTATTTCGTTTATTTTTGCAATAGTTTTTTTCAAATCACCATTAACAATTTTTAACGGCGCCTTCGGTGCATAGTGTCTATATTTCATTCCAGGTGCTTTAGGCTTTAAATTTGAATTTGGCTTTTCCATAATAGCTGGATCTATATATATATTATTATCTATTTCTTTTAACATCTCTAATGTAATTCCGCCTGGCCTAAGCACACATGGAGGATACACAGTACAGTCAATTACTGTAGATTCTACTCCAACATTACATATACTTCCACCTATAATAAAATCCACTTTACCATTTAAATCCTCAATGCATCTTTCTACATCTGTAGGACTTGGTCTCCCTGAAATATTTGCTGATGGAGCAGCTATTGGTACATTGGCAGCACTTATAAGTTCCCGTGCAATTTTATTTGAAGGCATTCTAATACCTACACTATCTAGTCCAGCACTAGTTATATCTGGAATTATATGTGTTTTCTCTAAAATTATAGTCATTGGACCTGGCCAGAATTTATCCATTAATTTTTTTGCAATTTCGGGAATAGATTTTACCAAAGGATTAATTTGCTCTATATTTGATATATGAACTATAAGTGGGTTATCCTGAGGTCTTCCCTTAGCTAAAAAAATTTTTTTTACTGCTTCCTCATTTAAGGCATTTGCGCCTAAACCATATACTGTCTCAGTAGGGAATGCCACTATGCCTCCACTTCTGATAATATCCCCTGCGTCACTAATAGCTATTTTGTTAATATTATCATCATCCACATTAACTACTTTTGTATTCATATCTTTACCACCTTTATAAAAACTGTATTATTATAAGTCCTGATAAAATTCCACCCAGCATTCCTACTGTGCTAGTTAACCCATCCCAAAGTTTGTTTGATTCGGGCATCATTTCACCGCATACAACAAAAAGCATTATACCGGAAGCAAGTGCTAAACACGCTCCTAATATATCCCTTGAAATCGAACCAATATATGCTCCTAAAAATGCTCCAAGTGCAGTTGGGAATGCGGTTAAAAAAGCATATAATAGTATTTTCCCAGCCCTTACTTTAGATGCCATTAATGGTGCTGATACAGATATTCCTTCTGGTATATCGTGAATAGCTATTACTAAGCTCATCTTTAGCCCTAAACTTCCCCCAGTTGCAAATCCGCATCCCATTATTATCCCCTCAGGAAAATTGTGAATCATCAGTCCTAGAGCTGCCATTACAGCAACTTTCATATGTTTGTTTAGACCCCTTAAACTAACCTTTCTATCCATATAGATAATGGTTATTACTCCAATAATGCAGAAAAATATAGTTTTCCCAGGTCCCCACTGAGTAATTGATTCTGGTATTAAGTCAAATACTACCACAGACAGCATTAATCCGCCTGCAAATCCCACTGTGGTTCCCAACAGTTTGTTTGAAGGTTTTTTTACCATTATTCCCATAGATGCACCTATCATAGTTCCGATTAATGATATTAAACTTCCGAACATTACAACCATAACTTTATAATTATTATTCAAAATCTCACCTTATAAAAATTTATTCTATAATTAATATTTTAGTTTGTACCCAAATATTCTTTATATCTAAATCATTTTTTGTGAGCATCTTCTCTGTATCTTTTAATTTTTTCAATTGCATCTTCAGAATACTCTGCATAGACGCAGCTTTTATAAATGACATCAAGTAATATATATTTAATTAAGCCCCCCCTTTTTATAGCAGTATAGTAATATTGCTTTTCAGGGTACTGTTTCTTTATCTTACTATAATAATAAGAAATATATGGATGATCTTTTAAAAAGTTTAGACTGATTGGAAATAAACGCTTACTTCTAAACTTGGAACTGCAAATTAAATATATATTGAAATCTTCTCCATTGTCTATTTTCTCCGTATGAACGTAAACTACTTTTTCACAGACTATGTTTAACTCTTGCCTAATTCTCCCTTGATTTATCTTTAGTCTATAGTTATTATACTCAAATTTCAATGTTTCATTATTGCTTCTTATTAACATGGCAGTTAAAATAAGCGTTTCAATTATAATTAAATATACTATATAAAAAATTTTGAAACTCTTAAATAAAAATAAAAATACGGGGAGCAGCAAAAAAATAAAGCACATAGACAGCATAAATCTTTTATAAGATTTTTTTTGCTTTCTAATAGCTTTATTAATATTCATACGGTACCTCTCTTCTTATAAATGTTTATATTTCTCCATTACCCATGGCCTTCATCTTTTCCGCTTGATCTTCGGTAATTAATGCATTTATTACCTCATCAATATCTCCATCTAAGAAGGATTCTAGTTTGTATAATGTTAATCCTATTCTGTGATCTGTAACTCTGCCTTGAGGATAATTATAAGTTCTTATTCTCTCACTTCTGTCACCAGTTCCCACCTGGCTTTTTCTATCTTCTGCAATACCTGCGCTTCTTTCTGCTTGAGCTCTTTCATATAATCTAGCCTTTAAAACCTTCATTGCTTTTTCCTTGTTTTTTAACTGTGATTTTTCATCCTGGCATGTAACTACAAGCCCAGTTGGAATATGGGTTATTCTTACTGCTGAATCTGTAGTATTTACACACTGACCACCATGTCCTGATGCTCTATATACATCTATTCTTAAATCATTTGGACTTATAACTAAATCCACATCCTCTACCTCTGGAAGCACTGCCACAGTAGCTGTAGATGTATGAATTCTTCCACTAGATTCGGTGTCTGGAACTCTTTGCACTCTATGTACTCCGCTTTCATATTTTAACTTACTATATGCATTTTCTCCCTTGATCATAAACACTACTTCTTTAAATCCGCCAAGATCTGTTTCATTAGCACTCATAGTTTCAACTTTCAATCCATGTCTTTCAGAATATCGAGTATACATTCTAAAAAGATTCGCTGCAAATAAAGCAGCCTCTTCTCCGCCTGCACCTGCACGTATTTCTATAAATACATTTTTGTCATCGTTAGGATCCTTAGGTAATAAGAGGATCCTAATATCATTGTAAGTTTCTTCAATTTTTAAAGTTAAATCTTTTATTTCCTCTTGAAGCATTTCCTTCATGTCTTTATCTTGTTCTTCTCTAATCATTTCCTTACTGTCATTTAGCTCTTCTTCTGCTTTTTTGTATTCTCTGAATTTGTTTACTACCAATTCAAGTTCTGCATGTTCCCTGCAAAGCTGCTGCCACTCTTTTTGGTCTGCCATAACTGCAGGATCACTTATTTTTAGGGATAATTCTTCATATTTATTTTCAATGAAATTTAATCTTTTTAACATTTATTATATCACTCCGTAATAATAATTTAACAATTTATTATTATAACATACTCCTATAAGATATATCAATAAAATTCAAAGTATTGCATGAAATTTAATTGATTTGATTTGTTATAATTGTATTAGCTTTTCATAATACCTTTTATTACTCTGTCTCTTCCACTCAAATCCTTTATGCAGTAAACATCACTAAAACCATTGGATTTCATTATATCCATTACTTCATTTTTTTGATTATCTCCAATTTCAAAGGCCAGTATACCATCACTTTCTAATAGCTTTAGACTTTGCCTGGTAATTTTTCTATAGAAATCAACTCCATCTTCTCCGCCATAAAGAGCTTCGTATGGTTCATAATCCTTTACATCACTCATTAATTTATCTATATCCTCTGCTTTTATATAAGGCGGATTAGAAACAATTATCTGGAATTTTTTATTATCACTGACAGGCAAACTTAATATATCGCTTTTTTCCACAAAAACTCTGCTGTCCAATGAAAATTTAGTAATATTGCTTCTTGTTATTCTGCAAGCAGTATCTGATATATCATAGCAGTTTACTATAACTTCAGGTGCATAATTTGCAATTGAAATTCCAATGGCACCACTGCCACAGCACACATCGCAAACATTCATAGCTTTGGTTTTCTTTATATCATCAAGTACAGCTTCCACTAATGTTTCCGTGTCGGGCCTTGGTATTAATACCCCTGGAGTTATAATAAAATTTAGTCCCATAAATTCGCATTCGCCAATAATATATTTTACGGGCATATGTTTAATTCTCATATTTATGAATTCCCAAAAATGCTGCCGTTGTTTTATGTCAACTATATAATCTCTATTTGTAATTACAAATAATTTATCTTTATTAATAGCTTTTGCCATTAACAGCTGCGCATCTAATATATAGGATTCTATATTAGCACTTTTTAACAAGTTATATGATTGAGTCAGCAAATCCTGAATACTATTATCCATCTATGTCTATTGTATCTCCTGTTCTTTCTTTATTTTCTATTGCAATATTATCTTCAATGCCCTCTGCACTTTTAAGTGCAGCTATTGCAACTTCTAACTGCTGTAAATCCGGCTCTCTTGTGGTGAGCTTTTGAAGCATTAACCCTGGATATGCAATTATCCTAGAAAGCTTACTTTCACTTTTGCCAAGCCATTTTATCAATTCATAGGTTATCCCTGATATAATTGGTAAAAGAATTATCCTATAAAATATTCTTTCTTTAAGAGAGCTCCATCCCGAAAGAGAAAAAACCATTATACTAACTATCATAACCAAAAACAAGAAATTAGTACCGCATCTAGGATGAAATCTAGAATATTTCTTAGCATTTAAAGGGGTTAGGTCATCTCTATTCTCATAACAAAATATTGTTTTATGTTCTGCACCATGGTATTGAAAAACTCTATTTATATCCTCAATTTTACCGATAAAATAAATATATAAGAGAAATATAATTATTCTTATTATACCCTCAAGAATATTAAGCATTATAGTATTCTTAACTCCAATTTTTTTAAATAAATTCGCAGCAAAGGTTGGTAAAATAAAGAATATCCCAACAGAAAGCACTAGTGATATTATCAGAGAAAAAGCTGTGATTACATCATTACTTTTTTCTTTAAAGATATCTTTTAACCATTTATCAAATTTACTTTCTTCTTCATCATCTTCAAAGAATGAAGATGAATAATTAAGAGTGTTTATACCTACCACAAGGGATTCAATAAGAGAAACAAAACCCCTAATAATAGGCAATCCAAAAAACTTATTTCTTTTTGTGTAAGGAACAGTATTTTGTTTGTCTATAACAATTTCCCCATCACTCTTTCTTACAGCTGTGGCAATACCATGAGTTCCTCTCATCATAACACCCTCAATTACTGCTTGACCACCTACAGATGTTTTCCTCTTCATTAATTTTCCTCCAATAATACTATTTTGTATTTATATATTCATCTTTATATTTAAAATAACATTTTGCACATAATGACTGATATTCAATATCATTATGTTTATCTATTGCAACTTGTTCGCCCTCAAAGATAAACTTGCCATTGATTTTTCTGCCATTTAATATAGCTTTTCTTCCGCAAGTACATATGGTTTTTAATTCCTCAATACTATGTGCAAGTAAAAGTAATCTTGAGCTGCCCTCAAAACCGTTCATTTGAAAATCTGTTCTTAATCCATAACATATGACAGGTATGTCCATCATTACTGCTATTTTGAAAAATTCATCTATTTGCTCCTTCTTAAAAAATTGTACTTCATCCACAAGAATACAATCAACTTTTCCCTTTTCTTTATTCCAATTGCTTACCTTTTCAAAAACACCCTGGTTTCCGTCTAGAAGCATATCCACCTTTCTTGTAATGCCAAGCCTTGATACCACCTTATCTGCCCCTTTTGTATCAGTCATTGGCTTTATAATAATTACTTTCATGCCTCTTTCTTCATAATTGTATGCAACCTGCATTAAGTTAGTTGTTTTCCCGCAATTCATTGCCCCATATCTAAAATATAGCTTACTCATCTTATTGTAATTACCTCCGAACTTTTTAAAAGATAACCTTATCTAAAAAATTATCAATTAATTTATAAACAATTATATTATATATTAAATTAATAGAAAAATCTTTATTTCTATTTTAGAAATGTTTATATTAATTATATTACTTTCATTGTTGACTGAATTGTTTAACATATGCTATAATCTAGAAGTTAATAATTAATGTTTTATTTTAAAGAGGTGAAAAAAATGAGAGAAGGCATACATCCAGAATACTACCATGATGCTGTAGTTAAGTGTGCATGTGGAAATACTTTTATTACAGGTTCT
>JAQSXU010000175.1 GCA_029256485.1 Clostridiaceae bacterium
ATTACAATATTTACAAATCAAGAATCTAAAATTGAGGATTTAGAAAAAAGACTAACTAAACTTGAAGAACAAAACAAAGAAAATGAATAGTACAAATTCCAATTTATTGCGGAAACTATGAGCATAATGTGCATTTGTGTTATTTAGAATTCTTCACATGAAGATTTTTTACATTTTAAGTGAGGTATAAAATGAAACATAGACTTATTATCGTTGAAGGACTTCCCTGTTCAGGGAAAAGCAGTATATCAAAATATATTGCTGATTACTTGAAAGAAAATGATGAAAATATATGCTTTGTAGATGAGGGGACTAAAAATCATCCAGCAGATTATGAATTCCATGGATATTTGTCAAAAAAAGAACTTAGTAGTTTTTCAGAAGAAGAACAAGATAGGATTTTAAAAGAATCTACTGTTGAAAACAATGGATATATTGTTCCGTTATCTAAAATGGAAGAGAGAATTTTAAAAAAACTACTTCAATATAAGATTTATGACTCATTGCCATGGGATACTGAGAAAAATGTTATGCTTAATCGATGGAAGCAATTTGTCAAGGATAGTGATAAGAGTATGACATATATTTTTAATTGTTGTCTATTACAAAACCCTATGTGTGAAACAATGATTCGCTTCGACTATTCATATAAAGTCAGCAAGTCTTATGTGAAGAGTATTTGTGAAGTTATTAAAGAAATGAATCCTGTAATTTTTTATCTTAGGTGTAATGATATAAATAAGCGAATCTTACAGGTGTCAAGAGAAAGAGATAAAAAATGGCTTGACGAAGTAATTGAATACCATACAAAAGGGGCATACGGTATTCGTCATGAATTAGAAAATTTTATGGTTATATTGCTTGCCTTGAAGAAAGGCAAAAAAGAGAAGTATCGATAATTCATGAATTGGAGTTGGAAAATTTTGTATTGATAGACCCTTTTAATGATTGGAATGAATCTCTTAATATTGTAAGAGCAACCTGTGATATACTTAAGTCGTAATTTTCAAGTATTGTGCATCATTTTATAATAGAATAACACGTAGAAATGTTCAAGTATTGTGAATTATTGGGTTTGTGAAAATGATTTAAGATAATGACGTAACACTCTAATTATATGATAATGTAGAAGAGGTTGATTATGAATAATAAAGAAATATTGAGAATTTCTATGGAGCAATCAGCAATAGATTTTAATTGCTCCATAGATGATTTTATAAATAGTGGAAATACAGTTGTAATATCAAAACTAAATGATGGAGCAAAAAAATGCTTTAAGAAACCACAATTTTGCAGTTTTGCATATTACGGTGGCGGATTAGTTGCGTCAGTTGACGAACGAATTAAAGAGTTCATTAGTGAATTTATTACTAGACATCCAGGTTACACTTGTTTTGATACACCACAATTAATTTTCCTTAACAAAGAACTTGAAAAGCATGGTAAATGTGTATGTCATATTGCAGAATTCTTTTTGCCAGATATAGAAAAGCAAGTAGAAATTAATAATAATATTGATGTAAAGGTTTTATCAGAAGAGGAGATTCCTTTTATATACAAAGATAATCGATTCCATATGGCATTGGGATATGGTAATGAAAGCAGTATGAAGGATGTATTGGCTGCTGTCGGATATATAGATGGAAAAATCGTTGGTATTGCTGGAGCAAGCAATTATAGCACAACAATGTGTAATGTAGGAATTGATGTATTACCCGAGTACAGGAGATTGGGTGTAGCGACAACTCTTACGAAGATATTAACTGATGAGATTATAAACCGTGGGTTAGTACCGTTTTATTGTACAGCATGGTCAAATATTCCTTCAAAAAATAGTGCCATTAAGAGCAGTTATAGAACTGCATGGGTTGAAATGGCTGCTATTGATATTGATGCTGCGATGAAAATTATGGGGGAAGCGAAATAGTTTATTGGATGCATATATACCTTCCGAAAGTATTTAAAAATCATATATCAATAGAAATAGTACATTATTATAATAGGAATATTAAAATGGGGGAATAAGAGTATGGACTTATTGTATAGGCATCCCAATATGGATGTAGTAGAAAAAAGACAAGATGTTATTTATAAAGTAAGTGATGAAAAGTTGTTGAAATTGGATGTATATTACTCAAATAACACTAATTTATCAAATATACCTACAGTTGTAGTAGTACATGGCAGTTCAACAATGGAAGATATCAAGGATATTAAACTTTTTCAATCATGGGGAAAGGTTTTAGCAGCCTCTGGTTTTAATACAGTTGTATTTAATTGGAGGCCTGAAGAAAGTCCAGATGATATAAAAGATCTTATTTGCTTTCTTATCGGTAATTCTAATGATTTGAAACTAAATGTCAGCAACATAAGTATTTTTGCGTTTTCTTCAGGTGTAGAAATAGGTGTTAAAAATATTATGGAAATAAATACTGGGTTTATAAATAAGATAATTACTTATTACGGAAAACTAGATTCAAGTATTATAAAGATGATTGACAAATCCTGTTTGCCAAGATTCTTAATTGCTATGGGATATTTAGATGATGTATATTCTGCTGATTGTAACGATAATTTTATTAAAGAAGTAAGGAATTTAGGATGTGAAGTTGAGTTTATATTACATTCAAAAGGTGAACACGGTTTTGAAGCATTTAATGAATGTGAAGAAACTAATAGAATTATTGAAGAGACAATTAAATTTATAGAAAGATAGTCTCGCAATATAAATTAAAGATGGAGAATAGAGAGGTGTCTTGATGGATTCAGAAAATATTTGATATTTCAGGCATAACAGGAGCAATGAAAAATGCAAATTGTAGAAAAAATAATCCATTAGGTAAGTGCTACCACAAAGTAATACAAGTTGCAATTGATAAAGGTTTATTAATGAAATAATTATGTTTATAATAGTCATTATTCACTTTGGAATTTAAACAGGAGTTTATTTTATTTATGAGGGAGGATTATTAAGAGGGGACATTTTTGTTCCACACATATAATCTCTTATCAAAAACCAAAATAGTTTATCATAAAGCACATTAAAAGGATTTCCAATGAAGTCCAGGATGTGCTTTTTTATTTTGAACCCTTATTTTGAAAAATAAAAAGAAAGACAGAGAAATATCGAAGGAAAAAGATCTAAGATATATGATAAAAAGTTAAAACTATTGAATATTGAAATTGTGGACAGATTAGCCGAAAAGCAATCTGATTGTGGACAAAATAGAAAAAAGAGTGTAATATTTAATAGGACATGCACTGGGCGGGAGATTACATAGAATATTTTCAAAGCTATGCGTTTAAAGGATGGTCCTGATTTTTACAGTAAGATAGAAAAAGGAGATTTCAAATCTATATCCAGCTGGTTTGAAAAAAATATTTATTGTTATAGCAATTGTTTGACAGCCGGACAGCTTATGAAAAATCTTACTAGAGAAAAATTAAATGCGGATCACTTTTTACAATATTTGAACGACAAATATAAAGATATATATAAATTTTCTTAATAGTATTCAAACTACTACGAATATTGATAAATAGGTTTTTTGCTGTTAGCATAAGGGGGAGAGTTGTATGCAGCAACATGTATTACAAGCGTATGATTATGCAAAAGAATGGCTCGGTCAAGGCAATGTGGCAAGTTATATTCCACAACTTGCCTGTGCAAATTCGAATAATCTGGCAATAGCTGTTACTAATTTAAATGGAGAAGTGTATGCAGCAGGAGATGTTGAAGTTAAATTTACAATTCAAAGTATTTCCAAAGTTATTTTACTTGCCACGGCATTGAATGAGGCAGGCTTTGATAAGGTGTTTGAAAAGGTGGGAATGGAACCTACTGGTGACCCATTTAATTCCATTTTGCGGCTTGAAAGTATGATGAAAAAACCTCTTAATCCAATGATAAATGCAGGGGCTATTGCAATCACTACATGTATTACAGGTCAAAACAAGGAAGAAAGATTTGAAAAGATATTTTCCACTGCAAAAATATTGTTTGATGATGAAAATCTAACATATGATAAATATGTATTTCAATCTGAAAAGCAGACAGGCAACAAAAATCGTTCGCTTGCATATATGATGAAATCCAACGGAGTGTTTGATGGAGATGTGGAAGAACACCTGGATGTCTATTTTAAAACCTGCTCAATTCTTGCAAATTGTAAACAGATAAGCTTTCTTGGTGCTGTTCTTGCAAATGGAGGGATATGCCCTAAAACAAAAAGACAGCTTTTGGCGCCGTTTATAGTCAAAGTTATATGTTCACTGATGACAACATGCGGAATGTACGATGCTTCCGGCGAGTATGCCATAAGAGTGGGAATACCATCGAAAAGTGGAGTTGGAGGCGGCATAATGGCAGCAGCTATAGGCAAAATGGGTATAGGAACTTTTTCACCAGCTCTCGACAACAAAGGAAATAGTTTTTGCGGAATAAAAGCAATGGAATATTTATCTTCAAAGCTCGCATTAAGTATATTTTAGGAGCCATATATAGACAGAGAAGAACTTAGTTTTTTATATAATTCAAAATCCCTTGATTCAAGGGATTTTTATTTTTTGAGTTAAAGTTATACTACGAAATTTTTGTGATATAAATGACATCTTTTTATATAAAACCTGTATTTAAGACTATCAACATAAGTTTAGTGCGTATATAGTTGTAATGTTGATTATTTTCACAAAGTCTATGAATAATATAACTATAAATTATATATTCGGGCATTATTTTAGTTATAGTACAAAAATTAATCAGGAATTTATTGACAAAATTAACATTTTATATATATAGTAAAGTGTTTGTATAATAAGTGGGTAAATATTATTTAGCATAAATATAAAGGGGGTTAAATGTTGGCTGAAATTTTCATGCTAACCAAATCAAAGAGATCACATTTGTTCTTATAATAAATACTATTTATTAATATCAAACAATTATACAATACAGGGGGTATTTTTATAAGAAATAATTTAGATAATGAATGCTGAAAAAAGATTGTTTAAACAATAACAATGTAAAGTACCTCATGTATCCAGGATTTTAATAAGGGTTATTAAGAAAAGTAAAAGATTGGAAATGTATTATTAATTCTTGGAATGAAAAAGACACTCACTAATTTTAATTAGAGTATTTAGCTGAAGTACTTATAAAATATTCAGTGACATAAAGAAAACTTTTAATGACATTTTAAGTATAAGAGGAGGATTTAAGGTGAAAAAAATAAGGATTAGGGGACTAAAAGGGAAACTAATTTTAAACTTTTCTATTTTAATTTTAGTATCATCAATAGCATTAGGGTATATTTCTATTCAAAAATCTAGTGAGATTGTAACTCAAGAATCAGAAGAAGCACTAGGCTTATTGACTATAGATGCTTCTAAATTAACTGAAAGCAGAATTGAGACACAATTAAAAACTTTAGAAATAATATCAAAAATACACAATATAGACACAATGAATTGGGATTTACAACAACCTATTTTGCAAGAACAATTAAAGAACACAAATTTTCTTGATATGGCAGTAGTGTTACCTGATGGGACTGCATATTATACAGATGGAACTGTCAGTGAGTTAGCAGACAGGGATTATGTGAAAAAGGCCTTAAATGGCGAAAATAATGTGTCAGACTTATTGATCAGCAAGGTAACAAATGGTATTGTTTTAATGTATGCTGTACCTATTGAAAAAGATGGTATGGTCATCGGTGCATTAATTGGACGAAGAGATGGCAATGCACTTAGCGAGATTACTGATGACACAGGTTACGGTGAAAGTGGATATGGATATATTATAAATAATGACGGAACGGTTGTAGCACATCCTGACAGAGAAAAAGTAATGAATCAATTTAATCCAATAGAAGACTCTAACACTGATGAAAGTCTAAAGTCACTGGCAACTTTATTTGAAAAAGTTATATCAGAAAAAACAGGTACAAGTGTCTATTCATTTCAAGGAAATGATTTATATGCAGGATATGCACCAATTGAAGGTACGAATTGGAATTTTATTATAACGGCTAATCAGGATGAAGTATTGTCTTCAATTCCACAATTAGAAAGCATTATAATGAACTTTATGATCATTATTCTAATCATTAGTATTATTATTGCTTTTTTAATTGGAAGTTCAATTGCTAACCCGATACTTAAAGCAGTTCAAATGTCTCAGAAAATTTCAAATCTTGATATAACAGAAAATGTTCCTGAAAAGTATTTAAAGAAAAAAGATGAGATTGGTGATTTAGCAAAATCAATGCAGAAAATTATTGATAGTCTTAGGGAGATTATTAATGAAATTATTAACACCTCTGAGCAGGTATTGGCTGCCTCTGAAGAATTAACTGCTGCTTCTCAGCAATCAGCAACTGCAGCAGGGCAAATCTCACAAACTGTAGAAGAAATTTCAATAGGTGCCGCAAATCAGGCGCAAAATACGGAAGAGGGTTCTTCTAAGGCATATTCATTGGGACAGATTATTGAAGAAGATCAAGTTTATATGAAAAATTTAAATGTTGGTTCAAATAAGGTAATGGAAGTTGTTACTGAAGGGCTAAAGGAAATTGATAATTTATATAAAATTACTGAAGAAAGCAATGTTGCAACAAATGAAATCAAGGAAGTAATTCTGAAGACTAATGAAAGTTCAAATAAAATTGGACAAGCAAGCAATATAATTACTAGTATTGCGCAACAAACAAATCTATTAGCCTTGAATGCTACTATTGAAGCAGCAAGGGCTGGAAATGCCGGAAGAGGGTTTGCAGTAGTTGCAGAAGAAATAAAAAACCTTGCACAACAATCG
>JAQSXU010000176.1 GCA_029256485.1 Clostridiaceae bacterium
GATACTATCATTTGTGGTATATTTTGTCAATACATTTCAATTAATTTTCCTTATTTAATATTACTACAATATAAATTATATTTCTTGCTTATTTTTAGTTATTTTTTAAGGGTTCATTACAAACAATTTATAGCTAATTACTTCTCTCCTGTCATTATATATACTTCTTTATTCTTACTATAAATTCTTGCATTATTACCAATCTGGATATGTCCAAATCTCTAAAAATAATCGAAACAAGCAGTTTTCATATTTCTATCATACATATCTTAGAGTTATTTCTGCAATTGGATAAAAAAATATGTTGAATTTTGTCCCAAAAGATGATACCATATGCCGAGTGTTTTATCACTACTAGAAAAAGAAAGGACGTTGTCTAACGATGTCAACTCAATCTACTCAATCAACTCAAACTGCCATAGCTAATCCAGGACCTCTTGGTCTATTAGGCTTTGGTATGACAACCTGTTTATTAAATTTACACAACGCAGGACTAATTCCATTATCTATAGTTATTGTTGCTATGGGATTCGCATTAGGCGGTGCTGCACAAATTATCGCTGGTATTATGGAATTTAAGAAAGGAAATCACTTTGGTGCAACAGCATTTACAGCTTATGGTTTCTTTTGGTGGTCACTTATTTTAATCTGGATTAAACCTTTTAACGGTATTGAACCAGCTGATGCTGAAAGTATGGGTTACTACCTCGGTCTTTGGTTTTTATTTACCAGCTTTATGTTTATTGGTACATTAAAACACAACCGAGCAACTCAAGTAGTATTTGGTTCTTTGGCAATTCTTTTCCTATTATTATCTCTCGGAGATTTTACTGGAATCGAAAGCATACATACCGTAGCTGGATGGGTTGGAATTTTTTGTGGTCTTTCTGCAATTTATAATGCGATGGCACAAGTACTCAATCAGGAATATGGTAAAAAAATATTTCCTCTATAATAAAAGGGTATTTCTGTACTAGATTTTAAAATTTTAAGGTTATCTATTTTTTAAATCCTCTACTTATAAAGGCAATACTTATAAAGGCGATACTTAAAAATAGACAACCTTTAAAGCTTTAAATATCCATTATAAGCCCTGTGCATTTGCAATACTTTAAGATTTAAGATTACATACTATTTAACTCTATCTTTTTAGAAATAAATATGATATCATATTGAATTATTATATAACAATGACGTTGATGAAATTTATTAGTATTCTTCAACGTTTTTTTTGAGCCAAGGGGGCCTGTTACATGAAGAGAAAACTGGATTTAATACAAACTTTACTTCTGATATTTACCAATACAATAATCTCCGGCACTATAATACTGTTAAAAGAAAAATACCAACTGCAATTAACTTTATCTATTTTACTACTCTTTATTCTTATAAGTTTATTCACTAGTGTAATTCTTTTTCTGTCTAGTCGTCGAAATCACCAAGTAATTTATGAAATAAATAGAACTTTAAAAGAATTTAACGAAGGTAATTTCACAACTGAAATAAATATAACAGGAAAAAGAGCTGATTATTTATTAATTAGAGATCAATTTATATCTTTAAAAAATATGTTTAATACTTGGATTAATGAACTTCTACATTCTCAGGTCGCTGTTAAAGTAAGTGCGGATAAGATTAACCACACAGTGTCCAGAACTTTTGAGGGCATGACTGAACTTAATTTTAGTCTTTCTGAAATAAAACAATTCTTTGAGGAAACAAGCTCTATGATCTCTGATGTTGCAGATGCTACAGGACAACTCTCTAGTAGTAGTTCTGCTATTTCTGACAGTAGTCAGCTAGCAGTGCAAAGTGTACAAACTGCCAATGAAGCTGCACTAGATGGCGGTGCTGCAATGAGCCAAGTCTCAGATTCTATGCAACAAATTAAGACAAATGTTGATACTGCTTATAGTAATATTCTTCATTTAGAACAAGTATCTAGTCAGATTGGAGAAATAACCACTGCCATATCATCTATATCTAAACAAACAAATATGTTAGCGTTAAATGCTGCTATTGAGTCCGCAAGGGCTGGGGAACATGGCAAGGGATTTGCTGTGGTATCAGATGAAGTCAGAAAATTATCAGAAGAAACTAGCCATGCTGCTCAAAAAATAAACAGCCTAATTGACATAGTTCAACAAGAAGTAAGTAACACCGTATCCTCCATAGAACAGGTAAATAATAATGTAGTATCTGGAATTGAAGTATCAAAAAAAGCCAGCAATAATTTGAAACATATCATTCAAACTATGGATAATGCAGTTACACTTATAGATAAAATATCAGATGAAGTCAGCCACCAGTCAAGAGGTACTGATTTAATCAATCAGAGTACCTTAACAGTTGCAGAGAAAGGTCAGTCTGGTAATTCTTCTGTAAGTGATATTAGCTCTGTAATGGAAACCCAAATGGAAGATTTACGTCTCAATGAAGAAAGTACAAGTGAATTACTTAAGGTTTCAGATAATCTGGAGAACATTATGAAGAAATTTGATAATGTAATTGGTGAACAAATGCTTGAACTATGTGTGAAAATAGCTAAATTACACCAACAGAAATCACTGACAAATAATGATTTAACCGATCTAACTACTAAGACCGGCTTATCTGAAATACATCTACTGGATAAGAATGGGATAATTACTATTACAAGTAATACAGACATACTTGGTTTTGGCTTTAGCAGCGATATAGGTACTCAGACTTATGACTTTATGCAGATATTAAATGACCCAGCTCTAAAAGTTAATCAAAAGTCCGCTTTCCGTGACGTGGACGGTAAATTATTTAAATATACAGGTATTGCAATGCTAGGAGATCAAGGAATAATTCAGTGTGGGCTAAGAGCCTCTAAGATGATTGCATTTAAAGGTGCATCTTCCCTATAATTCTTAATGAATTTAAGGAGTTGTTGCAAGATTGCAACAACTCCCATTTTATTCTGTATACCAAGTAATAAACACGCAGTCACTTCCTCCTGAAGCAAAAGTTTCCACTATATCCATATTGCATTTCTTCTCTGGAAATACTAACTTGTATATACTTAGCAATGTTCCTTGACAACATCTGCACCATGTTGTTGAAGGTGGTTTATCCCAGCCACCTTTAATTGGATAACAAACACAGGTCGTACCAAACCCATAATGCGAAAATATTTTACCCCCCACTAATTCTACTTTCTTACCACATCGTCCACGTCCATTTAGAAATTCTGCAACTTCTTTTAAATATTCATTATCATCTTCATGTTTCTCACGTATTGCTTTAAAATACTTTACATAAGGTGAATATTTATTAGCTTTAATACATGCGCATTCTTGTCTAATATTTATTAGTAATTCAGGATCAATATTCTTTTCCAATCGATCATTTACTTCATATGCCCAATCCGCACATTGTGCCGGTGTTTCCTCACCTGTTAAATCCTTAAGCCCTTGTAATATTTCTCCTGTCCGTTCATTGCCCAGATATTGATTCATATACTTTTTAAGCTTATCGCTATGTTTCTTAGCATTATCCATATACTTTATCCTCCTATTTAATATCAATTACCACTATCCTCTTTAATCATTACCCATATTTCCATTTTTGAAGAATTTAGCGTCGTGTCATAATACATCTCAGCCATAAAAAGCTCAGATTTGATTTATTTTATATTAAATTAGTATTAGTATTGACGTAGAATGCTCTTATAATATAAATCAACCATATTTTACCATGTCCTATAAATTACTTCAATTAAAATTAGATCTTAGATTTTATGTTTATGCTGATATTTATATTTAAACAGATTTTAATACAATATTAAGATAGTGCATCTAATTCTAATTGTATTAAATTATTTATTGCTATATAATGAAAAAGAGTATACGGCTCCAAAAATATACAATTATAATTTTTAAATATTTTTTGGGAGGTAAAATTTTATGTATGATGAAATGAATAAGGAATTAGCTTCTCTTTACCAAGGAATACAAAATTACAAAAAATCTGATGCTATATTAAGAGATCTAAAAGGTCAGCTTTCCGACTTAAGTAGGAAAGAGGCAAATTACGCGGTAGAATTGGACTTAGAGTTAGAAGATGTGGACTGTTTAAATAGAAAAAGCTTCTCTTCTCTTATTTACACAGTTTTAGGTACGAAAGAAGATAAGGAAATTAAAGAAAGACAAGAGGCTCTTGCTGCTCAGACAAAACTTGATGAAGTTAGAAGAGAAAAAGAAGAACTTAATTACAGAATCTCACTACTGCAAGCTGAAAAAAACAAATTCGTATCTTGTGAACAGGATTTTAACAGACTATACAAGCAAAAATACGATACCTTAAAAACAGGCAATGAATCAGCAGCTCAAAAAATTAATATTTTTGAAAACAATATTTCTAAATGTGAGCGTAATATTAAAGAATTAGACGAAGCCATATCTGCCGGCTCTCTTGTGTTAGATCGATTAATAGATGTAGAATCTAGTCTTAATAGTGCAAAAGGCTGGGGCACTTGGGATATGTTAGGTGGAGGCCTTATATCTGATTTAGCTAAACATTCTCATATTGATGATGCTAAAAATACTGTTGAGGATGTAAAAATGTTATTAAATAATTTTCACTCAGAGTTAGCTGATATTAATATTAGTTCTAGCATTATTATTGATATAGATGGATTTACTAAATTTGCCGATTTCTTTTTTGATGGAATTTTTGCAGACTGGGTAGTGCAATCTCGTATTAATGATTCTATAGATTCTGTATTAAAGGTAAAATCTAATGTTGATGAAATATTAATACGATTAAAACAGATGCAATCAAATGAAGAGAATACAATATCAAGCTTAAAAGAAAATATTAAGAATTTTATAATGGACATATAAACTAGATTTCATCTAAAAGAGCTACCTTGTATAGACTTAATTCCATGTCCATGCAAGGTAGCTCTTTTAGGAGATTTGCTTAAACTAATTAGATTTGATTTATTTTATCTTCATTATATAGTATTGTTTGAGTAGGATATGCAAAGTTAATGTGATTATTTTCAAAAAAATCTTTAATTCCAAAATTAATTCTTTGTTGAGTATCCATGTACCCATTATAATCACTGCTTAAATAATAATAAACAACATCAAATTTTAAACTATATTCTGTATATGCTGAAAAATGAGCCCGATCAAAACGGGTATCTGGTTCAGCTTCAATAATTTCTTTTAACGTAGACGGAATCATTTTTAATTTTTCATTGGGTGTATTATAAACAACAGATAGGTTAAAAGATACTCTCCTCTCATCCATTCTTTTATAATTTTTCACTCTGGAATTAGTCAAATCTTTGTTTGAAAATATTAGTTGTTCTCCCCCAATACTTCTAAGCTTAGTGGTTCTAAGTCCGATATGTTCAACTGATCCTGAAAATTCGCCAGTATTTATAAAGTCGCCTACCTCAAAAGGTCTGTCGAAAAAGATTGTAAAATAACTAAATATCTCGCCTAGTATTGTTTGAGCAGCAAAAGCTATTGCCACACCACCTACTCCAAGTCCTGTTACCAATGCACCTATTTGAACACCTAAATTTTGAACAAATAATATAATGGCAATTATCCAAATGATTGCTTTTAAGGATTTCGTAATCCACTGAAATGCTATTCGTCTCCCAGTATCATCTCCAAATTTATCAGAATATTTATTAAGCCCGAATTCTAAAAATGCTGTAGCAAAAACCACAATTAAATAAACAAACAGTGCTAAGGAGCAGGTATCAATTATTTTTTTCAATAAAGGAGCTTTATATATAATTTTCTCACTTATATAAAAGGCTGACAGATACATTGTCATTAATAAATACTTATTAACTAAATATAGTAATTTAGTATCCTGCTCTCCTGTTCTTTTCGTAATCCAATGAAACAACCTTTTTAAAATTAAGTTTTTAAGTAGTGAAATTACTAATAGAGACAATAGAAAAGTACCTAGCGCCCATAAATATCTAGATACTGTATTGTTTAAGTATACCTGTTTAAGAAATTCCTGCAAAAGAAGCCTCCTTTTAATGATTTCTTTTATTAACAATTGCAATGGATGATCCTGAATCTATGTAGATTTAAATATTCCATTCAATCAATTTTATTTATATAATATACCATTATTCTTAAACGAAATATGGTGCTTTTATTATAACTAATTCTATTTAAAAGTTAAAGTAAATTACACATTTTATTTCAGATTTTATATTATCACTTAACATACCTACATAAAAAACTTCTTTTATTTACATCATAATCCCTTGATTTCATAAGAATAATACTTTCATCAATAGCCGAGAGGATACCCATTAATCCAACAAGTAAGATAAAGAAAATTTTTAATTCTCCAAAAATAATTGCTATAGGTATAATAACAAAAATCAATAAACCAGTTAACTTGTTACCAATGGTATGTATCATCCCCCACTGCTTGAATTTGTATCTAGTATATGCTAAATTGATAATTCTAAGTATCATAATAATAACAATAATAGCTATTAGATTAGGGCTCCAATAAAACTCCTCTAAAAAAACAACACCCAAGCTCATTATAAGAAACATAACATCAGCTATACTATCAAGAAAGGCTCCAAATCTTGATGTAGCTTTTAATCTCCTAGCAAGAATTCCATCTAAAACATCACTAAATCCACATACAGTATAAAGAATAAAAAATGCTATTATATTATTCCTACTAAATGGTAATAGCATGGAGAGTACAATACGAATAAAAGTTATAATATTTGGCAACTTCTTCATTCTGGATCCTTTCATACAATCTCTTTGGCAACTTCTTCATTCTGGATCCTTTCATACAATCTCATAATAGGCAATCGTTAAACCATCAGTTTTTGAAATTTATGTTACAAATGATACTAATTTTCTGGCTTCAGTTGCCCTTCTGGCAAGCTAAGCCACAAAACTCTTATTATTTGAATCATATATATAGTATCATATGTGTTTTGCAATTGCTAAACTCGTAGTAAAATAACTTATCGGTGTTGCACATAAACTATAATGTAAGATCGGCTTCTAATCTTTAACTAGTATAATCTTATATATTATTTAGAAAGCATTGAT
>JAQSXU010000177.1 GCA_029256485.1 Clostridiaceae bacterium
AGAGAAATAATAAATTTAAGAAAAGAACTTTTGAGATTTGACATTAATCCTAGAGAATTATTATTTGAAAGATTAAATAACAAAGTATTTAAAACAACTAGTTTGTATAAGTGCTACAAGAAGGTAGAAAAAACAAAAGATGAGTTAGATAAATTTATTTCAAAAATGAAGCAAGAGTTAATATATAAGACAAAAAATATATTTGATAAGGGTTATAAAGGCGAATTGGGTAATGCACTTGAAAATTGGTATAATGAACTGCCAAGTCAAAATAAAATTCATCTTTATGATAGTACTTCAAATAGCTTATTGAATTTTATATCTACCTTATCTACAAATAACGAAGATATAATAATAGAAAAATTATCTAAATTGGTTACAGGATTAAATATTGAAGACTGGAACGATAGATTAGTTGATACTTTTTTGGAAGACATTACCAATATAAAAAGTGAAATTTCTAATGAAATTAGTGAAACAGCAGGTGAAAAAAATAATTTTTATGAAATAAGTTTAGTATTAGATGGAAACAAGAAAACGAAATTTTTTGATTCATGTGAAATATCTTCAATTGGTACTACTTTGTATAATAATATTGAGAATGCATTTGATGAATATGGCGGGGCTATTGATGATAATGAAAAAAGAAGTATATTAATGAAATTTTTACAGAAATACATGTAGGGTTTATACCCTACATGATTATAAGAGGTGTACTATGGATAAAACAATATATTTTGATAATGCAGCAACAACATTTCCAAAACCAAATATGGTTTATGAAAAGATGGATAGCATTTATAGAAATTATGGTGTAAATGCAGGTAGAAGTTCGTACAAAATGGCAAGAGAGGCTAACAATTTAATAATTGATACAAGAAATAAATTATCTAAACTAGTAAACTTTAATCATTCAGAAAAAATAATTTTTACTCCTTCTGCTACTATTGCATTAAACCAAATTATTGGTGGATTAAATTGGAATGAGCATAATACTGTGTATTTAACACCTTTTGAGCATAATGCTATTATGCGGCCATTAAATTATATAAAAGAAAAATATAATATTAGAATAGAAGTCATACCTTTTGATCCAGTAACATTTGAACTAGACATTGATACATTAAAAGTGATGTTCTCAAGGAATTATCCTGACTATATTTTTATGTCTCATGTAAGTAATGTTACTGGTCTTATTTTACCTATTGAAGAGATAATTGAAGCTTCATTGCAATATAATTCAATTGTGATTTTAGATTGTGTTCAATCAATGGGATTACTCCCTATAGATATTAATAGAATAAAGGCAGATTATTTTGTATTTGCAGGACATAAAACACTATATGGTCCTTTTGGAATTGCTGGGTTTATTGATAATAGTAAAATAAAATTAAAAGAGTTTATTATAGGTGGGACTGGTTCAGATTCTTTAAATCTACATATGCCAGAGCAATATCCTACGAAATACGAACCAGCTAGTCCCAATATATTAGCAATTGCAGGTTTAAATGCATCATTAGATTGGATAGATGAAATTGGAATTGAGAATATATTGAATAGTGAAAAAATTTTAATAAGAAAGCTTGTTAATGAAATGAAAGATATTTATGGAATAGAACTTTATTTACCGAAAGATGAAGAAAAATATGTTGGTATAATTTCTCTAAATATGCAAGATTATAACCCTAATGAATTAGGACAAGTATTAGATGAAGATTTTAATATAGCTGTTAGAACAGGGTTTCATTGCGCCCCTTTAATCCATAATTTTATAAATACAGAGAATAAAGGCGGGACTGTGAGGATTAGTTTGGGGTATTTTAATTCTGAAAATGATATTGATAATTTAATTAGAAGTTTAAGAGAGCTTTAATTTTGTAAATAGTCTTACATAAATTCATATGAATAAATGTTATAAAATCATGGAAAGAAGTGGTTATATGCTATTTAATGAACTGGAAATAGGAATAAAATATCGTTCTAATATTAATAATATCCCTCGCGATTTTTTGATACCAGTTCTTGGAAATTCGAAATTTTATAAACGTGCTGTAGGATTTTTTTCTACTTCTGCACTTATAGATTTGTCTTTAGGAATTTTCAAAATGGCACAGATAGGTGGGAAAATACAGATAATTTGTTCACCTAGGTTGAGTTCTGAAGATTTAGATGCAATAAATTTAGGATATAAAACTAAAGAAAGAGTATTTACTGAAGCATTAGACATTTCTTTGACAAATCCAATAAATATATTTGAAGAAGAACGGTTAAATCTCATGGCAACTTTAATTGCTAAAGATATGCTTGAAATTAAACTGGCTTTTATGGAAACGGAAACGGGTATTAATGTATATCACGAAAAAATAGCAGTTATTTTTGATGAACAGGGAAATAGAATTAGTTATACAGGTTCAATGAACGAAACAGACAATGGATTCGTTGAAAACTTCGAATCAATATATGTATTTTGTGACTGGAAAAGTAATGATCAGAGACAATATATTGATGAAGTCGAAAATGATTTTGATTCATTATGGAGCAATAATACTGAAAAAATTAGAGTGATTGATTTTCCACAAATTATTATAGAAAAGTTGAAAACATATCAAAAAAGTTCAGTAAATTATAAAACAGATTATGAACAATTTAGCGAGGGTATTAGAAGTTACATAAAAAAAGGAATACTCAATATTCCCAAGAATGTTGAATTAAAAGATTATCAAAAAGAAGCAATTAACAAGTGGGCAGAACAGTCGTATCGTGGAATATATGATATGGCTACCGGAACGGGTAAAACTTTTACTGCATTAGGCAGCATAGTGGATATAGCCAATCAGTTAGATAATAAGTTGGCAGTGTTTATTGTATGTCCATATATTCATCTTGTAAATCAATGGGCAGAAGACGTTGAAGCATGGGGAATGTTACCGATAATTGCCTATAGTGGAGCAATGTATGGAAAATGGTATGATAATTTAGTTAAGGCAAAAAAAAGATTTAAAACATTAAAACGTTCTTTCATTTGTATCGTTTCTAATGCAACATTTACAGGTAATAAGGTACAGGAAATTGTTAATTCATTTAATGAAGCAGATAATGTTTTATTTGTGGTTGATGAAGCTCATTATTTTGGTGCAGAAAAACTTTCGACATTTTTACCACAAAATATAAAATACAGATTAGCCCTTTCTGCTACTTTAGAAAGGTATGGTGATGAAATTGGAACTCACAAATTGTTTGATTATTTTGGTGAAAAATGTATCGAATATCCATTGGAACGAGCTATTAAAGAAGGTGCATTAGTACCATATTATTATCATCCAATACTTGTAAATTTAACAGATGATGAATTGGATGAATATAAAAAACTATCTAAAGAATTAACTAAGTACTTGGTGAAAAAAGGAAAGAAAGTAACAGTATCAGAGTCAGGAAAATATATAGCTTTTAAACGTTCAAGATTAGTGGCAGGAGCTAGCAATAAACTGTTTGAATTGAAAAAAGAATTAGTTAGCCATATTAATGAAACGCATATTCTTGTTTATTGCGGTGCGACAAGTAATAGACATGGTACAAATGATGAAGAAACGGAGAGACAGATATTGCAAGTTCAAAAAATGATAGGAATCGATTTAGGGATGGTAACCCATAAATTTACTGCTGAAGAAAATGCACAACAAAAAGAAGATATAAAAAAGGCATTTGCATCTGGAGCTTATCAAGTATTGACAGCAATAAAATGTTTAGATGAAGGTGTTAATATACCAGCAATAAAAACTGCTTATATTTTAGCTAGTTCACAAAATCCAAAGGAGTTTATTCAAAGAAGAGGTCGTGTATTACGAAAGTCTCCAGAAACGGGAAAAAAATTTGCTATTATTTATGATTTTGTAACGTTATCGAGACCATTAGAAAATGTTATTCCAGAAGATTATAAGTCAGATAAATCCTTGGTTTCTGGGGAAATTACACGGATGATTGAGTTTGCACAGTATTCATTAAATGAGGGTGAAGCAGATTCATTAATTGAAGAAATCAAGGAAGCATATGGAATCGATTTATTTAATGGTGATGATTGGAAACAGGAGGAAGAAATTTATGAGTAATGAGAAAATTGATCAAAATAAATTAACGTGTATGAAGTTAGCTATTATATGTGAAGAAAGAAAAAATTTAAGAAATAATAAAAAAGATGATAAGGCAATGGTAGCTGATATTATTGATATTATTAATTTTTACGTTAAGAAAAAATATTAGAATGCAGTTAGGGGTGAATTTATGAAATTTAAAAGTATTACAATGAATAACTTTATGAGATATAAGAGCACTAATAGAATAGAGTTTGAATGTGATAATGAGAGTAATGTGACAGTGATATTGGGTGATAATACGTTTGGAAAAACTACAATTGCTCAGGCTTTTAGATGGGTTTTGTATAGGGATATGATAGATACCCAATACGGAAAGAAATTTGATTTACTGAATTATGATGTTTTGAATGAGATGGGGCCCAATGATCACGAAGATGTATCAGTTACATTGGAGATTGTTAGTCATAATAACCTTTATACATTAAAAAGAGTTGCAACTTACATTAGTCGTGTAAATGAAGCTTCTAATGTTGGAAATAAAGTAGAACTTCAAATCAAAGATATAGATGAAGAATCTACTGGTGAAAGTAAGATAATAATTGATGAAGATGAGGTAAATAGACAAATCAATGAATTACTGCCAAGAGATTTATCTCAGTATTTTTTGTTTGATGGTGAAAAATGGAATAATACTGCAACAATGAAAGGTAGTATAAAAGAATCTATACATAAATTAGTGGGACTAAGTGGTATAAAAAAAGCAATGTACCATTTATATGATATGAGAAATAGTGTTAGTAGTAAGGTAAGACCAAGAGGAAATACTACTGTTTATGATAATCTTGTTAATGAACAGCAAGGAAATTTAGCTGAGATTGAAAGATTAAATAAAGTTATTGAAGATGCAGAAGCTAACTATGAGTCAGAAAAGGTCATTGCTGCTAGTAAATTAGATTCAATAATGAAAAGTGGCGATGCTGAATCAAAGCAAAAACGCCTTTATCAGATGAAACGTTCAGAAGAAATGAAAAAAAATGCATTACCTAAATCATATACTAATTTTATTAATGAATTTAGTGATGAAGGAGTTGAGTTTCTTGCACAACCAATGATAAGTGAAGCATTGAAAGTTCTTTCTGTAGCAAACAAATCAGTTAAAAACCGCGGCGTAAAATATATGAGACAAGCTTCTGTAGATATTTTAATTGAAAGAGGCGAGTGTATTTGTGGAACTAAGTTTAAGGATCATCCAAATGCATTGCAGCATATTTTAATGGAACGTGAATTTTTATATCCTGCAACTATTGGACAAGTATTAGATGACTTTAAAGGCGATGCAAAAGCATGGAAAATAATTCATGATAAATTCTGTGAGAGAATTGAAAATTATGCTCAGTCTTATGAAGAAGCAATAGTAGATATTGAAGAATTGCAAAATCAGATTGATATATTAGATCAAGATACAGATAAGGATTTAGACATTCAAAAAATGAAGAGAGAGTATAGCGATACTCAGAAAAAGGTTGAAGAATACTCAAATGAAATAACTTCAGCCAAGGATAAGAGAAAGAGATTTATTGATCGTAATACTCAGATTGATAATTTACTAGCTGAACAGGTGGAAAAAACCAAAGAAAATGAAATGGCGCAATTACGTTATGACTACGCAATGGCCTTATACTCTGATATGAAAGAAAGTTTTAAAAGAAAAGAACGAGAATTATTGATTGAAATCAACCGTTTAATGAAGAAAAACTTTGAGCAGATGTTTAATTCAAAAGATAAGTATGCAATAATTGATGAAAATTATAATTTGAAGTTGTTTTATCGTGAAACATATAAAGATAATGTTACTTATTCAAGAGAAGAAGAACACTTGTCAGAAGGTGAAAGAATAGCTTTAAATTTTGCATTCATTGTAAGTATCTTAGAGTATTCAATAAATAATACAGAGGATAAAGAATTACAGACAGAACCAATGCCGTTAGTATTAGATGGCCCATTTTCAAAATTAGGGGATGAAAATATTGGCTTAATTTCTAGTGTTTTACCTTGTACTGCTGACCAAGTTATTATTTTTATGTTAAAGAAGGATTGGGAATATACAAGATTGGATAAATATGTAAAAAATAAACTGTACATTAGCAAAAATCCAGGTGAAAAATTTTCTAATATTGGAGGTGATTTTAATGGCTAAGGAATATCAATATTTTAATGATAAGGTTGAGTTTACAGGCAAACATGCTGATATGATAGATAAATTATGGGTTGCAAATCAGATACAAGCCTCATATTTTAAAAGATTGATTGACTTATATTTGATTGCTGCAATAATTGGATTTAGAATGGACCAAACTGAGGAAATTGATACTTCTACACATAATTCACACACTATATTTAAAGAGCAGATGATAGGTGCTATTAATGATAAATTTCAAGATGTTTTGAGAATTATGTTATTATTAGATGAAAGTGTTGACATAACACCAGAAGAACGAATGAATCGAGCATTTCGTCCACCAAAAAATGATGAGGAATTTAATGCCAATGTAAAAATTTTTAATGATTATGCAAGAGGTGGTATTGCGTTTTTGTATAAAAACTTTGCACTAAAAGATGCATCAAATGATGATAATTATACTGATCCAAGAATTGCCAATATAATGCAATTACTTGAAAAATTTAAATAATAGCAACCTTTAAAGGAGTATTAAAGTATATAGAAGAGAATAGTTAGGAGTGGGAATTTGAAAGAAATTTAGATGTATATTTAGTAACAGGAGTAGTTGGTGCCATGTATAATAAAAAAGGCAAAATGCAAAGTGATTCTGAAAAAAATAACGATAGAAAAACAACTATTAATGCATCTCAATTGTTAGGTGCAGGATCAACTAGAATAAAAATTCTTAACAAGCTTGATTTTTATGATAGAAATCTATGATAAGGATTATGATGAAAATGAGTTGCTAAAGTTAGCTTTTTCCAATTTGATTAAAGTAGCAAATAATGAAAAGGTATCAGAGAATAGAAATAAGTACAAGTTGTTTAATGAGTATGTAATAGGTGGGGGCGATATTCTATATGATAAAATCATAGGAACATCAAATTATTCAGACAATTATTTAAGAAATTATTATAAGTTCATTGAGAAAATAAATAAGCTTCAAATAAATAATCCAAGAGATAGAATTTTTGTAGAGGTAGAGATTTAGGAGGAGACTATGGAGTATACAAGCCTTAAAATAAAGGACTTAATAGATAAAAGTGAAAATAAGGAATTATTATTACCAAATTTTCAAAGAGAATACGTTTGGGAGAGAACAAGTAATCAAAAGGAATTATTAGCATCTATATTATATGATATACCAATAGGAAGTTTATTAATATTAAATGGTGAAAGTGGCTTTACTCTATATTTATTAGATGGACAACAAAGAACATCTACAATAAAAAGTATATTTTATGATTTTTTTGCTAATCCAGAGACATGGAGGGAAAGTTTCAATAATCTATATCCTAAATTAAGAACAAGATGGTTTTTAAGAGTAAAGCCTGATGATGACGAACCAGATCTTTTTGGATGGAAAATGCTTAAGTTCAATGGAATTTTAGGATTAAATCAATATTCACCTAATGAAATAGAAAGTTTTATTGAATATGAGGTTCTAAATATTAACCAAAATGAAAGATGGTACCATCCAGAGTATGAAAAAGATAAGTGGTATGAAAATAATGAAGTTAACGCTAATACTAGAAAGAATATAATTAGTAAAAAAGCAGCAGAAGCAGGATTAGTACCACTATATACTATTATAGGAAGTGAAGAAAAAGCAAGTTCTACATTACATTATAAGGCATTAAAGAAAATTGCACAGGACAGAGTTGCAGAACTAAAAGCATTAGTAGAAGATAACAAATTAAATATAAAAAGTATATTGGATGATTATGAAGAAGAAAATTTAGACGAAGCTTGGAATGGATTAAGTAGTGACTGGGTAAATGATATCATGGTATTTTTAAGTAATATTAGTGAAAAAGAAATACCTATTATACAATTAGTTAAGGATGAAATGAGTAGAGCAATATACACTTTTGAGAGAGTAAACAAAGGAGGTACAGCGTTATCAACTTATGATTTAGTAGTTGCTAAGGCTGCATACAATAAAGACTTAGATTCACTAACAGATAGAATAATAGATATAATAAATAAAAAAATTACAATTCCAGACTCTATAAGGAATGGTTTGAAAAAGGTTTGTACAGGGTATAAGTGGCAAGGTAAAAACATGGAATTACTTAAAGATAATGAGTTAAGTACGTTTATGAAAAATGAATATTTAAACCTATTATCGATTTTTTCTTATTTTGAGTACGAAGCTGATATAGATAATATATCCTTGGAATATATTAAAAAGGATAAACATCTTAATATTGAACCTATAAAAATAAATGATAATACAGAAATAACAATTAAGTCATTATTAAGAGCGTGTGCATTTTTGCAATTTAGATGTGGCGTTGTAAAAGCAACGGATTTAAGCTACCAATTAATGATTATACCAATAGCTTATGTATTAAGAAATGATGAATTTTGGAATGACAATAAATCTATAAATAGAATAGAATATTGGTACTGGAGTTCATTATTTGGAGGAGCTTATAGAGTAACTCCTAATGAACAGTGTATTAATGATGTTAGAAAATTATATAATTTCTTAAAGAATAGTGCAGATGAATTTAGTGATAGAGAAAATAGGGTATTAAAAGTTGAAGATTATTCAAGCTATGACACTTTGGTATTTAGAGGTCAAGATAAGAAAATTCCAGGAGCGGTTCATAATGGGATTTTACAGTATGTATTAAGTAAGCAACCAAGAGATTTTGTAGATGATGGCATAGATTTAACCACATGGGAAATCGCAGAAGGAAAAGAGTATAATTCTGCTGTAAAAAATAAAATTGTGAAATTATCGATTCAAGATCATCACATTTGCCCACTAAATGGTGCAACTAAATTAGGACAGTCTACTAAAGATATTAGAAATAATGCTGAGTGTATTTTAAACTCACCATTAAATAGAACCTATATTTCAACTAATGCTAATAGTGTTATAAGTGATAAAAAAGCGGAAGATTATTTTAAGTTTGTTAGTGAGCTAGCTAAATATGGGCATTGTATACCTTCGCCAATTGAAGATAAATATAAGAAAAAAGATAATGAAAGTAATGATGAATATTATGAAAGAGTAGTTAAACAAAGATATGATGAGATAGTAAGGGACTTACAACAGGAATTAGATACTTTAAAGTAGAGTTAGGCAAGCTCTGAAATAAGCTAGCAAGTTCGGACAAGTCCTCACTATGGTACCTGACCCCATAGGAGATAACTCCCCGTTGTCTCCTTATTGAAAACCTGCCAAAGGCAGGTTTATTTACTATGTTCTTTTTTATAGCTGCTATAAATAGTTTTCAGGACAGCCTGGAAAATCTTTAATATTTTTTTATTTCTTCATCCATTAGTTTATTTACAATTTTAGGATTAGCTTTTCCTTTTGTTTCTTTCATTACCATACCTACAAGGAAACCAAGTACTTTAGTTTTACCGTTTTTATAATCTTCAATAGATTTAGCATTACTATTGTTTTAGGTGATTTACCGGTGTTAAACATATCTAATATGACTTTTTTAGCAATAGCATTTGAAATTGTACCAGCATTAATAAGCTTTATAAGCTCTGCTAATTGTTCTGGGGTAAATTTTAAATCTTCAGCCCAAACAGCATTTTCTTTCATTATCTTTGAAATGTCTCCCATTAGCCAATTTGATGCAGACTTAGCATCACCACTAATTTCTGCTGCTTTTTCAAAGAAATCTGCCATTGACATTGTAAGAGTTAATACTCCT
>JAQSXU010000178.1 GCA_029256485.1 Clostridiaceae bacterium
GCCCCAGTCCTGTTTATGTATTGTTACCTTACTTGACTTGGATCTATCATAATATAACAAATATCCTGATTTTAAATTGTAATTATTATCAAATCCATAGATATATGTTTCAAAGCTTATTATGGTTCCATCCTTTTCAAACTTAATATCTACACTGTTTGTCATCAAATTAGGTTCGGTTTTTTCCTTATCCTTTAGTATATTGATTATACCCTGGAGCTTCAATGTATACAGGTTCATATCCTGCAGCTTGGACTTTTTGTCAGTTTTTAACTCATTGATCTTCCAGGCTAAATCCCCATTAAAATTAACTGCACAGGTACCAACGTAATAAATTCCGCATGCAGTAACAATCACAAAGGCTAAAGCACTCAGTTTCTTGTATGTTCTCCTTACAGGTTTATATTCTTGTAGATAATCCTTCATTTCACCTGAAGCTTCTTTTGAAATTGGAAGAAAGCTTCTGTCATTGAAAAACAGGAAGTACCACTTTCTGTTTTCCTTCACCTTTGTTAAACTGTCCCATGGATATATAATCTTATCAGCATATTCATCCGTCTCTATGGCTAATTTATCATTATCAACCATAATCCTTCCTGTGTTATAAAAGAAACTGTTTTTCATATGGGTATGACAAGTAACACAAATGTTTATAAGGATTAACAGCAATATAAAACTTACTCCTAAAAATAAAGGAACATTTCTTTTCAGCTGTCCTACTTTCGCAACAGAGTATAAAATTCTCCACGCAATGCAGTACAATACCAGCATTATTATTGTCCTGATATTTCCAAATAAAAGTTCCCTTAAAACAAGGCTTCTGTATTTTCTTTTGGTTAATTTGTTTTCAATTATCATAAATATTTACCTCTTTTCAATTATGAATACCTTTAAGCTTATCCGCATACTGAATTTTCACTTCAGAATATTCAGATGGTTTTTCTATAAGTATATCACTATCCATATTTTTAAGGTATTTATCAAGAAAGCAGCAATCCAGAGAATTATTTTACCCTGATTGCTGCTTTTTAGTATTATAATCTTGCATATTTATAAATCCACACATGCATCTAAAAATGCCACTGAATTTTTATTAGTCTTCGCCTTATATAACGCTTTATCAGCTAAGTCTATAAACGCATTTATATCTATTTTATCCTCAACTGAAGTAATCCCTATACTAACAGTAACTTTAAAAAGAATATTATTATAAAAAAAATCATGGCTATGTATATTACTTCTAATTCTATCTGCAACATTAAATGCATCTTTTGTATTAGCTCCAGGAAGAGTTATAACAAATTCATCGCCACCCCATCTAGTAGCTATATCATTAGCTCTAATATTATATTTTAAAATATTTGACAGCTGTTTTAAAATTTCATCCCCTGCAATATGACCATATTTATCATTAATATTCTTAAAGTTATCTAGATCTATTATTAGCAGAGAAATATATGACTGCTTTTTTTTCAGTTTTTCCATTGAATCAGATATGCTGGCATAAAAAAAGTCTCTGTTGTTCAATTGGGTTAAAGTATCTATATACATAGATTTATGAAAAGAACGTGTTATTTTTCCAAGCTTATATATAAAGATAATATCAATACATCCTGATAATAGCCATATTAGCAGCATTGGATAATTTGGTAAGTATGCTGTAACTATATATCCTAATATATGTAATAATATTATGAATACTGATGATATTATTGGAAAAAACTTAATAAAAAGACTATTCATTAGTAACACCCCTGGTAATATATACGTAGGTTGTGTCAAATATAGGGGAGTTTAGAAGTAATTTTTATTAACTAAATCGTAACTTATATACTCTTGCTTCATAAGGTCTTAACCAAATACTGTCAATACAGCTATTTTCAACTTCATAATTACTTATTAATAATTCTGCTTCTTTAGAATGAATATGTTCTGGCAGCTTAAACTCAACTTTTTTATCAAAGAAATTAAGTATAACAAGTACACTTTCATTATTAAGATTTCTTATATATGCAAAAATATTTTCATGGTCCTTATATAGCAGTTTTACATCTCCATAAACTATTACATCATGCTGTTTTCTCAGCTTAATTAACTTTTCATAGTAATAAAATATTGAGTTTTTATCCTTTAATGCATTATTTACATTTATTTCTTTATAATTTGGATTTACTTTAATCCATGGCTTTCCTGTGGTAAAGCCTGCGTTTTCCGATTCATCCCACTGCATTGGGGTTCTGGCATTGTCCCTGCCCTTAGCATATATTGCTTTCATTAAATCTTCTTTATTCATACCCTTTGAAACTTTTTCATTAAACATATTAATAATCTCTATGTCTTTATACTCGGATATATCAAATTCCACATTTGTCATGCCTATTTCTTCACCCTGATAAATATATGGAGTTCCCTGCCAGGTATGAAGAAGAGTTGCCAGCATTTCAGCTGACTGTACCCTGTATTCTTTATCATTGCCAAACCTGGATACCATTCTGGGCTGATCATGATTATTTAGGAATAATGAATTCCAGCCTTGTTCTTTTAAGGCTTCATACCATTTATACATTATACTTTTAAAGGTTGTCAGCTTCCATGGCTTTAAGTCCCACTTTTCATTACCTGAATCTATGTCCATAAGTTCAAACTGAAACAGCATATTTAATTCTTTTCTATGTTCATTTACATAGAGTTTAGCTGTTTCACAATCAACTCCCGGAGTTTCCCCAACAGTCATAATATCATATTTACTTAAAACCTGTCTGTTCATGTCCTGTAAATACTCATGTACTCTTGGCCCGTTAGCAAATAAGGGGAAGCCATTTCCATAAAGATCTTTTTCTCCTTTATGTCCATCCGGAAGTTCCTGAATCTTTGATATAAGATTTATTACATCCATCCTGAAACCGTCTATTCCTTTGTCAAACCAGAACTTCATCATATTATAAACTTCATTTCTAAGTTTCTCATTGTCCCAGTTTAAATCCGGCTGTTTTTTAGAGAAAAGATGAAGATAATATTCCTCTGTAGTTTCATCATATTGCCAAGCAGAACCGCTGAAAAAGGATCCCCAGTTGTTTGGAGGATTTCCATGTGTGCCCTTTCTCCATATATAATAATCTCTATATGGATTATCCTTTGATTTCCTGCTTTCAGCAAACCATTTATGTTCATCTGAAGAATGGTTCACAACCAGATCCATCACAAGTTTAATATTCCTTTTATGCATTTCTGCCAAAAGCTCATTAAAATCATCCATTGTACCAAATTCATCCATAATATTTCTATAGTCGCTTATGTCATAACCATTATCATCATTTGGAGACTTATAAATTGGGCACAGCCATATTATATCCGCTCCTAATTCTTTAATATAATCTAACTTTTCTACTATTCCCTTTAGATCACCAATTCCATCTCCGTTAGAATCCTTAAAACTTCTAGGATATATTTGATAGACTACTCCTTCTTTCCACCATTTTTTATTCATAATTCTGCTCCTTCCTATAAGCTAATTATAAAATTCAATAGCCACCATAGTCCAAATTTTCAGCTCATTGACTTTTAACTTTAATCTTTTTCCTCTTATTCCATTTACTATCTCATAATCTACTGATAAAGGGCATCCGCTTTCTCTGTCCGGTGAAGCAGTAATTACACTCTTTACATCATATTCAACAGCCATGTCAATAAAAATATCCTTAATTACTGTGGGAGTATTCTTTCCTTTATTCCAGTAATCTTCTTCATTACCCAGTAGATTTACTAAATTTATCACTTTAAATTTTGGATTTTCTTTTACCATTATCCACACTTTGTTTGGTTCTCCATAGGTGCTGTACTCTATATTTTCGAATATATATTCCATGTTATCCCCTTGTAAATGGGTCATTGATACATCTCTTAATTCATCATTATATAAAAGATTCATATATCGAATTTGAAAATCATAATATTTTCTCATTTTATTAAAAAAATTATTACTAATAGTTGAATAGTCTGCATAATATCCCTGAGTTAATATTCCATTTTTTTCACCATGAATCAGATGATATGCACCATTGGAAAATATCACAGCTGTGATAATTAATGCGGAAATTTCAGCTTTTTCATTTTCCTCTTTAAATGGGCTTAAATATGCTGCCAGAATAACTGGTTTATTATCACTGAGATACTTAGCCCATGTAATTATTTCTTTGATATGGTGATATCTTTCATAAGGAGGCCAAACCTCAATATACATTGCTTCCTGTTTACATTTGGCCACTGTATCTAAAGGCCAGTTACCTACATTATTAAAAATTATACATACGTCATCTTTAACCTGTTGTAATGCTTCCTTGGTATGATTAATTAATGATGGGAATAAATATTCTAAATTCTCAACCTTATTAATTCCATTTAATTTTGATATTGCTGTTTTTGGAAATCCATAAGTATCCATATGAATTCCGTCAAAATTTCCTTTCTCCACTGCATCTTTATACTGCTGAATAATATGCCAGTGCCATGGACACTGTTCAGATATATTCATTATTTGAAATATGTTAATAAAATTTATGGGTTCATTATTGCTATAGTACAAACCGAAATCCTTATTTTTTTCATAAAATTCCTTACTGGCAGCATAAACTGCTCCATATGCTATAGCCTTCATGCCATATTTATGGCAGGCTTCAACCTTTTCCTTTACTACATTAAAGCTGAGTTTTCTTCCCATTAAATCCGTAAATTCCGCTTCAGGTGGTATTAATTTATCATGCCTGTACATCCAGTCATAAAACTGAATTAAATTTAAATGAAGCTTTCTTAAGTTCTTCACATCCTCCAGATTTCCAATTTCTTTAGAATTAAAATCACTTAAGAATCCATATCTTGTAGATTTCTTATAAGAAGAAACCACATCAAAGGAACTGGATATAACTTCACATAATTCATCCTTAACACTAATATATACATCAACTCCAAACCCTTTAAAATCGCAGTTTTGTGGTGGAATTGAAAAATTTACTATCTTATTTTCTCCTCTTAATAGGGAAAACTTAATTTTTATATTTTCCTTTACTTCTGTTAAATACATGACTTTTATATCACAGTCTAAAATAACATTATCTTCATTATTATTACATAATTCCATTTCCATACTAATAGCTTGGTTTTTTAAGAATTGCGCCTTTACAGGATACAAATCAAGTACGTGCTTTCCCATGTTATCATCCTTTCACTGATCCAGCTGTTATTCCTTTTATAAAATATTTTTGAAATACAATAAATGTAATTATAGCCGGCGCTACACCTATAACAGCAGAAGCTGCCATCAAATTCCACTTAGCCCCATATTGCTGAAAGAACATGGAAATTGCCAATGGAATTGTTCTCTTTGCCTGACTTTGAAGAAAAAATGTTGCTTGTGCATAGTTATTCCATACTCCAAGTCCGTTAATAATTACCACAGCAGATGTTACAGGCTTTAATAATGGAAAAGTAACCCTCCAAAATGCACTGAATTTTGTACATCCATCTATAACTGCTGCCTCCTCTATTTCCATTGGCAGAGATTTTATAAAATTTGTATATAAAAATACTGAAAAGGGAAGAGCATTGGTAGCACAAACCAATATCATTGCCCAATAAGTATTTATTCCTCCTATTGAATGCATTAAACTATACAGTGGTACAGTATTAATTATCCCTGGTATCATCATACATACTAGCAGTAAATTAAATATAAAAATATGAAACCTGTTATTAAGACGGGCTATGGCATATCCTGCACAGCTTGCAAATAATACAATGACAATTACAGCACCAACTGTAATTATTAAGGAATTAATGATTGCTACTCCAATATTAGATTTAGTCCATGCCTCATGGAAGTTATCAAAGTACATGTCAGGCATAAATTTTAATTTTCCTGAAAGGCTGGTTGAAGGTGGATTAAATGCTAAAACTAAAAGCACATAAAATGGCATTATAGATACTATTGATATCATTGATATTATGATAAATTTACAGACTTTTCTTATATTTTTCATTTTACTGCCTCCTTAAGCCTGGTATTCTTTAGTTCTCATGAATTTTAGAGATAATAGAACCGGTAATAAAATTATAATAAACAATATTATTGCAACTGCAGTAGAATAGCCAGTAAAGCTTCCGTAGCACATTCTCATAATATAAATACTTAATGATTCAGTACTATATCCCGGTCCTCCGTCAGTTAATGCCATAATTATTTCAAAAACTGAAAGTGAACCTATTATGTTTGTTATTACATTTATTTCTATTGTATTGATCATTAGAGGTAATGTAACATACCAGAGAGTTTTAAAATATCCAGCCCCGTCTATCTTTGCAGCTTCAATCATTTCTATAGGTATTGATTGTAATCCCGCAAGATATATTACCATAGTCATGCCCACAAACTGCCAAACATTTATAATAACCAGTATCCAGAGAGCCATATATCTATTACCAAGCCAGTTATTATTCGCAATGCCCAAATTAAAAGCTTTTCCTATAACATAAAGGTATCCTCTATCCGGTTGAATTAAAAAATACCATATATATCCCATTATCAGTGGACTAATTACTGCAGGAATATATACTATTGCTCTAATAATGCTTTTCCCTTTAAAATTTTTATCCAAAACAAGTGCATATAACAGCCCGAATATGTTTAATAATGGTGCACATGCCACTGCAAAGAATACTGTATTTATAACATCTTTTCTCGCTCTGTCATCCTTAAA
>JAQSXU010000179.1 GCA_029256485.1 Clostridiaceae bacterium
ACACATTGTATACCTTTTGCCCTGCTGCCTGAAAAATAAATCCCGAGGTTTTTTCATCCTTTATTACATTGGATATATCATCCTGTTTTGTTGCAGAGGCTGATGCATCAACTCCAGTATTTTCAGTGGTATTCCCGGAATTGTCAGCACCCTTCTTACTTTCTGTTGATTTATCACTGCTTATAAGTACATTCATATTTGTGTCTGCTAAAGAAACATAAGTTATATTTCCTTTACTCTCTGAAGCAACCTTATCAAATATATCTCTTATTTTATTGCTTTCACTTAGCTTATAATCCTTTATTTCCCTGCTTACAGCAGCTATAAGAGTTGAACCGTCATTCTTCATTTGTTCAGTAGCGGCCCTTCTTACTTCGTAGTAGGAAATTGCCATAAATACAGCAGTACAGAAGAATGTAAGCATTATTATGGTGGCAAGTATTTTTTTCCTCAGTGAATTAAACATGTTATCTCTCCCCGCATTTTAGATATAATTATCAATATTTAAATAAAATTACTATAATACCATTATTCTACATATACAGCTGATATCCTTCAAAATTAAGTAAATTATTGCTTTTATTTCTATTAAAACAGGCAGCTGGTTATAAGTTGAGAATATTCCTATATAACCGGCTGCCCTGGGTAGTGCAGATATATTTTTTCTTTTTTTATATACTTGATACACTGAGTTAGAAGCTCTATATATAAATGCAGCAACACCATTTTATATGATTTTTTGTATATCGTATAATGTTTTTAAAAATTCTTCATACCTTTCTTTGCCAATCTTCTCTTCTATAAGCTGCTGAGCTTTCTCCCATGAAGGTATAGCACCTATAAGTGTAGTAGTTCCCAGATCCGTTATTGAAATGCACCTTTTTCTTGAATCATCATCTCCTAATCTTACATCTGCAAATCCCCTCTTCCTTAGGATTTCAACATTACGAGTTACAGTGGTTTGATCCATTAATAAAGCATCAGCTAATTCCCCAACTGTACTGCTTTCTCGAGATGATATATCGGCCAGCAGAGCAAATTGCGTTGCCCGTAATCCAACTGACTGAAATGCTTTGTCAAAATATTGAGTTACAACTCTTGATGTCATTCTCAAATTTCTGCAGGCACAAGCTCTTAAATTCTTTCTATTGCTCTGAGTATTCATGTTAAATTCCTCCTGTCATATGCATATAATAAGTCGTGGCTTCTCTTATTGTCAAGTACTCATTACAGACTTAGTTCGCTGCAAATAGAAATTGCCATTTCACGAATTTTTTCATGCTCGCTGCTGCATGCATCTATAATATGAGACCTATAATCTTCCTTATAGTTATTTCGCATATAATTCAATACATCTACCTTCCATTTCCAAAGCTCCTCTGGTGATAAATAGAAAAATTTTGGCTGCACCTTCTCACGATAAAAATCTTCCTCCATACTTAGAATATTTTCAGGAGTCAGTGCGGCGGCTAATTCTGAGAGACCTGGAAATTCCTCTTGTTCCTTCCATTTACCTATATTCATAGGACATGCATCCTGACAAATATCGCATCCATAAATACAAGCTCCAAAGGTTTTACTTAATGGTTCCTGATGCAGATTGCGCCCACCAAATGTAGTGAGAAATGAAACACAAGCATTTGGAAGCATGGTATATGGTGCCGAAAGAGATTTTGTTGGACAGGACTTCATACATCGGTTGCATCCTTTAGGACATTGAGGAACGTTATTAGTTTCTTTTAGTTCCATTTCTCGGTCAGTAACCCAAGCTTCTAGATGAACCCATGAACCAGACTCAGTATACAAAAAATTATTTCTGCGAATAATTCCAAGCCCAGCCTGCATAGCTGCCCAACGCATTCCAACTACTCCGAATTTTTGATTAGTTTCTACCTTTAAGCCAAGTTCCTTAATGTATTTTTCTAATTCACGGTTATTTCGATATTCTTTTGTATTTGTATCTACACGTACATCAAATAAATATGCCTTAGCAATGTTTCCCTTTATCTCTTCTGGAACCTTGTATTTTCCATATGCTACTGTAAGTACTACAACTGACTTTGCCCAAGGATATACTGCCAGTGGATTAACTAAACGCTGGTGACTTTGATAAAACAGTCTTGATTCAGGAACCTTTTCCATGCGCTCCACAAATTTTTCAGCATATCCCTTCATCAGACTGATAGGAATAATACCGCATTTTTCATAACCAAGCTCATAAGCTTTTTTTTGAATCATTTGCTCAATTGTTTCCATACCTAACACTTCCTTTTAAAGAGTTAAATACTATTTTTTATGTATATACATATAAATAGGCAAAAAATTATATACATTCTTAATAAAGACTTTTTATAAAAGAATTAAGATTTTATATGTATATGCATATATTATTATATTATTTATGCTCTGTCAATATCTTCATTGGTTAACTGAAAGACTATATGGCTTCTAGGAGATATTTCATAGACTGGTGGGAATGACACCTACTGTATTTTAATTAAATCTTATCATCAACAATAGACTGTTCATGTCTGCTAATCCAGCTATATGCATCCTTTTTTTCAGCAATTAACAGCAAATATAATATTTCTATAACCATCATAGCTGATACTCTTGAAAAGCTGAATTCATCCAAAAATAACTTTTCTCTTGTAGCCATATTTATTTGATATTTGCTTTTACTTGCTAAAGGGGAATTTTCATGTTTTGTAAGGCTGATTGTAACAGCATTTCTTTCATTTGCAATATCTATTAAATCTAAAAGCTTTTTTGAATATCCTGAATTTGATATAGCTATAACCACATCATTACTGGTTAATGTATACGCATAAGCAAGCTGAGTTTCCCAAATTGTGTTTACCACAGATGGTATACCAATTTGATTGAATTTAAATGCACCATCTAAAGCCACAGGTATTGTATTTCCTACCGCTGCAAATTGAACAATCCTTGCATTCTTAATTGTATTTAATATTTTTCTAATAACTTCTTCATCCATCATTGATATAGTTTTCTTTAATTCCTCAATTTTATTTGCCAGTATATTTTGAAGTGATTGACTTATATTATTTGGGTCTATATCATTAGATGTTTCACTTCCCTCTGAATCCACCATTTCCTTTGCAATATTTATTTTCAAATCATGGAATCCTTTTAGGTTACATTTTTTACAAAATCTAATTATGGTGGCTTCACTAACATTACTTTCAGCTGCCAGTTCCGAAACTGTCATTTCAATAATCCTTTCCTGATTATTAATAACAAAATCGGCAATTTTCTTCTCTGCTTTATAAAGACTTCCGTAAGCTTCAAAAATTTTATCCAACACGCTTTTATCTTTACTTTTCAATTAATAACTTTCCCTTCTTTACTCAAAAGAGTATTTTATTCCCCATTGATTTCTAACATTATCCATTATACTCATAACATCTATGGATAATCCCAATGTATTCATATTTCTTTTATTAAGCACATAGTTATTCATATCTTCAACTTCGTAAATTAATGATTTAGATGTGTCTCCAGCTTCGATTATCTCTACTTTTCCATCTGGATAGGTTATTGTTGCTTTATCTGCCCTTGGAAAATTCTCTACAGTTATATATCCTAATTCTCCTGCAACAACACCCTTTTTGGGCTGCTTTGCTCTCATTGTCAAAGAGATTACTGCCATTTCATCATCAGCATTCTTAAGTATTATTCCAGATTGTTCATCTACACCGGTTTCAAATTTCTTTACAGTTGTTAATACTTCCTGGGGCTGACTGGAAAGAAAATATCTTGTAAATGATAAAGCATAGGTTCCAATATCAAGAAGTGCCCCTCCGGCTAAATCCTTACTAAAAAACCTGTTATTAATATCGTACGCTTTCAAGCTTCCAAAAGATACCTGGATCATTTTTATTTTTCCAATTTTCCCTTTACCGATAAGTTCATGCAGCTTTTTATATAAAGGCATATGATATATGGTCATAGCCTCTGCAACTACCAAATTCTTTTCATTTGCTAAATCAGTAATTTCCTTTAATTGCTTTCCATTAACTGTTATGGCTTTTTCACAAAGTACATGTTTATTATTCTTAAGACTTTTCATTATATATTCATAATGGCTTGAATGAGGAGTTGATATATAAACTATGTCAATTTTTTCATCTTTAAGCATTTCTTTGTAGCTGCCATAAATCTTTTGAATATTATTGTGACTTGCAAACTCCCTTGCCCTTTCAAGTCTTCGTGATCCTACAGCGTATACATTTCCGTTTACCTCTGCTATTGCTTTTGCAAAATCTGCTGCAATTGTTCCAGGGCCTAATATAGCCCAATTCATTTCATTCATAATCTTCACCTCAAAATTAAATATTTTTATCCTTAATAATTACACCACTATCACCAGCTATAAGAACCTTTGTAACTACATTAATAAACAACGAGGTATCAATAACCCCACAAATATTTTTTAGACTATTCTCAAGTTTATAAATATCTTTAATTCTCTCAAACATTACATCCACAAGTAAATTTCCATTATCGCTAATTATAAAACCATCTTTTGCATTACTAGTTCTAACTGTTGGTTTTCCACCTAGTTCTGTAACTAACCTGTCAACATACTTTAATGAATCTTCTAAAACTTCTAGTACTACAGGGTATTTAAAGGTTAAGTTTTTTACAAATTTAGTGTTGTCTACAAGAAGAATATAATCATCAGCCATATTAGCAATTAACTTTTCCTTAGTATGAATACCTCCGCCACTTTTTAAAGCATTGAAATTTTCATCAACTTCGTCACATCCATCAAAAGCCACATCTATTTTGTCTACAGAACAAGTGTGAAGGACTTCTAGTCCATTTTTTATACATAACATTTTTGTTTTAAAAGAAGGGGTAACTACTTTAACCTTAAGATTTTTATTTTCTTTTATATAATCTATTAGATATGAGATAGTGCTTCCTCCACCTAAACCTATAATTGAATTATTTTTTATATATTTTAGAGCTTCTTTGGCACAATTTTTCTTTAGATCACTGCTGTTCAATATTATTCTCCTCCTCACACATTATCACTTTATACAAAAATTAATTATTATTAATATAGCAACTCCTTTTGTATCTGTTGATTTTAATATACAATGATTTATAAATTTCGTCAATATCATCTTACACAAAGTTAAATTTTATTTCGTTGTAATTTATTATGTGAAATTTAATTTTTCAATTATAAATTAATTGTACTGAAATTTGCTATGCTAATTTTAAATAGTAAATTATTATTAGCAAATGCAAAAAGGCCCTCCTTATTCATGTGGAAGGCTTCATTCTCGTTGGTTTATTAGTGGCGGCGAACTTTAATCATTTAATGTTAATTCAGACTTAAATATTATTACAGCATTCCCGGACACTTTAACTTCCACAGGTTCATTATGTTCTATGTTTACCTCAACTTCAATAATACCTGGTCGTTTTATTGCTTCACCCTGCACAGCCTTAAATTTAAATAAAGAATTATTATGCTCAACAAGATTATGATGAACAAGATATGCACCAATAGGACCATTTGCATTACCAGTGACAGGGTCTTCATTAATACCTATGGCAGGTGCAAACATTCTGCCATGTATTAAAATATCACTATGCTGTGAATCAACTGTAAAAACATAATAGCCATTACATTTAATAATGTTACTTAACCTAGAAAGTGCATTATAATCCGGCTGCAGTGTATTTAAAGTTTCTCTACTTTTTATACCCACCATAACCTTAGAATGACCAGTGGACACAATTTGAATTTCATAGTTTTCCTGCAGATCACTATTTTTTATATTAAGTGCTTCTAAAAGTTTTTCTTTATTTATGCCCTGAATAATGTGGCCAAACTCAATTTTACCCTGGGTCATTACAATTTTGTAATCATCATTTACCTTTACTATATCAACAGGCAGAATGCCGGCACCTGTCTTATGATAAACCCTTGATGTACTAAGTCCATTTTCAACAGCACGGGCATAATGAGCAGCAATAGTAGCATGGCCGCAGATTGGAACTTCATTGGTGGGAGTAAAAAAACGTACATGAGCATCATACTCATTGCTATTGGAAGAAAAGATAAAGGCTGTTTCAGAATTATTAAGCTCCCTGGCAATTTTCTGCATTTCATAATCAGTTAATCCATCTGCATTTGTTATTACTCCTGCTGGATTTCCTGTGAACTTCTCCTTTGTAAATGAATCAATTTGATATAAATTATATTTTCTTGTCATGATGTGCCTCCTTAATGTTTTTAGCAATTAATATCCATGTATAATATAATTAATTTATTTTAAAATTCCATATAGCAATATTTCCATTACCTGCTTCATTGCCTCTTTCATAGTTATATCATTTTTCCTTAGAAATTCATAATCTAGAAATGTATTGCTAACACTTTCTAATATGCAACTAATAATATTCAGTTGAATATTACTTTTTAAAACTCCCTCTTCCATCCCTTCTTTTAGTACTATTTCTATGAGATTTAATTTAAAATCTTTTAGCTCCTGAATTTTTTTCCATTCATCATAATAAAACTTATATGCTTCATCTAATACTTTAACTGGGAGCTTATATTTATGATAAGAATACATTATGGAGTTCAACTTATCCACTAAAGAACAATCTTTTTTTATAGACTCAAGGGTGGCATTTTTATCGGTTTCTATTACTTCTTTAAAATATTCAACTATA
>JAQSXU010000035.1 GCA_029256485.1 Clostridiaceae bacterium
TTTACAGTTCACCCAATATTCGTATTTGTCTCTATATGCCACTGTTGTAATCCTCCCTATTTACAAAATTATAACAATAATATTATACTATAAATTTATAAATATATTAACACGAGAACATTAAAAAAACATAAACTTATTCTTGAGTAACATTTATGGATTCAAAAGTTTCAGTAGCAGTTTCTGTTACATTATCCTTTATTATAGAAACTATAACAGTGTTTATATCATCTATAATACTGATTTCCTTTGCTATTTCAATGTCAGAAATTCTATATGTATCTCCCACATTTAGTTTTGATAAATCTACATCAATAACTTTAGGTATGTTTTCTCCCTTACACTGTACCTTTATACTACTTTTTTCTCTTTGGATAATTCCACCTTTACTCTTAACATTTCCTTCTCCATGTATCATTACAGGTATATCAGTTGTAAAGTATTTATCTCCGGTAAGTTCTTCAAGGTCTATATGTATTATATTGTGGCTCACTGGGTCTCTCTGTATCTCTTTTATCAACGTTTTATGATTGCTTCCATCTACGCTGATGTCCAATTCACCATGTTCACCATTTTTGTTTATAGCACCGTTTAATTCCATGTACGCCAATTCAAATAGTACATTTTTAATATTTTTCCCATACAATATACCAGGCACTTTGCCTGCTCTTCTTTCCTTATTGGCATAGTGCCTGCAATTTTTTTTCCTTACATCACATTTTAAAAATTCCATTATTATCCCTCCTACAATTTTATTATTGACTTGCAGGGAAAAAAATATTCATAGTAATTTTCATAAATGGATAAAATAACATTGCATTTAATAAACATATAACTTATAATAATATTGTTTTGAAATAAAATCCACGGGAACCTTTGTACTATCACAGTTTCACGGGAATATTATATGAAAGAAGGTGCTATATCAAGGTGTATAAATTAGATCAAAATGAAACACCACTATTTGATGCTTTATTGGAATATGTAAACAGAGAAACAATACCTTTTCATGTTCCTGGTCATAAAAAAGGCGTGGGGATGGACGAAGAATTCAAAAAGTTTATGGGTGAAAATCCTTTTAAAATCGATGTAACAGTTTTTAAACTGGTAGATAGCCTTCATCACCCAACAGGCCCTATAAAAAAGGCACAAGAGCTTGCTGCAGATGCTTATGGTTCTGATGCTGCATTTTTCTCCATACACGGAACATCAGGTGCCATACAAGCTATGGTAATGACTGTAGTGAATTCTGGTGAAAAAATAATAATCCCTCGAAACGTACATAAATCTATAACTGCTGGAATTATATTAAGCGGAGCTATACCAGTATATATGCAGCCTGAACTGGATAAAAATGTTGGTATTGCTCATGGTGTAACTCCAGAAACAGTTCGAAGCACTTTAGAAGCAAACCCAGATGCTAAAGCAGTTCTTATAATAAATCCTACTTATTATGGTGTTGCAACTGATATAAGGAAAATTGCTGACATTGTTCATGAATACAATATACCATTAATTGTAGATGAAGCTCATGGTCCTCATTTAGGATTTAACAGCAAACTGCCCGTATCCGCCATGGAGGCAGGTGCAGATATATGTGCACAAAGCACTCATAAAATAATTGGTGCCTTAACACAATGTTCCCTTTTACAAGTTCGATCAGAACGTATAGATATACCTAGAGTTCAACAAATTTTAAATATACTTCAAACTACATCACCATCATATATATTGATGGCTTCACTGGATTGTGCAAGAAGACAAATTGCCATTCACGGTGAAGAACTTCTTGATAAAGCTATTGAGCTTGCAAGATATGCAAGAACTGAAATAAACAAAATTCCTGGATTATATTGTTTTGGTGAAGAAATACTGGGAAGACCAGGAGTTTATGCTCTTGATCCAACTAAAATAACAATTACATGCAGAGATTTAGGAATAACAGGATATGACTTGGATATGATTCTTTCCAATAGATATCACATTCAAATGGAACTTTCAGACCTTTATAATGTGTTGGCTGTTGGGTCCTTTGGTGATACAAAGGAAAGCATTGATGCCTTAATCAGTGCTTTAAAAGAAGTCAGCAGTGAATATTATGGAAAAGGTAATAAAAAGGCTGACTTCATTGATATACCTGCTATCCCAGAACAAATTCAAATACCAAGAGAAGCATTTAACAGTGTAAAAACATCTGTTTCTCTTAAAAACAGTGTTGGAGCCATCAGCGGAGAATTTTTAATGGCTTACCCACCAGGAATTCCTATTTTATGTCCTGGTGAAAAAATCACTCAAGAGATTGTAGACTATATACAAAAGTTAAAAGACACAGGTTTATATGTTCAAGGTACTGAAGATCCTGAAGTTGAATATATAAAAGTTGTAAAAGAAGAAGATGCTGTTTATATAAATGTAGAATAATGAAAATCCCGGCAAAAAAATATTTTTGCCGGGATTTTTTTAACTAAATTTCAAAAAAGCATTGATTAATAATTTAACTATGTTATAATAATAATTATTAGATAACAATTATTAATTGATTACAAGTTTTATTTTTAAATATATAAATATTTATTTTTGATGATGGAGGGATTATTTATGAACGGTAAAAAAGATATGAAGTTTGAAGAAAGAATTTATGAAGATGTAATTAATAAACAAGAGATATTTGCAACAAACGAGGACGATGTAGTGCTAAACTGTGATGGAGAACCTTGCAACTTTTGCTATAGCAAAGGTGTAGGTAGTTCCAATAATTAATTGTTCACACTGATTAAATAGGAGTGACGTAAATCTACTATGAAAAGTAGCTTTGCTTCACTCCTATTTATTTATGTTTAAATAATTATTCTCCCTATGTATCGTATTATATCAAGCTCCTATGGCTCTGTTAATTAATAATGTTGATGTTTTACCATAATTAAATAATTTTATTATGTTAGCTAATAATGTTGGTAATTCTTTCATATTCATTATAGGAAACTCACTGAAATATGTATAATATGGAAACCTATTGGAAAAAATATAGGTATGTCAATTACTATAACACTGTGAAGGATTAAAATATTATGCTTAAATATAAATATGTTAATAACAGTATAATCTCATACTTTCAAGCTAAAAGATTTCATAAAAACAGAGTCTGCCCGCACTGTAACTGCAGCCATACTGTACGATATGGTATTAATAATGGAAAACAGAGATATAAATGTAATGGATGCAGAAGAACCTTCAGTGATTTAACTAATACCCCTATTTATAGAACTCATCACCCTGAAAAGTGGGAAGCATTTATTAAGTGCACAATTAAGGGACTGTCTCTAAGGGCTGCAGCCCGGGAAATTGAAGTTTCCTACGTAACACTTTTTTATTGGAGACATAAGCTTCTATCTGCGTTGAAAAAAATAGATCAAAATAAGATGAGAGGATTCTTTGAAGTAGAAAACTTCTTTATGAAATTCTCACAGAAAGGCAAAAAGCAAATTGAAAGTAATAAAGAAAGAATGCATGATAAAAGTTTAAAATTCTTCCAGCTTGAAAAAGACAGTGTATGTGTGGTTAATGCTTTAGATTTTCATAAAAATATTTACTCAATGGCAGTTGGAACAGGCCGCATGAACTCACAGCATATTAATGATTTATTTAGCAGACTGATAAATGAAAACAAATCCGCATGCTCTAGACCAAAATCCTTTTTTGCACTGTTTTTTAAAAAAGTAAATATAAATGAAGTGAAAAGATCATTGGATAGCAACTCTGCAGTTATAAAATACAGAGTTGAATGTTTGGAGTGGCTGAGTCAATTTAATGGAGTTGCCACAAAATATCTGAATAATTATTTGAGCTTATTTAAATTTATAAAATCAGTTAATTTCAGCAGGGTAGCATGGTTTGTAAAAAAGCTTACTGCTTCTATATTATATATAAATATTGAAAGAACATATTTATCCATAAGGCAAAATGATAATTGTTTCGATTATTAAAAAAAGACTTTTGGTGTTAACCAAAAATCAAATTTTAGTTTTACTGTAGTGAAACAATATTATAGTATGTCCCTATCGGGATGTGTATTAGCACTAATATTGGACAGCCTATCGGTTTAAGAGCTTTCAGCTCTTAATAATATCCTAAAGCCTTCCTTTTATGTGAAATTATTTTGTAAAAAGTACTTATAGAGTTAGTTCTTTGGTAAATTATCAACAATATTGGATAACAGAGCCATAGCGGCGCTGTTATAACATATAGCCAATAGATCAGATGTTTCTTATGAGCTTTAAATTTTTCTCTATTTTATTTTTTTCACTGTTTTCTATAAATTTTCTATACTCGGAGCTATTCATATTTATGATGGAACCATAGGTGTTTAACAGCTTGTTAAAATAGCCCAGCATATAATCAAGCTTGAATAATGGTTCTGAAATTTTCTTATTGATAATCACTGTGAGGCTCTTTTTCTTTTTGCTGAGGTGTTTTTTTAATTCATTATAATATTGTTTCCCTGAATTAATAACTTTTATATTTTGAAAATTGGTATCCAGCACCTCTATATAAATGGGGTATAATTCTTTAAATAATTCATCACTGTATTCTCCATGTTGTTTTTCAAAATCATCAACCTTGTTTTTTAAGTGGAGAAGTTTGTCATTATTTTTTTCTCTTAATTCAGGTATATTTTTCATTATTATTCTTACATTTTCAACATGCTGTACTTTGTCATGCAATAAAATATCCAGGCCGCTGTCAGCTATTTGAAAATCCCTTTTTTCTCTTTCAATTACGCACTTATCTCTTATGGCTCTATATACGCTCTGGGTTTTATCCACTGCAAAAAATATATTAAAGTAATATGCAAGTTTCCCTAATTCTCTTTGGGTATTCTTTTCCGTAACCAGCTCTCCTTGATCTGTAATGTATAATAACGCCTGGGCCTGTTTTTTAATTCCACCAAGTGTCTTTTTATTTATCATTACTTCTCTGTAGTTTTCCCCTTTTAGCTTAATCACTTCAGATATTAATGCAGTTTCACCTTTATTAATATAGGGAGCCAGTTTTTCCATTAGTTCTTTAGATGCTAAAGTATAATTAAACAATGCATAACACCTCAATTATAAATAAATTAAATTCTAGTATAACATATAATAATATTATACTAGAATTTTACATACAATGCACATTTATGATTTGATAATAGTTTTAAGCTTCCATTCCTTTTATTAACGCCTTTTTATTTAATTCAACGGCCTTTTCAGGTACTGTAGTTTCAATTATTTTATCCCAATTAATATTGGTTAATCCCAATACTTTTACAAGTGCACCCAAAAGCACAACATTTTGAGCCTTAATGTTTCCCAGCTGTTTTGCTTCTTTGGCTGCATCTATTATTACAGTATTACTTACCAGAGCTCTAAGCTTTGTATTTACATCTTCAGGATATTTTTCGGCTCCTATTAAAACTGGTACCGGATATATTTCATAATCATTAATTACTAAGTAGCCATGCTTTTTTAAATATGGCAGCCATCTGGCAGCTTCACTTTTTTCAAAGGCCACAATTACATCTGCTGTTCCTTTTTCGATAAGAGGTGAATATACCTTTTGGCCAAATCTTACCTGTGTTGTTACACTGCCTCCCCTTTGAGCCATTCCATGGACTTCAGACATTTTAACATCATAGCCGTTATTTAATAAGCCCTCTGTAAGTATTTTTGATGCCAATATGGTACCCTGTCCTCCAACTCCAACAAAAAGCACACTTATAACCTTATCCATATTATTCACCTACCTTTTCTATGGCATTGAATCTGCAGACCTGCTTGCATAAACTGCAGCCATTACACATATTTTCGTCTATGCTGACAATGCCATTTTTATATTGCAAAGCTGGGCATCCTGTTCTAAGGCATGCCTTACACTTTTTGCAAATTTCAGTATTTATTCTGCACTTGATACCCACCCTCTTCTTTATTACATCCTTTTTAAGGGCGCAAGCTTGTTTGACAATCAATACAAAAGGATCAGTACTTTCATAGGCAGCTTTAACAGCTTGTTCTGTTTCATCTAAATTATACGGATCCACAACTTTAATATTTTCTGGTTTAATTCCAAGTGCAATTACAACCTTTTCAATATCAATAATTGTGGAAGGCTTTCCCTGCAGTGTTCTCCCCGTTCCCGGATTCTCCTGATGTCCTGTCATTGCTGTTATTCTGTTATCCAGTATGCAGGTTACTATTGGTATATTATTATAAATTGAATCGATTAAACCTGTAATTCCCGAATGGAAAAATGTGGAATCCCCAATAAATGCAAATACTTTCTTTTTCCTGTCAGCCAGTGAATTTGCCTTTTCCATGCCTAGACCAGCTGTTATTGAAGCTCCCATGCATATAACTGTATCTGTAACATTAAGTGGTGCCACCATTCCAAGTGTATAGCAGCCTATATCACCTGTGGCAATTACATCCTTATATTTTGAAACAGCATAGAAAATTCCTCTATGAGGACACCCAGGGCATAAAACTGGTGGTCTTGAAGGTGCTTTGATATCTGTGCTGTAACTTATCACAGCTTGCTCCCCTAAAATAGCTTTTCTTATAACTTCAGGATTGAGTTCATCACAAATAGGTATTATTTCTTTCCCTAAGCAGGAAATTCCCATAACCTTAATTGCATTTTCTAAATATGGCTCATTTTCTTCTATAACATATAATTTTTCTACCTTCTCAGAAAATTCTCTTATCATCTTATCAGGTAATGGATATGACATACCTATTTTTAAATATGATACCTTATCACCAAACACTTCTTTAGCATATTGGTAGCTGATTCCGCTTGTTACAATACCTATTTTAGTATCTCCCATTTCCACTCTGTTCAATGGGCTGTTGTTTGAGTACTGCTGAAGTTTCTTAAGTCTTTCCTCTACTTCATAATGCTTTAATTTAGAATGTGCAGGTATCATTATATATTTCCTAATATTCTTCTCATAATCTTTGATTTCAACATGCTGCTTTTCCCCAAGTTCAACTATGCTTTTTGAATGAGATATCCTGGTGGTGCTTCTGAACAGTACCACTGTATCAAACATTTCACTTATTTTATATGACTCTATGGTGAAATCCTTACATTCCTGAGAGTCTGAGGGCTCAACCATGGCAATTTTAGCATGGGGTGCATATAATCTATTGTCCTGCTCATTTTGAGATGAATGCATTCCCGGATCATCTGCACTGACAACAACAAATCCTCCATTAACTCCCTCATAGGCCATAGTAAACATTGGATCAGCAGCTACATTAAGTCCAACATGTTTCATAGTAGTTAAGCATCGTGCCCCGCCAATAGATGCTCCTGAAGCTACCTCAAAGGCAACTTTCTCATTTGGAGCCCACTCTGCGTAAACTCCTTCATAGGCTGCCAGATTTTCAAGTATCTCAGTACTTGGTGTACCTGGGTAAGCTGATGCAATCTTACATCCAGCTTCATAGGCACCTCTGGCAATAGCTTCATTACCTGACATAATGACTTTCATAAACAACCCCCGCCTTTCTTAGAATTTAATCACACATTACAGAACCTAAAGCAATAGAATATAACTTTGACTTAGCGCTATCTGCTCTTGAAACCAAAACCACAGGACATTTAGCTCCAACAATAACCCCTGCATTTTCAGCCCTAGCAAAATAAGTCATTGCTTTTCCAAGAAAATTCCCGGATTCTATGTTTGGCACCAGTAAAATATCTGCATCCCCAGCAACTTCACTTACTATGCCTTTATGTTTGGCTGCCTCAAAGGAAATAGCATTGTCTAGGCCCAATGGTCCATCAATAATACAGCCTTCAATTTGTCCTCTTTTGTTCATTTTTGATAGTGCAGCAGCATCCACAGTTGCCTGCATAGCAGGATTTACAACCTCCACGGCACATATAGGAACTACTTTAGGATTATCAATTTCAAGACTTTTGCATACACTTACAGCATTATTCACAATGCCTATTTTATCTTCCAGAGTTGGGTATGTAACCATTCCTCCGTCTGTTAAAAAAATTAATTTATGATAAGTGGATACATCATATATCATTACATGTGACAGCAGTCCCTTCCCTTTGAGCCCTGCCTCTTTATTTAAAACAGCCTTAAGTAAATCAGCAGTTCCAAGCATTCCTTTCATTATATAATCTGCTTCTCCCTGTGATACAAGTTCCACAGCCTTAGCTGCAGCCTTTAAATTATTCTTTTCATCTATAATTTTCATATTTGATATATCAATGGATTCATCATCTGCTATGGAATTTATTTGCTCTAAATCTCCAACTAAAACTGCATCAATTAGACCAATATTTACAGCTGCAGTTACAGCCTTTAAAACCTCCTCATCCTGTGCCACAGCTACAGACAGAGTCTTTTTTCTTCTTTTTTTAGCCAGCTCAACCAGCTCATCTAAATTTGTTACCATACTATTCATCTCCTCGGTAATCTATATATCGTAATATAATTGGTATTCAATTGGTGCAGGAACTGGCAGCACCTTGATTATTTCACTTTCATATTTATATTTAATCCAATTATTAATGAAATGCTCATCAAAAACACCATTTCTCAATAAAAATTCATGATCTTTTTTAAGTTCATCCAGTGCTTCAGTCAGTGACTTTGGAAGCGCTCCAATTTTATTTCTTTCTTCATCAGGAAGATCAAACACATTGATATCAAATGGACCAAAGCCTTCCTTGGTTGGATCTATTTTATTTATTATTCCATCTAGTCCTGCCATGAGCAATGCTGAATATGCCATATATGGGTTACACGTTGCATCTGATGGTCTAAACTCGAATCTTCGCTTAGAAGGGTCCTTTACATATCCAGGTATTCTTATTACAGAGCTTCTATTGCCTGTGGCAAAGCATATTGACACAGGAGCTTCAAAACCTGGTACAAGTCTTTTATAGGAATTGGTGGATGGATTTGTGAATGCAAGTAATGCTCTTGAATGCTTTAATATACCGCCAATAAAATAATGTGCTTCTTTGCTTAACTTAGAATAGCCATTTTCATCATAAAATAAATTTTTACCATGCTTTCTTAAAAGCATATGCACATGCATACCGCTTCCAGCCTCACCATAGAGGGGCTTTGGCATAAATGTTGCAGTTTTCCCATGATTAACTGCTTCATTTTTAATTACGTACTTGGCCATCATTGTTTCATCAGCCATTTTCTTCATACTTTCCAGCTCTACCTCCAGCTCCAGCTGCCCTGCTGCTCCAACTTCATGATGATGGTATTTTACATTTACTCCCATTTCCTGAAGCTTTAATGTCATTTCAGATCTAAGGTCATTATTCAAATCGTAAGGCAGTCCCATATGATATCCATCCTGAAAAGGTACTTTGTACCCAAAGTTTTCTTCCTTGTCATTGGTATTCCAGGGTGCCTGTTTTGATTTAATTGTAACTTCCTGATGTTCATGTTTTGTTTCAAAACTTATGTGATCAAAAATATAAAATTCAAATTCAGGTCCTATTACAAATTCATCAGCAATTCCAGATGATTTCATAAATTGTTCTGCCTTTTCTGAAATATATCTGGGGTCCCCGCTGAATCTCCCTTCATTACTTCCTATTGTGTAAATGTTTGCAATAATGCTTAAAGTAGGAACCTTGCAGTATGGATCAACAAATGCTGTTGATATGTCCGGAATAAAACACATATCGGAATCTTCTATGGTTGAATATCCATAGCTTGAACCATCAAATCCAATTCCCTCTTCAAAAAGCTTTTCAGAAAGTCTCTCTACAGGAATAGCAAGATGATTCCATCTTCCTCGAAGGGTAATGATTTTAAAGTCGATAATTTTAATATTATTTTTTTCTGTAAACGTTTTTAATTCTTGGTAATTTTTAAACATAATATGACCCCCACATATAACTATTTTTTCAAATATTATATATTTTCTATATTTTCAGTATAATACATGAATAATTTTTGTCAACAATATGTGAGGGTTATGCAATAATAAATTCATTAATAGGTAAAAAATGAATGATTAAAATATTATTTTGCTGGTTACTTCTTTAATTGACTTACAACCTGTTAATACCATAGCAGATTTTAATTCACCTTTAATATTTTCTATATATGTTTTCACGCCTTCTCTTTGTCCGCCAAAGGATGCTGTTACAAATGGCCTTCCAATTAAAACTGCGTCTGCTCCTAATGCTATCATCTTAAGAACATCTACACCATTTCTAACTCCGCCGTCTGCCAGTATTGTAATTTTCCCCTTTACAGCTTCAGCTATTTCAGGAAGTACATCTGCAACTCCTGGAGTTTGATCAAGTACTCTTCCTCCATGATTTGATACTACAATTGCATCAACTCCTGCTTCAACTGCTAATTCAGCTTCATCTGCAGTCATAATTCCCTTTAATATAAATGGCAGCTTTGTACTTTTAACAATTTCTTTAATTTCATCTACAGTTTTTGGTCCCACTGGCTTTCCGTGAAGAGCTAAAGTTATAAGACCTGCTGCATCAATGTCCATTCCAACTGCAAAGGCACCTGCTTCTTCAGCCAGCTTTATCTTTTTAATTACGTTGCTGTTTTCCCATGGTTTAATAATTGCAATACCTTCTCCATTAAACTTTTTAAGCTGCTCCAAATTTGTAATTAAAAATGAATCTACTGCAGTATCACCTACCATAGGATAAACACCTGCATCTAAGCATCCTCCTATTACCCAGGAAATATATTCTTCTTCTGTGAACTTTCCTCCCATATTAAGTGTTGTACCTGATACTGGTGCTGCTAACACTGGTATGTCTAATTTTTTACCAAACAGCTCAACTGAAGTATCTGGATTCTTTGCATCATGAATAACTCTCATATTCAATTTATATGATTCTAAAGCTTCATTATTTACAGTGAAGGCCTGTCCAGTTCCTTTTCCGCCCATGCCTGGTACCTCACCAGCGCATGCTTTTCCATTACATACTGGGCATACTCTGCAGCTTCCATTTAAATTTTTCCTTGCACTTTTTAAAACATCTTTGTAATTCATTTTTCACCCTCCAGTTAATTTTGTTATTTGTACTTTTGTGGTAAGTTTTCTTCTGTATAAATTTTAATGCCATTTTTTATAAGCAGTTCAGCTGTAACTCCATTGCCATCTCTTTTATCTCCGCTGAAAGTGCCGTCATAAATTACAGAGAGGCCGCAGGAAGGACTTCTTGCCTTTAAAATTGCTTCGGCTGCTCCGCAGTTTTTTGCAATTTTTAGTGTTTCTTCTGCCCCTGTGATGAATTCAGCAGTGACATCATCCCCTTCTGGGCCCATGACTTTTGCTTTGCCATTAAGCACATCTTCACCATTACCATTGATTATTTCATGAGCACCTCTTGGTGTACTTTGTCCTCCTAATTGTTCGGGGCATACCGGAATGGCTTTACCGCTTTTAAACAATTCCAAAACATCTTTATTTAAATTATTGCCTCCGTTGTATTTACAATTAATGCCGCATAAACATGCACTTACAATGATCATTCATGTACCTCCTTTCTGAAATTTATTATTTCAGCTCAGCTACGGTTACACCGCTGCCTCCTTCACCATACTCTCCCAATCTATAATTTTTAACATGGCTGTGGTGCTTTAACATATCCGTAATGGCTTTCCTCAAAACTCCAGTACCTTTTCCATGAATTATGGTAACTTCATTTAAACCGGCTAAATATGCTTCATCCAAATATTTATCCACATCATAAATAGCTTCTTCTGCATCCATTCCTCTTAAATCTATGGATGAAGAAACTGATTTAAGATTTAAATTCATCTTTTTGCTTTGTTTTCTCTTTTCTGTTCCAACTGCACCATTTAAAGCTCTAAGATCTTTTAAATTCGCAGATATCTTCATAATACCTGCCTGAACTAAAACATCACCTTTACTATCCGGCTTAGAAAGAACTGTTACCTTTTGATTTAAAGAAGTTAAAAGTACATCTTCTCCCTCATTAACAGTTTTAAGAGCTTCTCCCTTGCTTCTCTCAATGGTAACCTGGGCTTTATCTGCCTTTTCAAGCTTTTCCTTAATCTTTTTTCTTTGTTCCTCCAGCGCTTGTCTGGATTCAGAGGAATATCCCATTCTCTCTAGTTCTCTCATATTCTTCAATATACTATCTGCATCTTCTTTTGCTTCTTTTATTACTCTTTTTGCTTCTCTTTGAGCATCAATCAATGCCTTTTCTCTGGCATTCTGCAGCGAATTCAGCTTTTCTTCATATTTATTCTTTATATTTTCAGCTTCTGATTTTAATATAGCTGCCTGCCTTGCATCACTTTCAGCTTTTATGCTTTTTTCCTGAAGGCTCTGGATTAAATCTTCAAATTGCAGTGTTTCATTTGCTATGCTTCCTCTGGCATCATCAATAATATAATCAGGAAGTCCAAGTCTTTTTGATATTTCAAAGGCATTTGACTTTCCAGGTATGCCTATCAGCAATTTATATGTTGGTCTTAATGTCTCCACATCAAATTCCACAGATGCATTTTCTACTCCCTGAGTTTTTAATGCATATCCCTTTAGCTCACTATAGTGAGTGGTTGCAATAACCTCTACCTGTCTTTTTCTTAAATTCTCCAAAATTGATACAGCTAATGCTGCACCTTCTGTTGGATCTGTACCTGCACCAAGTTCATCAAATAAAACCAGGGAATCTTTATCTGCCTCTTCAATAATATGGACTATATTTGTCATATGGGAAGAGAATGTAGATAAGCTTTGCTCAATACTCTGCTCATCCCCAATATCGGCATAAATCTCTTTAAAAAAGCTAATAGTTGAATTTTCTCTAACTGGTATAAGTATGCCGCTCATTGCCATTAAATGAAGCAGTCCCACGGTTTTTAAAGTTACTGTTTTACCGCCGGTATTTGGCCCTGTAATTATTAGTGAAGTAAATTCTCTTCCTAGGTATGCACTGGTTGGCACTACATTTTTTCTGTCTATTAAAGGATGCTTTCCTTCAATTATATCTATTACTCCATTTTCGCTTACCAATGGACAGTTGCAGTTTAATTCACTGGCATATTTAGCTTTTGCAAATATAAAATCCAGCTCCCAGATTATATTGGAATCATTCCTTACAGCAATAATATTGTCGTAGATTTTACCTGAAAGTTCACTTAAAATTCTTTCAACTTCAGCTTTTTCTTTAAGCATTAACTCCTTAATTTCGTTATTCAAGTTCACCAGACCCATAGGTTCTATATATAAAGTTGCCCCGCTGGAGCTCTGGTCATGCACTAAGCCTGGCACAGCACCTTTATACTCTGCCTTTACAGGCAAAACATATCTTTCACCCCTCATGGTATATAAGTTATCCTGTAAGAATTGAGAGTTACTTCTTATTAAAGAGTTTACCTTATCTCTCACTGAGGCATTTTTATCCTTTAATGCACGTCTCAAATTATAAAGAGTTGTGCTGGCTTTATCAGATATTTCCTCTTCACTTACAATGGCATTAAATATGTCATCTTCAATTTTTTTCAGAGCAACTAACCCTTCGCAGATATCCTCTATTACTCTAAAGCTTTCTTCTTCCTCTCTATGGTATACATATTCCTTAAATCTTCTTGCACTTCTAAGCAGTGCTGCTATTTTTAACAGCTGTGCCGGCATTAAGGAAGATCCCTTTTCGGCTCTGCTTATTCCATCTCTCACATCATAAACACCTTCAAAGGGTGCTGATCCCTTTTTAATTAAAAGCTGAAAGGCTTCCTTGGTTTCCTCAAGGTGTTCCCTTACTTCATAAACATTATCATATGGTCTTAAATCATCTATTAAGTCTTTTGCCGCCTGGGTATTTGTATATTGTTTTACTATTTCTTTTATTTTATTAAATTCCAAAACTCTTAAGGCTTTATCGTTCATTTACTACTCTACTCCTCTTTTATAGTGTCCCCTGGTATAGCCTTCAAAGCCATAGCTCCAGGTTCCTTTTTTTAGTTCTTCTAATATTTCTATAGTTTTATGGTAATCTTCATCTATAAAGTCTAATCTGTAAGATTTAAAGTTTAGCTTTTTTATATCATTTAAATTTCCCAATAAATTTAATGGTGCAGAATTATAAATATGCATTCTGCAGTATTTATCAGTGATCACAGGGAAATTTTGAAGCATTCTGTCCTGTAAAACAAAGTCATCTTTTATGCAGGTGGATTTGCAGCTGCACTGTTGAGATTTCTCTCCTATTGTTCCTCCAATGGCACAATACTCACTGACCATATTTTCAACTCTGCCATATATAAGCATTTGGGCATTTAATTTTTTAAGGTTTATCTGACTTAACTCTGTTCTGTTTAACTCTGCACTTATGCAATAGCCATTTATGATTTTTTCAAAGTATTTTGCAGAATAACTGTTAAATATATTTAATTTATAATCTCCAATAATATTTAATTTGCCTTTAAATACATTAATAATACCAAGATTTCCAGTTATAATACCCTGAATTTTATCAGAGTACTTTTTAATAATGCGGCATATTGAGCTAAATTCTTCTTTTATTATGTTAGGAATTACTAAATATATTTTATTGTTTTCATTAAATGCATCTTCAATGTTAATATTATTCTTCTTATTAAATATGTTTACAGCAATGTTTTTAAATCCGGCATCTACAGCAGCTCTAAGCTGTTCACTGGTATTTACAGCTATAATAAATTCAGGCAGCTCATTATTGTTCATTATATTATCCTCTTTCAAAGTATCCTTATTTATAATTTTTTTCTTATAAGAATTGATAACATAATTTTCAATATTGCTGATAAGGTTCCTTCTAACCTCATTTACAGCTGAAACAGCAGTAAATCCCGGCTCATAATTTTCAAAGGAAATATTTAAAAATTCAAAAGGTGTACCGCCGCTTTTTTTCAACTGAGTTAATATCTTTTCTTCACTAATTGGACTGTTTTTAGCCTGTTCTACCACAGGACCTTGAGCTGAAAACAACTTATTATTATATTCTGAAGCAATGCTCAGCGGTTCTCCTATTTTAAAATTTACCTTTAAGTCAAGCTGTATTTTTCTGCCGTATATATCCTTGTATATTTCCTTTAATTCATCAAAAAGCTTGGTATCAGAGGTTTTATATAATACATCACCTGGCTTAAATTCACATGGTTTTATTTCAACCCTGTCTCCCTTACAGGCTTCAGTGACCTCTTTTCCATTTTTAATTATTTTTGAAACTGTAAATCCATTGTCTGAAACCCTTACTCCATCCTTTATACTTAGGGAATTATCCAGTAATACTGTTAAACCCCTTGAAACAGTTCCAAGTTTAACTCCAGTATTCTTTGGGAAATTCATTGCCATCATATCTTTCCCTGTGTTTCCATATAAATATGCTTTAGAAAATCCCTCTCTGTTAAATAGCTGAGCTAATTTTTCTCTTTCATGATTTAAATTATTATTTATTTTAGAATAAACATTATCTATGGCCTTTCTGTAAGCACTTACTACCCCAGCCACATATTCAGGTCTTTTCATTCTTCCTTCAATTTTCAGGGATTTTGTGCCGCTTAAAATAATGTTTTCAATGTCTTCAATGGTACATATGTCCTTGGGACTCAGCAGATATCCGCTGCTTTTTATATTTCCGCTTTTGCTATGCAATGTATAAGGAAGTCTGCAGGGCTGTGCACATCTTCCCCTGTTTCCGCTTCTTCCTCCAATTAAGCTGCTCATTAAGCACTGTCCTGAATAGCAAATGCATAGTGCTCCATGAATAAATATTTCTGTTTCAATTTTAAGTTCTTTTGATATGTACTTTATTTCATCCAGTGACAGCTCCCTTGATAATACTATCCTTTTAAAGCCGCTTTGCACCAGAAGCTTTGCTCCTTCTCCATTATGAACGGTGATTTGGGTAGAAGCATGTATTTCAAAATCAGGGAGCACCTTTTTTAGTTTTGATGAAAAGCCTAAATCCTGGATTATCAAAGCATCTACTCCCTGTTCATACAGGAACTGTGCATATTCTACGGCCTCATCTATTTCATTTTCCTTCATTAATGTATTGATGGTTACAAATATTCTAACATTATATAAATGACAGTAATCAATTGCCTTTATCATATTTTCATTATCAAAATTCGAGGCATATGCTCTGGCGGAAAATTTACTTCCTCCTATGTAAACTGCATCTGCTCCTGCCTGCACTGCAGCATATAAACTTTCTAAGCTGCCTGCTGGAGCTAGTAATTCTATTTTATTCATCTTCATCTCTCCCAATAATTTTCCTAAAGTTAATTATACATTTAAAAGACCTTCATCACAAGATGAAGGACTATTTGCATTTCATTAATTCTATATAACTATCATTTAATTCATCTGCATAGGCTTTCCAGCTGTACTTGTTTATAATGTAGTCTTTAAGCTTATTGTCCTTTGGTTTTTTATAAGCACTTTCAATTACATCATACAATGAATTTTCCTCAAAGGGACTAAAATAATATGCAAGATTATTAAAGTATTCTCTGGCACTGCCATTATCCGTTGAAACTATGTTGCACCCGGTGGCTCCTGCTTCCAATGAGGAAATACCGCTGATTTCAACATAACTTGGCATTACATGAGCCCTGGCAAATCTATAGGCATTATATATATTATAATTGTCCAAAAATCCCAAATACATGACATTATTGTATTCAAGGCACTGATGAAAATACATCTTGTTGCTTACATTTCCAATTAGTATAAGCTTATGGTTTAGGTCACTGCATACCTTGGCTAATGTGAGCTGGTTCTTCAGAGGCATTATTCTGCCTACACACAAAATGTAATCATCCAGGTTATATCTGTCCTTAAAGTTATACAGCGGAGTTTCATCATTTAAAATGTCCACTCCATTATAAATTACCTTACATGGTATTGAGTGTCCAAATTCATTTGTAATTTGATGCTTTTCCATATAACTATTAGGATATATCATTTTACAGCCAGCCAATATTTCTTTTGTATAAGCTCTGCATTTATCCCAAAGCTTGGCTGCGTCTATATCCTTTATAAAGTTATAATACTGTTTTAAGTTCCAGTAAAGAGGAGTTAATACAATATTCTTTTTATATGAATGTGCTATTTTAAAATATTTGTAGGTATCCCATATGGTAGTCAGATTAAATAAGTGAACAATATCATAATTTGAATAATCCGTGATACACCCATTATTTATATCAACTTCATTACCCTTTTTCCTTAAATACTTTGCAGTCATCAACAACTGAGTACAATCCCCACCAAAATTTCTAGAGTAATCATTCCTGATGCACAGCAGAACTTTCATTAAAGGAATCCTCCTTATTATAGATTTCCTATCTTAAAATAAATCTATGCAGTTTTTAAGTGCAATATCACAGAATATTAAGTATTAGTTTTTCATATATTTATATAAGCAAAATTGCTGTGGAGGCTTGTATGATTTTTAAATATGGCAATACCTGCATAGCAGGTGATTTAAATAACAACTTTCATAAGTTTTATATTGAATCAAATACTTTAATAACAGAAAATATCACTGATTCATTTACTAATAAACTTTCATATAGAAAAAACGTTGTTGATTTTTCTGTTGATGTAGATGTATACAATAACATTCACATTATTTATTTAACCAACCGCGGTATATTAATGCACAGCATATTTTCGTCAGCTTCCAGGGATGAGATGATTACAAAAGTTGATAGTAATACTCATTTTGTTAAGTATGTTAAATTAAAAATTGTATTGGACAAGATTAATATTTTTTATATGATGTGCAGTATTGAAAATGTACATTCATGGAGTTTAAACCATATTTACTTTAAAAATTGTGTTTGGAACAACACTCTTATTTCAAATATAAATGTTTCACATAGATTATTTTCATATATAATAGACACTTATAGAGAAAATCTTTATATACTCTATTCTCCCAACAGTGATTATTATTTTAAAATACAGTATTCTAATAATAGAATCAATAACTGGGTTACAATGGATTCAAATATTTACATAGAATGTGCTGAAAATGCAAATTTCTTCATCACCCCGTCAGGTACTGGCTTTATAAATTATTTTGAAAATAACTCAAACAGCATCATTAAATATAAAAATTTTAATTTGCCATATGAATGCTGGTGTGGTGAAAAATACATATATCCTGATTCTATGAACTTCATTGTGTTCTAATTAATTATGCCTTCTAGCTATCTTTAATATATAGTGTGATATATACTATATGGCTCTGTTATACTATAATGTTGATGATTCTTTAAATGGCCTTGAAAATGTTTACAACAAAATATATGTATATTCACTTTTATTTTGGTTTTTTTATACAAGCCATTTCCTCCATGTTAAAACATCCACATTATTCGCTAACAGAGCCATATATGTATGAAGGAGCTGTCTTTTAAGCCAACTCCTTCATAATTTTAATGTTATTTTTGTGGTGGATTGAATATGTCAAATGGGAACTTTACATCATTTTCAAAAAAGTCACATACATCGTCTGACGGATCAACACATTTCTCTGGTTTGCAGAACCCTGTGGATTTTACTATCAGGTTAACTGGTCTGGATATCTTTATCATTGTAAATAGGCCCAGGGTGATTAAAAAGTTTCTGTCCGCTGATCCGGCTATAGGTACTGATTCAAATTTCAAGAAATTTACGCTTGCTTCTACAATTACATAAGGTACATTTTGTGATAGTTGTTCAAATGCTGTCCCATTCCTGTAGTCTGGGAAATTAGTTGCAATAGTAACATCTGATGATTTTGATCCAAATAATGTAACTGTCTTTGTAAAAATGCTTTTCTTAGGGCCTGCAGCGGCAGAGGCACCTCTTACATTATAGTCAAATGTATATTCTATGTCTATATCGAAATATCCCTCTTTAATGTTATTTGGTCTTATGTCTTTTATTTCAGGGGTAACTGTAAGTGCATTACTAAAGGTAATTGGTACATGATCAGAATAAGGGGTACCATTTATGTTTAAAACAGGTAGTATTAAACAGTCCTGCTGCCTACAGCTATCATATATTCTATAAGCAAAAATGCACTCGTCCTTGGTGGATGTTCTTTCAAGGCTACTGATATCCATACTTTCCATTTCCGGCCTCCTACTTAATAAAATAACATGTCTTTAAGCATGATATGGTTGAATGCCATTATAAATATAAAATTACATGCAATTTTGCATGATTATTCTTTAATATCATAATATGAGCTGCTCTTTTATATGTTACATATATAAAAAGAATTATTTTATTTTTAAATGCATAATTTATACAAATGAAAATAATTTAAGGGGTTCTTAATATGGAGACCGGCAGCCATTTTATTGTAAAGCAAAGCAGCGGAGAGCTTTGGTATTTCTTTTATGAAAATACCAGGGGCATTGTGGGCATAAATTTTTATAATAATAAAATCAAAAGTAATTTAACCGCGGCAGAAAACGCCATTGATAATTTTACAGTGTGCATTAATAACAAAGATGAAATAAACATTTTCTATGAGGATGTAAATGGCAACATCTCTGTGGCAGTACCTAAAAATGAAGGCTTTAAAAGTAATATTTTATTCAGCAGAAAGTCAGAAAATCACGAGAGAGTGCAATTTCAAGCTGTAATGAGTATGCATAATATTTATTTATTTTATTCAATTTACAATGAACATGAAAAAAGCGGCATCCTTACGTATCAGACATTTAATGAAGGTGAAGGATGGAGCAAGCCAAATTTTATTGATACAATATACATGGGAAAGGGTAAAAATTTTAGTGTTCTAAAGCAGGGTGATGGAATATTTATATTTTATGTTAAATACCATATCAGGTTCTCATTGGGCTATAGAGTTCTTCAAGGCCCTGAGAAAAAATGCGGTGAATGCACAGTTATGGATTATAGTGATTTCCCATTTCTAGATTATGAAATGCTTATAATTAATAACTCAATTCATGGATTATATATTAAAAGTCAGGGAAACTTTTCTTCATTAATATATGCTAATGACAGCAATACTGAAATCTCCAGACAGCTTTTTATTAATTCCTGTGCAATTATTTGCTTAGACAATGAAATATATTTATGCTGGAGTGAAGGTAAAAAGCTAAATTATATTGGTTCCTCAGAAGGCTCAAAAATTAAAACTGTAATAAGTCCTGAAGGACTTATTAAGGCCAATTTTATATCAAATTATTCCCATGATAAAAATAAAACTGAAATAAGCTCTATTTATATTTATGTAAAAAACTATATACCAGTTGTAATTTTTGCAGATTTGTATATATATATGGATGGGATTTCTGAAGATAAATACACAGTTCTGCTAAAAAAATTTCAGCAGAAAAAGTATGAACTTATTAAGGTCAAAAGTGAAATCACTTTAAAGTCATCGGAAATATCAAATTTACAGCAAGAAGTAAAGAAAAAAGATGCTGTAATAGCCTTATTAAATAGTAAACTGCAGCAGCTGCAAATGAATTACCAGCGCTTTAAGGGAGACAAGGAAACAGAAATAGGCAGATTAAATATAATTATAGATGAATTAATGGAAGAAAAAAAATCAAAGGTTGGTTTGTTTAAATTTTTTAGAAAGTAAACCAGTCTATTTAACAGGCTGGTTTACTTTTACACCATTTCAATATAATGCATTTTGGAGTTTTTAATAATTATTTTGTAAATGCCCTTGATGATTATTTTGTTTCTGGCTATCTGCTCTTTTACTTTTGGTAAATCATTTTCATTAAATTTTATACTTTGGGAACAGCTGTCTGTTAATTTACAAGGGGTGGATATAAACTCCACACTGCATCCTTCTTTTAAAAGCATTCTGTACAGCAGCATTCCCTGACTGTGAGAGTAAAAGACAACTAAACATTGAAATACTGTTTCCATCAAATTAACCCTCCATGTCTGTATCCTTTCCTTTATATAAATCCATCAATGCACTGCAGATCTTTTCCATATCACTGTAGGTATTAAAATAACCCGGGCTTATTCTCACTGTTCCCTTTTTATAGGTGCCTATAATTCCATGAATCAGAGGGGCACAATGATACCCTGTTCTTACCGCTATTCCTTTCTTATTTAAAAAGTACCCTACTCCAGAACAGTCAAAGCCCTCTAAATTGATTGAAACCACTGAACTTCTATTTGCTCCTGATTTTGATCCGTAAATTTTAACATAGGGCATTTTTTTCAGCAGGCTTAAAAGATAAGTTGTTAATATTTCCTCATGCTTTTGAATATTTCTTCTTCCAACGGTTTTAATAAATTTTATTCCCTGGCACAAGCCTGCAAACCCTGGTGTATTTAATGTTCCGCTTTCAAATTTATCTGGCAAAAAGTCAGGCTGACTCATAAAATTCGAATTACTGCCGGTACCCCCCTGTTTTAATTCATTTATTTTTATACCCTCTCTAATATACAGTGCCCCGGTGCCTTGAGGTCCCAGCAGCCCCTTGTGTCCTGAAAAGGCAAGTATATCTATATGATCCTTTTCCACATCAATATTTATTATACCTGCACTTTGAGATGCATCCACCATAAAATAAATCCCATTTTCCCTTGCAATTTTACCTATTACTCCAATATGCTGTATTGTTCCCAGCACATTAGAAGCATGACTAACTACAATTAATTTGGTATTGTTTCTTATTTCCTTTAAAATACTTTTTGGATTAACAAAACCATTTTCATTGGCACCAACTAAAGTGACTGAAACTCCATATTTGCTTAGAAAGTTTAGTGGCCTTAAAACAGAATTATGCTCTATCACTGTACTTATTACATGATCTCCTCTTTTTAAGACTCCCTTGATGCCCAAGTTTAAAGCCTCTGTAGCATTGCTTGTGAGTATTACATTCAATGGATTTTGTATATTAAATAATTCACTGATAAGTTCTCTGGTTTCCGTTATCTTATTTGAAGCCTGAATGGCCATATCATGGGATGCTCTTCCAGGATTGGCTGCATAGCTTTCCATACATCTTAAAACTTCCTCATATACCTCTGTGGGCTTTGGGAAGGAAGTGGCTGCATTATCTAAATACACCATTTTATTTCCTCACATTCATAAAATACTCTTACAATAAGTATATTTATAAAAAATAAAGGACAGAACATAACATTATTAAAATATGCTACATTCTGTCTTTTAAACTGCTATTTTACTTGTTCATCTTTAAGAAGAGGATGGTTCTGTTTTTTCTCTTTAACCAAATTAATTTGATTGTCAACTAATTTTCTTTCTAAATCTATAATCTTATATTTTGATGACTGCAGGCGAAAGTTTGCTTCCTTATTTTCTGCCTTTAATAAATTGCACTGTTCCATGTATTTTTGGGCTGTCTGCTGCATAATTTCCATTTCTTTTTTAGCCTTTTCCAGTTCAAGATCTTTTTCTTTTACTAATTCAGAACTTTCACTGTTTTTAACCTTTTCCTGAAGTTCCTCATTGTATTCCTCTAGATGTCTTATCTGCTTTTTAAAAGATTCTATCTGATCTTTTAAATAAACATCATTATTTTCAGCCTTATTATATTCTTTAATGGCTTTTTCATATTTATCCTGAACTTTAAACATATCATCCACCACATTAATGGCAGAGAGAACAGCAGCAGAAGCAGTGCTTAATTTATTATTGGTGTCGATAATACTTTTTATTTTCTTATCCACATAACTTGCAACCTTGTGTAGATATTCTTCTTTTTCTTCACCTTTTAAATTATATTCAACTCCATTTATTCTGACTGTTACCACATTCATCTAAACACCCTCTTGATAAGTTCTTATTTCTATTTTAGCACAAATCTAACTTATGTTAAACATGAATTTGCCATATATTATCTAAGTTGTGCACCTAGTTTCATTTCTAGCGTTCTAAGAATTTTATCATGTACTTTATTTACTTCTGCGTCTGTTAAAGTTTTACTTTCTAATCTATATGTCAGAGAATAAGCTATGCTCTTTTTGCCATCTGGAATTTGTTTTCCTTTGTAAACATCGAAAAGCTTTATCTTCTCCACCATATTTCCGCCCTGTTTAAGTATTATCTCCTCTATTTCTGAAACTAGAGTTGAGTCATCCACTAATAGTGCTATATCCCTTGTAACAGCTGGGAATTTAGGAAGTGGTTTATATTTCTTTTCACTATTTGAGTGTTTAAATAATACATCTAAATTTATTTCTGCTACGTAGCATCTAGTATCTATTCCATAGTTACTAGATGCATCCGGATGGATTTCTCCAAGTAAACCTGCATAATCCTTTTTAATATATAAAGCAGCTGTTTTTCCTGGATGGAAAGTTGGATTTTCAGATTCCCTCTTAAAGGATGCATTGCTGATATTTAAAGCTTCTATTACATTTTCAACTACACCTTTTAAATGAAGGTAATCTACCTCACCATACATACCTATAGTTAAAACATTTGTTTCAGTTGGAAGCTTTTCAGGGTTCTCATTAGCAGCATATGTTTTACCTATTTCAAATAGCGCTGCCATGTCATTATTCCTTGAATAGTTTCTAGCTAATGCCTCTAACATTGATGGTACTGTAGTTGTTCTCATTATGCTGAAGTCTTCACCAAGGGGATTTCTTATGGTTACCACTTTTCTAAGAGGGCTGTCCTTAGGAACTAAAATCTGGTCAAATACCTTTGGGCTCACAAATGAATAACTTATGGATTGATTTAATCCGCTGCTTATAAGTGCATTTAATACCTTATCATCTAAATGCTGCTTTTCATTTTTTCCTCCCTTTACAGATACTGACTTGATTACAGTGATAGGAATATTATTGTAGCCATATATTCTTGCTATTTCTTCTGCCACGTCTTCTCTGATATTTATATCACCTCTAAAGGTAGGCACTTCTGTAACCAGCATATCACCTTTAACTTCAGTGGGTAATTCTAATCTATCAAGATATTCCTTCATTTCAAAAGGAGCAATATCTGTTCCCAGGAACACATTTACCCACTTGCTGCTGACTTCCACAGTATGTTTTTCAACTTTTTCATTGTAAATATCTATGGTATCTTCTAATATATCACCGCATTGAAGCTGATTTACCAGACTGCAAACCCTGTTTAGCGCAGTTTCACAAACATTAGGGTCTAAATCTTTTTCAAATCTTGAAGAAGCTTCGGTTCTAATTCCTAATTTCTTTGAGGAAACTCTTATATTTGTTCCATCAAAGCTGGCACTTTCAAAAACCACCTCTGTGGTGTCTTCCTTGATTTCTGAATCCAATCCTCCCATTATTCCTGCGATTCCTATGGCTGTTTTATCATCCTTTATGGTGAGGACTTCCTCTGAAAGCTGTCTTTCTACGCCATCCAGAGTGGTAAACTTTTCCCCCTGCTTTGCTCTCTCTACAACAATTTTATTGGATTTTATTTCTCTTAAATCAAAGGCATGCATAGGCTGACCAAGCTCTATCATAACAAAGTTAGTAATATCTACAATATTGTTTATTGGTCTAACTCCTGCCTCTAAAAGTCTATCCTGCATCCACCCTGGTGAAGGCTGTATTTTAACATTTTTAATCATTCTGCTCATATATCTTTTGCATAATTTATCATTGACTTCAACCTTTATATTTGAGTTTATGCTTTCATTTAAACCACATTTATAGTCCATGTGAGGCATTTTATATTTTGTATTTAAGGTGGCAGCTGTTTCCCTTGCCATACCTACAATACTTAAGCAGTCAGGCCTGTTAGATGTAATTTCAAAATCTATTATGGCATTGTCTAATCCAAGAACCTTCTTAATGTCCTCTCCAATTACAGTGTGCTGTGGAAGTATCATTAGTCCATGAACTGGTTCGTCTCCAGCTATGCCTAGTTCTTCTTCTGAACAGAACATACCGTTTGAAGTTATTCCTCTAAGCTTACCTTTTTTTATTTTTAAGCCCCCATGCAGTGTTGAACCGTGAAGAGCTACTGGAACTATATCATTTTCCTTCATATTTGTAGCAGCTGTAACTATTTGAATATTTTCCTCTTTTCCAATATCCACCTGGCATACAACCAATTTGTCTGCATCAGGATGCTGCTCTATGTTCATTATTTTTCCTGTAACTACATTTTGAATTTCCTCTCCAGTAGTTATAACTTCCTCCACCTGTGAACCGGATAAAGTTAATCTATCGCCTAATTCCTTTGCTGAAATATCTATATTAACATAATCTTGTAACCATTTAACTGGAACCTTCATTTTTATACCTCCTAAAATTGATTTAAAAATCTCATATCACTTTCATATAACTGTCTTATATCATCAATGCCGTATTTAAGCATAACCATTCTGTCTACTCCAAATCCAAATGCAAATCCGCTGTATACTTCTGGGTCTATGCCGCAGTTTCTAAGTACCTGTGGGTGTACCATACCGCAGCCAAGAAGTTCTATCCAGCCACTACCCTTGCACACTCTGCATCCCTTGCCTTCACATACAAAGCATGTTGCATCCATTTCTGCAGATGGCTCTGTGAATGGGAAGTGATGAGGTCTGAACTTTGTATTTACCTTTTCACCAAACATTTTCTTTGCAAACATTTCTAGTGTTCCCTTCAAGTCAGCAAAAGTTATACCCTTATCAACTACTAATCCTTCCATCTGATAGAAAATAGGAGAATGAGTTGCATCTACTGCATCTGAACGGTAAACCTTTCCTGGTGCTATCATCTTTATTGGTGGTTTACTATTTTCCATAGTTCTAATTTGAATAGGAGATGTTTGAGTTCTTAAAACTATATTGTCATTGATATAAAATGTATCCTGCTCTCCACGTGCTGGGTGATTTTTAGGTATATTCAATGCTTCAAAATTATAATAATCAAGCTCCACCTCTGGTCCTTCTTCAATGGTAAATCCCATGGAGATAAATATTTCCTTCATACTCTCCAATGTTAAGTCCAGGGGATGTCTTTTTCCTATAATCTGCTTTTTTCCAGGCATGGAAATATCTATAACTTCGTTTTCTAATCTCTTTTTCTTTTCAATTTCCTTTACTTCATCTGCAGCTTTTGCTATAAAGCCCTCTATGTTTTCTCTAACCTCATTGGCTATTTTGCCTACAATTGGTCTTTCCTCTGCGGTAAGTGCTCCCATACCTCTAAGTATTTGTGTTAATTCACCCTTTTTGCCAAGATATTTAACTCTGATATTTTCTAGTTCACTTCCATTTACAGCATCCTTTAATTCCTTTAAGGCACTGTTTTTTATGTTTTCTAGTTTTTCTTTCATTTTATTACTCCCCTCTCTTTAATTTCAATTAGTAAATCACTATTTAAGTGAGTAAAAATATCGATGCTTCTACGATTTTTTATGAAGCTGAAATAGTAGATTTACTTTTAAAATTATAAATAAAAAAAACGCCCCTAAAAAGGGACGAATTATATCCGCGGTACCACCCAAGTTAGCATAAATGCTCACTTTATTTTATAACGGTAAAAGCCGCTAACTGCTACTAATTAGATTAAACACCTTCAAAATGTTTATCTTAGATAAACAAACTTCAACTATAACTTATGCATCATTCAACAGCGTTGAAGCTCGCTGTTTCATGCTCCATAAGTTAAGTTTACGTAATGTTTATCTTAATTCACAGTTAGTACTCCAGAGTGAACTTCAATACCATTGCATTTAAAAAAGCTTTCAGTCTATGGCTTTTTCTCCCTTAAAATTCCTGATATCTACTCTCTCCATCAAAGTATTTATTTATAATGCATTAAGGTTCTAATATTTATTTGTTTATCTTTTTTATATTTTACATATTAATTGGCATATTGTCAAATTTATAATGTTTATCTTAGCTAAACAAATTTCAACTATAACTTATGCATCATTCAACAGCGTTGAAGATTCGCTGTTGAATGCTCCATAAGTTAAGTTTACGTAATGTTTATCTTAGCTTTTGTCTTACAGCTTCATACATCATAACGGAAATAGCCACCGCTGCATTAAGGGATTCAGCATTTCCCGGCATAGGCAGTTTCGCTTTAATATCACCTATTTGCATAATTTCACTGCTGATTCCATTGCCTTCATTTCCAACAGCAATAATATATCGGCCTTTTAAGTTTATATCATAGAAATTTATATCAGCATCCAGTGCACTTACTATTAATTTAAAGCCATTTTCCCTTAAACTATTTAGCAGCTGAAGATCTTCATCCTCTATAACCGGAACATTGAAAATGGATCCCATGGTAGATCTTAATGTTTTATTGTTATATACATCCACTGTTCCTTTAGTTAATAAAACACCTAAAGCACCGCAGGCATGTGCTGTTCTTATTATGGTTCCCAAATTGCCAGGATCCTGGATCTTGTCAGCTAGCACATAAAATCCTTCTTCAAAGGAAGTCTTATTTTCCTTCATTTCTACCACTGCCAGTACCCCTTGTGGTGTTTCAGTGTCACTTAAATATTTCATAACAGAGTTTGATATCCAGTACACCCTGGTGGTGCTTTTTACTTTACTTTCGAAGTCATAGCTGTTCCACTTATCTCTTGAAGTCTCTGAAACCAGTATGGTTTCCACATGAAAATCGGATTTCAAAGCTTCCTCTGTAAATCTAAATCCTTCGATTATAAATTTACTGCTTATCTTTCTGTATTTTTTATCTAAAAGTTTTTTTACACTTTTTACCAGTTCATTTTCTTTGCTTTTTATTATATCCATATATTTAACCACCTGTTATTTTGAGAACATATTTTCAATTTTGCTTAATTCATCTGTACCGCCTATGGCAATTATTATATCTCCTGGCTCTACCACATCATCAGCATTTGGGGAAACATTTATATCTCCATAATGTTTTATAGCAACTACATTGACACCATAGTTTGATCTCATGCTCAATTCTTTTAATGATCTGTTGTACCAGTCTTCAGGAGCCACAATTTCTGCAATGCTGTAATCCGGAGAAAGCTCAATATAATCCAATATGCTTGAAGACACAAGATTGTGTGCCACTCTCACTCCCATATCCCTTTCAGGAAGAACTACTCTGTCAGCACCAATTTTGTAAAGCACCTTTGCCTGAAGTTCATTATTGGCCTTTGTAATAATGTGTTTTACGCCTATTTCTTTCACTAGAAGTGTAGTCATAATACTGGCCTGAATGTCCTCTCCTATAGTAATTACAGCCACATCAAAATTGCTTATTCCAAGGGCTCTTAAACTATTTTCATCAGTACCGTCAGCCTGTACAGAGTGGGTTACGCTTTCAGATATATTTTGTACAGTATCTTCATCTATATCCACTGCCAATACATCATTTTCTAGTGCATATAATGTCTTTGCCAGAGAACTCCCAAATCTGCCCAATCCAATAACCACAAATTGTTTTTTACTCATTTAATACACCTCTACCCAACTAAAATTTTATCCTCAGGATATCTAATTGAACTATTTCCTTTTCTATTAGCTATGGCCAATATTAAGGTTAGTGGACCTACTCTTCCTGCATACATTGTAAAGGAAAGAAGTGCCTTTCCAATAAAGCTCAGCTTTGTAGTTAACCCCAAAGTAAGTCCAACAGTACCAAAGGCCGATGTAGTTTCATATAGTATATATTCTAGTGAAAAACCCTTTTCAGTAATAGATAAAATCATGGTTACTGTGACAACTAAAAGCAAGCCAATAACTGATACCACTAAAGCCTTATATACAGTGTCTTTCGCAACCCTCTTTTTAAACAATTCAGTGTCATCCTTACCTTTAATGATGGATATTACCGTCATTACAAGAATTGCAGCAGTAGTTGTTTTAATACCTCCTGCTGTGGATCCAGGTGAACCACCAATAAACATTAAAATTACAGTTAAAAATCTTCCTGCTGTACTCATATCAGCAGTTGAAATAGAGTTAAATCCTGCTGTTCTAGGAGTAATGGAGGCAAACAAAGAGGATAATATCTTGCCCTTTAATGACATATTCTTTAATGTTCCCGGGTTATTATATTCAAATAAAAACATTAGTATTGCCCCTCCAAAAATCAATATTAATGTTGTAGTTATAGCCAATTTTGAATGAAGTGACAACTTCTTCAAGCCTTTATAATTATATATTTCCTGCCACACATAAAAGCCTAGGCCTCCGCAGGCAATTAAAACTCCTATGGTGAGAATTATTACACTGTTGTCATAGTATGGTGTTAAGCTTTTAAAATCTCCTATTATGTCAAAACCGGCATTGCAAAATGCCGATATGGAGTGAAAAATACTATAATAAATTCCCTTTCCTATTCCAAATTCAGGAATAAACTGAGTTGACAGCAATAATGCTCCTGCGCCTTCCATTGAAAAGGTGAAAATCAAAACATATTTAGCCATTTTAACTAAGCCTTGAAGAGTAAAAGAATTTAATGATTCCTGCATTACAAGTCTTTCTCTTAATGTTATCCTTTTCCCAAGAAGTAAAGCAAATAATGTGGCAAAGGACATAAACCCGAGTCCCCCGATTTGTATTAAACATATAATAACAGTCTTTCCAAAGTATGTCCAATTCGTTCCTGTATCTACAGTGACCAGTCCGGTTACGCAGGTAGCAGATGTAGATATAAATAAACAATCAATAAAAGGTGTTCTTGTACCGTTTTGCGAGGCTATGGGCAGGTTTAATAATACAGCACCTGTAAGTATAACTGCAGCAAACCCTATTGCCAATATCTGAACAGGCTGAAGCTTTATTTTATTGGTAATTCTAATGTTTATACCCACAATAATCCCCCCCTTTTTAGATAAACAACATATCACAATTATAGCATGGGCATATGCTTTGTCGATTTATTGAATTAGCAGTTAAAAACTGGAGTTACCCTGGGTTTTAACTATAAAAAAGTGCGGCATTTAAAATGCCGCACCTATGTACAAATGTTATGCAGTTAATTGATTCTTTGCAATTTCTACTAATTCAGTAAATGCTTTTGGATCATTTATAGCTATTTCTGAAAGCATTTTTCTGTTCATATCTATTCCTGCAAGCTTAATGCCATTCATGAATCTGGAATATGACATTCCATTAATTCTTGTAGCAGCATTAATTCTAGCTATCCATAACTTTCTGAAATCTCTTTTCTTTAACTTTCTACCAACATAAGCATTTCTTAATGCTCTGATAACTGATTCATTTGCTGTTTTAAATAACTTGCTCTTTGCTCCATAGTATCCTTTTGCAAGCTTTAATACCTTTTTATGATATTTACGAGCGTTCATAGCTCTTTTTACTCTTGCCATTATGAGGCCCTCCTTTTATAAATCTAAGATTATAGGTATGGTAGTATTTTCTTCATTACTTTTTCTTGTGTAGTTGAAACATATGCAGTTTTTCTAAGATTTCTCTTAGTCTTTGTTGATTTCTTTGTTAATATATGGCTCTTAAAAGCCTTAGCTCTTTTTAATTTACCTGTACCTGTAAGCTTAAATCTTTTAGCGGCACCTCTACTTGTTTTCATTTTTGGCATGATAAGTTCCTCCTCTCAGTGTTTATGCTCTTTTGGGAGCCAAAATCATTATCATATTCTTTCCTTCTAATCTTGCTGGTTTTTCAATTATACAAATATCTTCTATTTTAGAAACAAAACTTTGTAATATTTTGTGTCCTATAAATGAATAATCTGCTTCTCTACCTCTAAACCTTACTGTAACTTTTACTTTATCTTCGGCTAATAAGAACTTTTTGGCATTCCCAGCCTTGATTTCAATGTCATGTTCCTCTATTGTTGGGCTTAATCTAATTTCCTTTAAGCTAACAACCTTTTGTTTTTTCTTAGCATCTTTATCTTTCTTTGATTGTTCATAAATAAATTTGCCAAAATCCATTACTTTGCATACTGGTGGTTTCGCATTTGGTGATATCATTACCAAATCTAATTCCTTGTCCTCAGCAATTTTAAGTGCATCTCTTCCAGCCACAACTCCTAATTGAGCACCATCTGCATCAATCAATCTGACTTCTTTTTCCCTAATCTGTTCGTTCATTAAGTAATCTTTATTAATAATTTTCACCTCCGGTATATTTTTACATTAAAAAAAGGACGGTACAAGCCGTCCTTAA
>JAQSXU010000180.1 GCA_029256485.1 Clostridiaceae bacterium
TTGGGATAAAAATCAGCAAGCAGGAATGCAGGCTATAGCAGATGCCTTCCACAAGAAAAATCCTAATATTACTGTAAAAGTAGAAGTAACACCATGGGATCAGTATTGGACAAAATTAGATGCAGGGGCTTCTAGTGGAACAATGCCAGATGTATTTTGGATGCATTCAAATCAATATATGAAATATGCAAATGGCAATATGTTAATGGATATAACTGATAAAATAAAGAGTAGCAAAGAAGCATCAATGAGTAATTTTCCAGAAGGTCTTGTAGATACTTATACTGTTAAAGGAAAATATTATGCAATGCCAAAAGATTATGGAACTATAGGATTATGGTATAACAAAGCTATGTTTGATGCAAAGGGCATAGCTTATCCAGATGATACTTGGGACTGGAATAAACTTTTAGAGGTTGCACAGAAATTAACTGATTCTTCAAAGGGAGTATATGGATTTGTAGCTCCTGCAGATGACGAACAAGGATATTACAATTTTGTTTATCAAAATCAAGGATATATACTTTCACCAGATAAAACAAAATCAGGTTTCGATTTACCAGCAACAAAAGAAGCTATACAATGGGATGTTGATTTAAGTAGGAAATATAAAGTTTCTCCAACTCAACAGCAAATTGCAGACACAACATTTACTCAATATTTTGAATCAGGAAAAGCTGCTATGGGGTTATTTGGGTCATGGATGGTAAGTGAATTCAACTCAAATGATTACGTTGCAAAAAATTGTAACGTAGCCGTTATGCCTAAAGGAAAAGTAAGAGCAACTATCTATAATGGACTAGCAAATTCTGTTTCTGCAAAGACTAAACATCCAGAAGAAGCATGGAAGTTCTTGGAGTACTTAGGAAGTAAAGAAGCCAATACTATTCACGGAGAAAAAGGTGCAGCAATACCAGCTTATAAGGGTACAGAAGATTCATGGGTAAATGCTTTCAGCAATTTCAATGTAAAAGTATATCCGGAAATGCTTGAATATGGTGTTGTATTCCCTAATTCAGAATCAAAGGCAAAATGGTATCCAATTCAAAATGAAACAATGACAAGAGTATTTAGTGGACAGCTTTCTGTAGATCAAGGAACTAGTCAGATTTCTAAACAGATGAATGATCTCTTAGCTGCAGAAAAGAAATAATTAATTAATGTAGTAATTGATGTATTTTGCACCAATTACTACAACTAAAATACTAATAAACTTATCAGTTATGATAGAAGGAGGAGTAAAAATGAAAGCTGTGGGCAAAGTTTCGGAAAAAAAGCAGACTTCAAGAAAGTTTCAGGACTATAAATGGGCTTATATCATGATAGCACCTACAATAATAGGACTTATTGTTTTAAATATATGGCCACTGATTCAGACTATTATTTTGAGCTTCAATACAGTAGATGGTTTTAGTCAGATGCAGTGGAGTGGATTAAGCAATTATAAAAAATTATTTGATGATCCTGAAGTATGGCAGGCGACCTTAAATACACTTAAATATACTATAGTTTCTGTTCCGATTGGTGTTATTCTTTCTTTAGTTATTGCTGTACTTTTAAATGCAAACATTAAGGGGAAAACTATATATCGTGTAATTTATTTTCTACCGGTAGTTTCAGCTCCAGCTGCTATAGCTATGGTTTGGAAATGGCTTTACAACTCAGAATATGGACTGTTTAATTATTTATTATCTCTGGTAGGTATACAAGGACCAAGATGGCTTTCTGATCCTAAACTCTCTCTTTTATCAATAATTATAGTTGGGATATGGAGCGTTTTGGGATATAATATGATAATTTTACTTGCAGGTTTACAGGAGATTCCTAAGACTTTTTATGAAGCAGCTGAAATAGATGGTGCAGGTCCAATCAGAAGATTCTTCAGCATTACATTTCCACTGGTATCACCAACTATGTTCTTTGTAGTTGTTACATCTATAATCGGAGGACTTCAGATATTCGATTTGATATTCATGATGGTTGACAGAACAAATGCAGCATTACAATCTACACAATCGCTGGTATATCTTTTCTATAAATATTCTTTTGTTATGAATGACAAAGGATATGGTTCAACTATAGTAACACTTTTATTGGCAATAATATTGGTAGTAACTGTATTACAACTTAAATTGCAGAAAAAATGGGTTCACTATGATTAATCTTATGGAGGTGTAAACTATGGAAAATAATAACTCAAAATCAAATATTATTGTTCACATTGTATTAATAATAGGAGCTTTTGCAATGCTACTTCCATTTTTATGGATGTTAATAACTTCATTGAAAACTCTTACGGAATCAACACAGATTCCACCTACACTTATTCCTAAAATTTTTAACGTCAGTAACTATAGTGATGTTTGGCATCAGTTGCCTTTTGCAGCTTTTTATGCAAATACATTCCTTATGATGCTTTTTAGAATTATATTCTCAGTTTTTTTTAGTGCTATGGCAGCTTATGCCTTTGCCAGAATAGAGTTTCCGGGAAAGAATATTTTCTTTATGATAATACTTATACAGATGATGATTCCAGGACAAATATTCATTATTCCACAGTATCTTATAGTTTCAAAACTCGGTTTATTAAACTCTGTAGGAGCATTGGTAGTACCTGGAGTTGTAAGTGCTTTTGGTACATTCCTACTAAGACAGTTTTTTATAGGGATCCCCGTTGAATTAGAAGAAGCAGCAGTACTAGATGGATGCAGCAGATGGCAGATATTTTATAAAATAATGTTGCCATTAACAAAGTCAGGTTTAGTTGCAATTGGAATATTTACTGCATTATTTTCTTGGAAAGACTTAATGTGGCCTTTAATAGTAAATACATCAATAGATAAGATGCCTTTAGCATCAGGTCTTGCATCGCTTCAAGGTCAATATTCAACAAACTTTCCTCAGCTAATGGCTGGTTCGATGATAGCTATATGGCCAATGCTTATATTATTTATAATATTCCAGAAACAATTTATACAGGGAATAGCAAGTACTGGTTCAAAGAATTAATGCTAGTAATATAGGTTTAATAGAAATATAAAATATCTTTAAGTAGAATTCATTAATTATGAATAAAAATTAGTCTCAGTATTTCAAGTATGTATGCTGAGATTAATTTTTTTATATCTGAATTGGTGATAATAACTATATATCTTTAAGTATATTCTTTGCTCTATATTCTTTAGGAGTTAATGAAGTATGTTTTTTAAATACACTGCAAAAATAGGAAGTATTACTGAAACTTAGGATTTCAGATATGTTATATATTTTATTGTTTATATCCATAAGCAGTTCTTTTGCTTTTGATATTTTTAATTCCATAATATAGTCAGAAATATTTTGTCGAAAATTTTGTTTAAAAACATAGCTTATATAATTTGGAGTATAACTAAGATTATCCGCAATACTATTTATACTTATACTATTTAAATAATCTTTTTTAATATATTTTTTAATTTGTTCAGCAATTATGGAGTATTTATTAGTTTTATTTAGAAGATACTTACTAACATAAGTAAGTAAATTTTCTATTAAATTAGTGGCATCTATTGAGGTTTCAAGATTTAATAGTTTGTTCCACCATAGGTTGTCATTATACAATAAAATATTAAAAATTTTATTTTCCCTATTAAGTAAAGATGTTGTACACATAATTATAGAAAAACATAAATTTTTTAAACATACTTTATCTGCAATAGAAGTGTCATATTTAAATAGATTGTTAACATATTCTTTTATTTCTAAAGTATTACTAGAGTGAAGCAATATATTTATATCATTTTGCATTTCATTTAAATTAATTATTTTAATAGCGGAAATATGAAAATTATCAACTATGTTCTTGAATTTTTGTCTATCTAACTGGATATTATCTATAATTAATAAATTACACATTACTATATCACTCCCACAAAATAAAAAAATATTAGTAAAACGATTACATTAGATTGATTATATAATAAGCTAATTATAATAAAATATCAAGATTTTATTATAATATTTTAGTAAAATAAGCTTCTAAAAAATTAATATAATAGAATACATTATTAAATAAGAATATATAATTATTTTGCTTAATTAAATTTTAATTTTAATAAAATTATATCGATAAAGCTAGTATTTATGATACTTTCAATAGATTAGTAGTAGTTAATAAAATATAGATTTAAATAAAATATTAAAGTTGACTTTTTAAATAAAAATGTAGTAAAATTGTAATAAAAGAATTATTGTTTTTGCTAAAGTAAAGGATTACATATGGGTTCTAAAAATATAATCTTGTAGAAAGTTATATAAAGCATTTTTATATAGATGATAATAGTAAATAGTGATTTTTATATATTTCTTTTAAAGGAATGGAAAACGCTTTCTATGATTGACTGAATGAAAAAGATGTAAGTAAAATTTTTAATTTCTTTTTAGGGGGAATATTAATGAATATATATCAAGTTATTCAAAAGTTAATTAATAAAGAAATAGACTTAAATCTTATTGATAAAGAAGATGAAATATATGTGAGAAATAAGATTATTGATCTTCTCGGTATAAATGATTTTATTTTAAAGGAATCAGTAAAAGGGGAAGATTATTCTATACCGGATCTTCTTGAAGAAATCATAGGTTATGCTTGTGAACATAAAATTATTGAAGATTTATTTTATGAAAAAGAAATTTTATCAAGTAAAATAATGGACTGTTTTATGTCAAAGCCTTCTACAATCAATAAAATTTTTTATGAAAAATTTAAAGATAATCCAGAAGTCGCAACAAATTACTTCTATGAATTGAGTAAAAACAATAACTATATTCAGACAAAGCAAATTGCTAGGAATATAAATTATAAGGCTGCTACTGAATATGGAGATTTGGATATAACTATAAATTTATCTAAGCCAGAAAAAAATCCTAAAGATATAGCTAGAGAAAAATTGGTTAAGAGTACAAACTATCCTAAATGTTTACTGTGTATTGAAAATGAGGGATATGCAGGTAAAGCAGGACATCCGGCAAGGTCTAACCATCGTATGATTCGCTTGAATTTATTAGATGAAAAGTGGAATTTTCAGTATTCTCCTTATGCATACTATAATGAGCATTGTATTGTACTCTCAAGCGAACATAGAGATATGAAAGTGGACAGAAATACATTCTCACGATTGCTAGAATTTGTAAAACAGTTTCCGCATTATTTTGCAGGTTCTAATGCTGATTTGCCTATCGTAGGGGGATCAATTTTATCTCATGACCATTATCAGGGCGGAAGGTATGAATTTGCTATGGCAAAGGCAGAAGAGGAATATAAATTTAAATTGAATAAGTTTCCTAATATAAGTTTTGGTATTGTTAAATGGCCTATGTCTGTAATTAGAATAAAGGCTGAAAATACAGCAGCTATGATAGAGGCGGCGGATTATATATTAAATGAATGGAGGAAATACAGTGACCCATCAGTAGGTATTTATGCATATACAGAAAATGTACCCCATAATACTGTGACTCCAATTGCTAGAAAACGAAATGGTATATTTGAATTAGATATTGTACTTAGAAATAATCGTACAAGTAAGGAGCATCCACTGGGTATTTTCCATCCTCATGAGGACGTACAGCATATAAAAAAAGAAAATATAGGATTAATTGAAGTTATGGGCCTTGCAGTATTGCCGGCAAGGTTGAAGATTGAATTAAAGGAAGTTGAAAAATATCTGTTAAATATTGATAATAATATTTCACAGAACCACATAACCTGGGCTGAGTCACTTAAAGAAAAATATGAAGATAAAATTAATGAGGATAATGTTCAAGAAATTGTAAGAAAAGAAACGGCAGCTAAGTTTCTAAGAGTGCTTGAAGATGCTGGTGTATTTAAACGTAATCAAGAAGGATTAGATGCATTTAAGTGCTTTATAAATAGAATTTCTTAGATAACGCCAGTGAATTTTAAAAAGTTTTAGTAAAGAAGTTCATTACTAAAACTTTTTCTTTTTATTTTAGAGAATAATATATTTTTTAGTGTTTATATAGTAAAGTATTACGAAAATATTATGGGATTTTAAGTAAGTCTTGAAAAAAACATATTATATAGTATATATTAATTATAATAAGATAATCTATAAGGATTGTGTATAGTACATTTATCCGATGCTTAGACGTTGTGATAATAATTAAAATCAATTCGTTTGGCGTAAGTTATGCGATGTATAGTGAGGAAGTGGTTCTATATATGACTACTATAAAGGATATAGCTGAAGAAGTAGGAGTATCTATTTCTACAGTATCAAGAGTATTAAATTATGATGAAACATTATCTGTAAGTGATACCACCAAAAAGAAGGTTTTTGAAATAGCAGAGAAACTTTCCTATGAGAAACGTACAAATCGTAATACAGTGAACACAAAGGTGGCTTTAATACATTGGTATACAAGAGAAGAAGAATTAGATGATTTATATTATATGTCTATTCGATTGGGAATAGAAAAGCACTGCAAGCATTATAATTTGGGTGTAGTAGAGTTTTTTCAAAATAATTCAGATAAATTAAATAAAGAAAATATTCAAGGTATTATTGCAGTAGGTAAATTCAGTAAAGGTGAAATAAATATGTTTAAGGGAATAACGAAAAATATTGTGTTTGTAGATTATTCACCAGACGAAGATAATTTTGATTCTGTTGTGGTTAATTTTGAAA
>JAQSXU010000181.1 GCA_029256485.1 Clostridiaceae bacterium
TTTTTAATGCAAAGTAAAGATAAAATAAAAGGATTTTTAAAAGAAATGTAGAATTTTTATTTATGAAATGAGGTGAATTTATGCTTGATGTTGTTATCCGAATTGATAATTTATGTATAACTAATGTATTGGAAGATGACATTAAAGAAATTGGGCATTGGATTAAACTTCAGAACTATAATGAAAATGGCGGTAAATTTATAGAGCTTAATGAAAAGGAGCTTTATGATAGATATCTGGAATGCTATTTAAGTGAATGCGAGTTTTTTTTAAAAATTGTAAATTGTAATAAGTTAGTTGGAATTTTAAGAGGAAAAGCAGAATTTAAAAAATCTAATGAAATAACATTTATGTTTATGCTGCTGGATCATAATTCCACAGATGCAACAGCCCGCAGCATCATAAGGGCATTAACTGATTATTTTTACAATGAATATAGCATAAATAATTTCTATAGTTATGTAGTTGATGACGTAAATAATTATATAAATAGTTGGGAAAAAAATAATTTTTTTGTAATAAATAGATATAAACAATATTATAATTTTAATAATAGAGCATATGATATGCTTTTATTGCAAAAAAAGTAAGTTTAATAAACTTTCACAAAAATGAATTAACAAATATAGCTAATTGCATTGACAGCTTGTACAATTTTATTTTATAATATTAATTGTGCTGAATCTCAGAAATGAGTACGGAGGAACCAAGAAAGTTGGGGCTAATCTGAAATAACAATATTTCAGTAGAATAACCTTCATTCGCGCCCGTCAGCTAACTCCGAAGGCTATAGGGGGGGTAATCATGAGAAACTTCAAATTTAAACTTTTAACATTTGTATTTTTCTTGCTAACGTTTACTTTATTACAAAAGGTAAATAACGTAAAGGTATATGCTGATGCAGCAGTAAATATCAATGAGCAAAAAGTACTTATTGGTTCTGCAGACATAAAATGTAATAAAGTAATACAAGTACCAGCAAAAGCTTTGAAAAGCAAAAATGTTTCTACAAGCAGCAGAGTATCTGCCAGCAGAGGGGGAAACATAGCTGTTAGTAGAGGCGGAAATCCTGCCGGAAATGGCAGAGGAGATATTATTTCCTATGCCTATAAATTTATGGGAAGACCTTATGTGTGGGGTGCTTCCGGTCCATCTGCTTTTGACTGCTCTGGATTTACAGCATATGTATATAGTGCATTTGGGGTGAATCTGCCTCATTATACTGGAGCACAATATTCCATGGGACAGTCTGTTTCTAGAGAGAACCTTAAGGCAGGGGATTTAGTATTTTTTAATACCTATGGTTCCATATCTCATGTAGGGATATATATAGGAGGAGGACAATTTATTCATGCTTCTTCTGGCAGCCATAGAATAACGGTAAGCGATTTAGGCGAAAGCTATTATACTTCTAGATATGCAGGGGCAAAAAGAATTTTAAATTAAATATTTTATTATACTCCCTAGAGTACTTTAATATATTAAGGTATTTTAGGGAATTTTTTTTGTAATACAAATGTTAAATGCTAAATATAATTAAATGAGAAGTACATTCTTTAGTTAAGAATGAAGGGGGAATAAAATGAAATACACAAGATTTGATTTAAAGAAGAAAAAGAGCAATTCGGGGTATTTTATTTGGTGTGTACTAGGTATATTATTAGCTGCTTTTATACTTGGAACTATAATTTGGAAAGTTATTTCAAAGGGAACATGGCCTAAGGCAATTTTAAATTTAAAGCCAAATAATATTCAGAGCACGGATCAGCAGCAGCTTAATAAAAAAAATGTTAAGTATATTGCGGTTCAGGGAGGAATGTATGCAAATAAGGATAATGCAGAAATCGAAAAGAAGCTGCTTAGTAATTATGGAACACCCTTTGAAATAGTAGATGGAAATAACACCAGAGTTTTTATTGGAATATATGATGAAACTGGTGCAGAAAGCATAATAAAAGCACTAAACACTAATAATGTTCCTAATTCAAAAATGATATTTCAGTTAAATACAAAAGACGTTTGCGATGCTGAAATAAATGAAATAATAAATGCAAATTTACAAGTTGTGAATAAACTTTCAGATAAAAACGTAAAGGGAATCCAAACAGAGGAACTTAAAAAATGGTGTTCCCAATTGAAAGCTGTTGATAAAAACAGTAAAAATATAGGTGCGTTGAATGAGATAAAGGAATATATAAATTCCATGCCAAAGGAAATTCAAAAGGATAAGGTTGAGGAAAATTATATGAAAATATATACAATTCTTAAAAAAGTTAATATTAGCAATTAAATATTGTTGCCATAACTTTCAAAAAAATGATAAACTATTACTATACTTTATTTAATTAATCTATTTATAAACATTTAAAAACGAGGGATGTATTATGAAGAGTGTCAGTAGGAGTAATAAGAGCTTACTTTGGTTTATCATTTTGCTGGGTGCAATTTCGGGTACAATAGTTGGTGAAATTTTAGGAAGTAGTATAAAATCTCTGAGTTTTTTCAATAAATTTTATGCTGTTGGAACATCAAAACCGCTTGTACTGGATTTGAAGTTTATGGTACTCACATTAGGTTTAAATTTTAATATTAATGTAATGACAATTTTGTTTATTATTGCAGCAATTATAATTTATAGAAGATATTAACTTAAAAAGTGAGGGGCTTCCTTAAGATGGAAGCCTTTTTAAATTTTTTTTAATAATAGAATTAAACTCTTGTTTATAAAAAGATTAAATGATAAACTATATTAGATGTTTACTAGAGTAGGATATTTTGGCATAAACATAGCGTTTATCTCTATGTATAACATTAATTATTTTTGTAATTAAATTTTAATAATATCTATGACTATAAATGATATAATTATGGCTATAATTATAAAAGGTATTATTATTTTAGGAAGTGATAAATGTGAATTATGTGTTGGCATCAGCATCAGAAAGAAGAAAAGAACTGCTTAAAAGATTGGTGCCAAACTTTAAAGCTATAGTTAGTGAATTTGACGAGGACACAATTGGCTTTAACGGTGACTTTCCACAATACGTAATGGATATTTCAGAGGGAAAGGTTGCAGACATAAAAAATAAGTTAAAGGGTGATACAGTTATTATTGGATGTGATACAATTGTAGCTTTTAAAAATAAGGTCATGGGAAAACCAAAAAGTGAATCAGAGGCATTTCAAATGCTGAAGCAATTAAGCGGAAATACCCATCAGGTATATTCCGGGATAACAGTTTATAATACTGAAAACAACAAAATGAAAAAGAGTTTTGTATGTACGGATGTAAAGTTTTCAAATTTAAGTGATGATGAAATCAAAACATACATTAAAACTGGCGAACCTATGGACAAAGCAGGTGCCTATGGTATCCAAGGATATGGTGGAGTATTTGTTGAAAAAATTAATGGCTGCTACTATAATGTAGTAGGCTTGCCGTTAAATAAATTAAATTACATATTGAGGGAGATGGGGGTAAATCTTTATTAAGGAGTAAAGTAATGAGTGACTCAATAAAAATTATGGATTTACCCAAAAATGAAAGACCTAGAGAGAGACTTATTAGATACGGAGCACAGAGTTTATCAAATTCTGAATTAATTGCTATTATTTTAAGAAATGGTATTAAAAATGAAAATGTATTAAATTTAAGCAGCAGGCTAATTACTAATTGTGATGGAATTGATGGACTTTTTAATAAAACCACTGAAGAGCTTATGGAAATATGCGGCATAGGTATTGCCAAAGCAGCACAAATTGCTGCAGTGGGTGAATTGTCTAAAAGATCCAAGGCTTTTAAGTCAGGCATTACCTGCAAAATAACAAAGCCAAAAGACGCAGCAGATTATGTTATGGAGGAAATGCGTCATTATAGTGTTGAAATTTTAAAGGTAATTATGCTAAATGTTAAAAATGCTGTTATTGCATCGAAAAATGTATCCATGGGGAGCTTAAATTCTTCCATAGTACATCCCAGGGAAATATTTTGCGAAGCAATACGAAAAAGCTGTTATTCAATTATTATTTGTCATAATCATCCTTCTGGGGATCCAACCCCTAGTAGTGAAGATATTAATATTACACATAGAATAAAAGAATGCAGTAAAATAATTGGAATAGATTTATTAGATCATATTATCATTGGAAATGGTGAATATGTGAGCTTAAAAGAAAAAGGTATAGTGTAATGCGAAAGGAGATATAAAATGGGATTATTTGGAATGTCTAAAGATATGGGTATCGATCTGGGAACAGCAAATACTTTAATATATGTAAAAGGTAAAGGTGTGGTATTAAGAGAACCATCAGTTGTTGCTATAAACAGTGATATAAAAAAGGTTTTAGCTGTAGGCGATGAGGCTAAGCAGATGATTGGAAGGACACCAGGAAATATTGTTGCCATCAGACCACTTAGAGATGGAGTAATTGCAGATTTCGATGTTACTCAAACTATGTTGAGAAGATTCATTGAGAAAATCAGCCCTAAAAGTGCTTTTACAAGCCCAAGAATAGTGATTTGCTTTCCATCAGGAGTTACTGAGGTTGAAAGGCGTGCTATAGATGAAGCCACAAAACAAGCAGGTGCTAGAGATGTGCTTTTAATGGAAGAGCCCATGGCAGCAGCAATTGGGGCAGGACTTCCAGTAAATGAGCCAACAGGAAGTATGATTGTTGATATTGGCGGAGGAACTACTGAAGTTGCAGTAATATCCTTAGGCGGAATCGTTACAAGTAAATCTTTGAGAATAGCTGGGGATGAATTAGATCAAGCTATCATAAGCTACATAAAAAAGGAATACAGTTTAATGATAGGGGAAAGAACAGCAGAAAATGTTAAAATTCAACTGGGATCAGCTTTTGATATCGGTGAAAATACATCCATGGAAATAAGAGGAAGAGATTTAATAACAGGCCTTCCTAAAATATTAAATATTTCAGAAGCAGAAGTAAGAGAAGCTTTAAAAGAACCAGTAGCTTTAATAATAGATTCAATAAAAACAACATTAGAAAAAACACCTCCTGAACTTGCCTCAGATATAATGGATAAAGGTATAATGCTAGCTGGCGGCGGCGCTATGCTAAGAGGCCTAGACAGACTGATAAATGAAGAAACACATATGCCTGTGCATATAGCAGAATCACCTCTTGACTGCGTAGCATTAGGTGCTGGAAAAGCATTAGATACTATTGACAAAATAATTGCTAATAGAAAATAGAATATGAAATTCTTGAAAAATAAACTGGCAGTAACAATAATAATACTGTCAGTTACATTTTTAGTATTGATTGTAAATAGTGTCAAGAGGGAAAAAAGTTCTATTGTGGAAAATGGGATAGGTGTAACGCTGAATTCAGTAGAGGGTGTTTTTTACAATTTTAATAACAAAATAAAAAATACATTAAGCTTTGTATTTAATTTTTCAAAAGTTAAACAGGAAAATGAGCAGTTAAAGGAAAGAAATAGCCAGCTGGAAACAATGGCTCAGGAATATGACTCTCTAAAAAAACAGAATGATGAGCTTAGAAAACAGGTAAATTTTCAGAATCAGAGATCAGAGTATAAATATATAGGCTGTGACATAATAGGTAAGAGTGGTGCCAGCTATTTAGATCAGTTTACAATAAATAAAGGAAGTAAAGATGGCATTGTTAAACAGATGGTTGCTATAACCTCACAGGGATTAGTTGGCCAGGTAATATCTGTAAGCGACAATTGGGCTATAGTGCAGACATTTGCCAGCGAAAATTTAGCTGTGCATGCCATGGTAGAAAGCACTAACGAAACCAATGGCATTGTAAAAGGCTATAAGGACAGCAGCACAAGTAATTTATTAGCTAAAATTATAAATTTACCTTTAAATTCTCAAATTAAAAAAGGTGACGTTATTTTAACTTCAGGATTAGGACAATTATATCCTAAGGGCATTCGAATTGGTTCTGTAATTGATGTACAGGATGATCAGAGCAAAGCCATGAAAATAGCTATTATTCAGCCATATGTTGATGTAAATAAGCTTCAAGAGGTTTTTATGGTAGTACCTAAGTCTGCACCCAAAAATAATCTTGATGATATAAAATACTAGGTGATTAAAATGAAAAAATTTTCAGTTTTATTTTTACTTTCTTTTCTATGCCTTTTTTTAGATAGTACAGTTATGCCTTTTATTGCTATATATGGATATTATCCAAGCATTACAGTATGCTTCATAATATGTTATTCTATAGTAAATGGAAGTTGGGAAGGACTTTGGGTTGGAGTAGGCTGTGGAATTATTCAGGATATATTTTTTATTAATATATTTGGAATAAATTCTTTTTCTAATATGCTTATATGTGTGTTAGCTGGTGTAGTAGGTTCAAACATTTTTAAAGAGAAAATGCTCATTCCAGTTGTATCTGTGCTTCTTTTAACGCTAGTTAGAGGTGTTATTATTGTAGGAATATTATTTGCAGCTCAGATTTATGCGAATAATATGGCCGTAATTTTTGTTGCAATATACAATATGATTATTTCACTATTCATGTACAAAGCGGTATATAGGCTTTGCCAGAAAGAATATATGCAAATTAGATGGAGATTTTAAAGAAACGGTGATTTTATGAAAAATAAGAAGAAACCCTT
>JAQSXU010000182.1 GCA_029256485.1 Clostridiaceae bacterium
AAATAGAAAAGGTAAGCAAAGAGAGACATTATATCTGGATTGATTGTTAATTAAGTATTGGTTCTGGCCTTATGGCTCTTTTAAGCAATAGTGTTGATGAAGTACCGGTGCTAATTGGACAGGCATAAATATAACAGCATTTATTTAATGATATGAGCTATTGTTATTAAACAAATATGAAGTTAAAATTATTTATATAATGAGTAGACAAATAGTAATTAGTGGAGGAGATTATTTAAAGTTAAAATGATTTGATTAAATTATGAAATACAAATTTGAGGAGATTATAATATGAAGATACATGAAAAAAATAAGGGAAGATTAGAGCAATTAAAAGTAGATTGTTCAAAATGTAGTGGTTTATGTTGTACAGCATTATTTTTTTCAAAAATAGATGGTTTTCCAGAGAATAAAAAAGCAGGTAAGCCTTGTACAAAATTACAAAATAATTATCGTTGTAAGATTCATCATGAATTGGAAAAGCGTAATATGAAAGGCTGCATAGGATATGATTGCTTTGGAGCAGGACAACATGCAACACAATATATTTATAAAGGGGAGACATGGCAAACCTCACAAGAGAAATCAAAAGAAATATTCGATATCTTTGTTATTGTTTTTCAATTATATCAAATACGTTACTTTTTAGAAGAATCAAAAATAATAATTCCAGCAAAAGAATTATGGAGTGATATTGAAAATTTGATTAATGAAAATGAAGCACTATGTAATTCTACCACACAAAGTATCCTTAAGATTGATATTGATAGTTATAGAAATAAAGTTAATATCACCTTAAAGCAAGTCTGTGATTCTATTATAAAGTGTTTTAACAATAGTGGTAATAAGAGGTTAACGGAGTTCTTAGGAAGAAATTTTAGAAAAAGAGATATGAGTGGATTAGACTTGAGCATGAAATTATTAATTGCAACTAATTTTGATAGTTGTATATTTGACGGAACAGTTTTTTTAGGAGCAGACACAAGAGATACGAATTTTAGTAATGCTGATTTAAGAGAGGCTGTTTTCTTAACACAAGGACAAATTAATTCTGCTAAAGGAAATAGAAATACGAAACTACCAAAACATTTGAATTACCCAGTAACATGGAAGTAATAAATAAAAGCCAACAAATTCCAATTTAAGGTTGAGTATTATGAATAGTAATTTGAAAGGAAGTTTCATTATGGGAGAATTATCAAAACTACCTAATATCGGAAAAGAAGTTGAAAGTCAGTTGAATAAAGTAGGTATATTTACTTTTGATGAATTAAAAGATATTGGTGCAGAACAGGCGTGGTTGAAAATACAAGGAATTGATGCTTCTGCGTGTATTCATAGATTGTTAGCACTGGAAGGAGCAATTCAAGGTGTTAAAAAAACAGCGTTACCACAGGAACGCAAAGCATATCTAAAAGATTTTTATAATTGGCATAAAGGTAAATAGTAATTTGTTAATAAGTAATAGATAAGAGGGAATAGTTAAGAAGTATAATTGAAAATTTACTGTAATTCGATATAAATTAATTATAAAAAACTCCATGAGTTTTATCCATTACTCTTACATTTTCACTCCTCTACAAATTTCAATTTGTAGGACAACCAAACAGAGATTTGACCAGCTAATGGATAGGATGATAAGTCGTAATTTATATTATACAAGGAGGACAATATGTTTCCAAATAGAAAAATGGCTGAAAAGGAATTAGAAATAGCAGGACAATTAAATCATGGACCGTGGACAGAACATTCTATTAATGTAGGATTATCAGCTCAAATGATTGCTGAAAAATGTTGTAATCTTAACCCGGATAAAGCATATGTGTTAGGACTTCTTCATGATATAGGCAGAAGATATGGCATAAGTGGGAGAAGGCATGGTATTGATGGATATAAATTCATGATGGAAAAAGGTTGGAATGAAGTAGGCAGAATCTGCTTGACACATTCATTTCCAGTCCCTGATTTTGACAAAGAAATAGGCAAAAATGATATGAATGATGAAGAAAGCAAGTTTGTAAAGAAATATTTAAACGACATAACTTATGATGATTACGACAGATTGTTGATTGTTTGTGATTCACTTGCAGATGCTCAAGGCTTTTGTATATTAGAAAAGCGGTTTGTTAATACAACAAGACGCTATGGAACATTTCCATTTACTGTGGAACGCTGGAATGCAACATTTAAAATGAAAGACTATTTTGAAAAACAAATGAATTGTTCTATATATGATATTCTTCCAAATGTAAGGGAAACTACATTTATAGATGTACCATTATGGAAACCACCAGTAAAATAGATAAATTCCAAGTTAATACGTAAAATTCTCATAATGTGCTTCTATAGTAAATTTGTGTGAATCAAAATTATTTTATAACATACAGTTTATTATAAAGGTTATTTATATAACCTTATATATTTGATTTGAAAGGATTGAAAAAAGATGAGGTTAGAAGATTTAAGAGACGATATTATCATCAAACAAAAAAAAGGAATTCCATTCATAGGGGCATCAATAATTATATGGTTATTAATTATAGTTGTGGTTACTCTCCACTTACCAATTTACTCTACGAACATTTTGATTTTCTGTTGTACATGCCCCTTAATGCCAATAACATGATTTCTGTTACTGACAGGCTTTCGCCTTAAATTTTTTAGCCCAATAGATAAGAAGTATAAAATACTCTTGAGAATTTTAACCTCTTACCTATTACCTATATACAATAAGCCTTTAGTGTTAATTATAGTAATTATATTTTTGGTAATACAAAAAAGAAATTGCTTCCATTTCCAGCTGCACTTTCAACAAAAATCTGCCCTCCATGCTTTTCAACAATATATTTGCATATTGAGAGACCAAGTCCGCTTCCGCCTTTATCCCAGTTTCTTGTCTTTTCCCCTCTGTAAAATTTATTAAATATAAATGGTAGATCCTCCAAATCCACACCATGTCCGTTATCTTTTACATAAACTTTAAGAAAATCATCCTCAATTTCCGCTCCAAATAATATGCTGCCGCCGGCATCGGTATATTTTTCTGCATTTTGTATTAGATTGTATATTACCTGCTCTATTCTTAAAGGATCTATGTTTATTAGTACATTAGGCATAACCTCTTCAGCTTCAAACTTCAGATTAGAGTTGCAGAATTCCAGGCTAAGTTCATCTGCCATTTGTTTTAAGAAATCTCCGCTGTACACTTCTCTTTTCTCTATTTTAAGTTTATCAAGCTCAGTCTGACAATGCTGGAACAAATCATTTATGAGCTTGGTAAGTATCTGAGTTTTCTCATTAATAACAGATAGATAACGAAAAACAGTTTGCTGGTCCTTTGCAATTCCATCAAAAATACCGTCTATGTATGCTTTTATTGATGCAATAGGGGTTCTTAAATCGTGGGATATACAGGTTATAAGTTCTTTTCTGGAATTTTCAAGTTTTTTTTCTCTTTCAGTGGATTCTTTAAGCTCATCCCTCATTTTCTCAAAGTTTGCACAAAGCCTTCCGACTTCAGTATCATTATTATATTTTATTACCTTCTCAAAATCACCCATTATTATGGCCTGGGCAGACTTGTTAAGCTCTAATATGGGAGTTATAAATTGTTTTCTGCACTGATATACGTCTTGCAAAAGTTTTATTAAGATAATAAACAAGGCAAAGAATAATGGGGAAAAAATTATTAATACACGTTTAACAATATTGTTTTCAACCAGAATATTCTTTTCAATAAAAAAAATAGATGTGCCAACCTGAGTATGATTCACAACTATGGGACACGAATATTTAATTAAATTATTATGCAATGATGAAAAATTCATGTCATAGCTTATATTCTCTTTTATATCAATACTGCCGGATTTTCCATCATAATTATTATATATTATATTTCCTCTTAGATCTAAAATCTGAGTTTTAAATTTAAAGGTGTCCAATGAACCTAAATTTTTACTATTGAAATTCTGCTCTATGTAGTCCACTGCATCCTTAGTAATTATTCTGGCAGTATTTGCTGTTGGATATAAGCTAATACCCTTTATGGTATTGAAAGCAATGATAATTGATAAAACTATCCCTGTTATCATAGTGACAATTATAAAAATACTACTGAACTTAATTTTAAAAGAAATATTATTTTTATTCATTTATTTCTTAAAACACCTTCAAACTTATAGCCCACTCCCCAAACTGTTTTTATATATAAAGGAGAAGCAGGGTTTTCCTCTATTTTTTCTCTTATTTTCCGTATATGAACTGTCACCGTTGTAACATCACCATAACCGCCAAAGCCCCATATTCTTTCATACAGCTGCTCCCTGGTAAAAACCTGATAAGGATTGGAGGCCAGAAAACTTAGAAGTTCAAACTCCTTAGCTGCTAAAACAGCATTACTGCCTTTGTAACAAACAGTATATGAAGAATTATTTATAATTAAATCACCAAAATCAAGTATATCCTTATTGTGGGCAGAGCTGGTTTTTTCAGAAAAACGGTTATACCTTCTCAAATGAGCTTTTACCCTTGCCACCAGTTCTCCTGGGCTGAATGGCTTGGTCATATAGTCATCTGCTCCCAGTCCAAGACTTAATATTTTATCCAAATCACCGTTTTTTGCGCTGAGCATTATTATAGGAACCTTTGATTTTGATCTTATACTTCTGCAGACTTCCATTCCGTCAACTTTGGGAAGCATTATATCTAAAATTACCAGATCAGGCTTGAAGCTTTCAAATTTCAAAAGAGCATCTTGTCCATCATATGAGCTTTCCACATTGAACTGCTCATTTTTTAAGTAATCACAAACTATTCTTGCCAAATCTCTTTCATCATCAACCACCAAAATATTTTCATTTGACATTTAATCACCTGACTTAAATATTTTTAATATTAAATATACAGGCCTGCAATGACAGCAGACTTGTATATTTATAATTATACCATAAAATGTAATTGATTAATCTTCTATAAGACTTCTAAGTTTAATTTTATTAATAATATTTGATGAAATATATGCGCTTAGCATTGAAAATGCGAAGCATACTAATGCTATCATTATCATGTGAGGAACATTTACTGCAAGAGGATATTTTGCTATACCAACATTTATAAAAATAAGTGACATAAGTACAGGCGTTGCCTTAAGTGCTAAAGGAACTGCAGCTATAAGAGCAATAATAAATATGAGGAATACTCTCAGCATAATTGAACATCTTATTTGTCCTGAGGTCATGCCGATTGCCTTATATATTCCAAAGCTCTTTTTCTCTTCATTAATATTCATTAAGGTTATATTAAATATATTCAGCACACAAATAGAAAGCATTATTGCTACTATAACAGCAACTGAAATAAAGGAACCTGCTGTCATCTGTGACATTTGATCATCAAACTCACCCTGCCTTCTAACAATGTCAATATTTTCGCCATATTTACTTTTCATGTTTTTTATGAAGGCATCTATATTTTTTTCATCCTTCAGATTAGCTAAAATATCCGGTACATAATTAGCATCGGCGTCTTTTACTGTATCATTATATAATCTTATTCCTTTGCCCATACCATTTAAGGATTGATATATTCCCACCACCAGAAGATTATATTTTTTATTTTTAACATAAACCTCCATATAGTCCCCTATGTGCATATCATTATTTTTTGAAGTATTTACCGATAGAGACACTTCATTTATTTTCTTTGGATCACGTCCCTGCAGTTCCATAAAGCCTAATTTCTCTGAATTATCTCCTAGTACCTGGGCTACTGATATTTTTTCAATATCCCCATTTTTATTTTTAATAGAAGCATCCTGATAAAAATTAAAATATGAATAACAACTTACATCACTATTAGTTTTTAAATCATCCTCCAGTACTTTAAGAAACTTAGCATCTTTTAAATTAAGCTTTAAATCTATCATGCTATTGTCAAATCCCCAAAGTCCAAAATTTCTGCCCATTGAACTTGTGGTATTTAGAAGATTTACACCTGAAAGTGCACTGTATAATGTAATTAGAATGGAGACAAATATTAATATGGCTGATTTCTTGTTATTAATTATACTTTTAAATGCCATTGCTTTTATGACACCGAATTTCATGAATATTTTACTGGAAATATTTCCCGAAACTGAAGAATGCCTGCTTAGAGAAGCTTCCCTTATGGCTTCCACAGGTTTTATCTTATTGGTTTTTCCTGCGCTTAATAATGAGGTAAAAGTAATGAGTAAAATCATCAATGTAAATGCACTTATAAATGGAAGGGTATAAGACATCTTCAAGGAACTCATTCCAATAGCCTTTAAAGTTGAAAACATCATCCTGTCTATAACAAATTTGCTGAATATTATTCCAATAATTGATGCTATAACAGATATTATTAAATACTGCATTACATAAATAGAATTTATAGAAGACTGTGAAAACCCTAATGCCTTATATATACCTATGTTTTTATAGTCCCTATATATATTATTAGATATTACAAATTTGATTATAAATATTGCAGTAATAATAATGATTATGGAGAAAAATAACATAAACACCCCTGTAAATTTAAGCACTGTTGAATAGTTTGCATAGGTATTTTTGTA
>JAQSXU010000183.1 GCA_029256485.1 Clostridiaceae bacterium
GAGATAAATGAGAAATAATATTTAGGAGGAAATAACAATGAAATACAATGTAACAGTAAATGGAAAGCTATTTGAAGTGGAAGTAGAGTTAGTTAAGAAAAGTTATTCATCTTTATCACATTCAGTAGAAAGGGAAGTAAAACCAGCAGTTCAGCCTGCAGCGCCTGTTGAAAAAAAGGCTGAACCAAAGCCACAGCAATCTGGAAAAAGCAGCAACGTTGTTTGTCCAATGCCAGGAAGTATTGTAGATGTTCTTGTTAAAGAGGGTCAATCAGTAAAAGCTGGAGATACAGTAGTAGTTTTAGAAGCTATGAAAATGGAAAGTGAAATCAAGTGTGCAGAAGCCGGTGTAGTTAGAGAGATAAAAGTTAACAAGGGAGATCATGTAGAATCTGGAGATATATTAATATTTATTGGCTAGATGAAAAATATTAAACAAGAGGAGGATAAAACAATGCAGGATACTGGATATTCAATGCCTTCATATTTTAAAAATATGGCAACCATCGGTAAGGTTGTAAGTAATCTAAATGAAAGTAATGCAGAGGAAATAAAATCTGTAGAAAATGAAATTGAATCTAAAGCTAATGAAATTAGAAATAATGGTAAAGCAGATGAGGCTATTAATGCATCAGGACAAATGACAGCTACACAAAGAATTGAAGCTTTAGTTGATGCTGGTACTTTTTGCCCATTAAACAGTCTTTATAACCCTGGTGGAAATAAAGATGGATCTACAGGATTAATAAAAGGTTTAGGCCGTGTTAATGGTAAATGGGTTTATATTATAGCATCAGATAACAAAAAACTAGCTGGTGCATGGGTTGCAGGGCAGGCTGATAATCTTATAAGAGCTTCTGATACTGCTAAAACTTTAAATATTCCACTAATATATATTTTAAATTGCAGCGGTGTTAAATTAGATGAACAGGAAAAGGTATATGCTAACAGAAGAGGCGGCGGTACAGCATTCTATAGAAATGCACAGCTGCAGCAGTTAGGTATTCCTGTAATGGTTGGAATTTTTGGTACAAATCCAGCTGGAGGCGGATATCATTCTATAAGCCCAACTATTTTAATTGCTCACGAAAAAGCAAATATGGCTGTTGGTGGTTCAGGAATCGTTGGTGGTATGAATCCAAAAGGTTATATGGATGAACAGGGTGCTGAAGAGTTGATAAAGGCTTCCAGTGGTCCTAAAGAAGCGGCACCTGGTTCTGTGGCAGTACATTATTTTGAAACTGGATTCTTTAGAGAAGTTTATAAAGAAGAAGAAGGAGTTATTGAGTCCATAAAGAAATACATTGATTGTTTACCAGCATACGATCCAGATTTCTTCAGGGTTGATAATCCAATGGAACCGGCCTATGAAGCTGAGGATCTTTACTCAATAGTTCCTATAAATCAAAAAAGAACTTATGATATTTACGATGTAGTAGCACGTTTAGTAGATGACAGTGAGTTTATGGAATATAAGAAGGGTTATGGACCTGAAATACTTACTGGAATTGCAAAGGTTGAAGGACTTTTAGTAGGAGTCGTTGCTAATGCACAAGGTTTATTAATGAACTATCCAGAATATAAGAAAAATGGCATAGGAATTGGCGGGAAATTGTATCGTCAGGGACTTATAAAAATGAATGAATTTGTTACACTTTGTGGGAGAGATAAACTTCCAATAGTCTGGATTCAGGATACCACTGGAATTGACGTTGGAGATGATGCTGAAAAGGCAGAATTATTAGGATTAGGACAATCTTTAATTTACTCCATTCAAAGTACAAGTATTCCTCAAATGGAAATTACCTTAAGAAAAGGAACTGCGGCAGCCCACTATGTTATGGGGGGACCTCAGGGAAATGATACCAATGCCTTTTCATTAGGGACAGCTGCTACAGAAATGTATGTTATGAACGGAGAAACAGCTGCTGCAGCTATGTATTCAAGAAGATTAGTAAAAGATAAAAAGGCAGGTAAGGATTTAAAACCTACCATTGATAAAATGAATGAAATGATTGAAGATTACAAGGAAAAATCAAAACCAAGCTTCTGTGCGGAACTGGGATTTGTGGATGAAGTAGTAAAATTCACTGAATTGCGTAAATATATAACTGCATTTACTTACTCTGCATATCAGAACCCAAAAGCAATTTGTGCATTCCACCAGATGCTTACACCACGTGTTATAAGGGATTACAATAACAAATAAAAGTATGGATATATTTAAAATTCTATGAAACAAAAATAAACATAAATTTGGAGGTCGCATATGTCAAAGAAAGTAGTTATAGCAGGTGCATGCCGTACAGCTGTTGGAAAAATGGGAGGAAGCTTAAGTACTACTCCCGCTGTAAATTTAGGAACTATTGTAATTAAGGAAGCATTGAAGAGAGCCGGTATAAAAGGATCAGATGTTGATTTAGTTTATATGGGATGTGTTCTACAGGCAGCACAAGGACAGAATGTTGCCCGTCAAGCTTCAATTCATGCAGGAATTCCAGTTGAAACCCCAGCAGTTACTATGAATATTGTCTGTGGATCTGGTCTTTATGCTGTAAATTTAGCTGCCAACATGGTAAGGTCTGGAGAAGCAGATATTGTGGTAGCTGGCGGAATGGAAAACATGTCAATGGCACCTTATGCATTGACAAAAGCAAGATATGGATACAGAATGAATGATTCAAAGATTGTTGATACTATGGTTAACGATGCTTTATGGGATGCCTTTAATGATTATCATATGGGAATCACTGCAGAAAATGTTGCAGAAAAATGGGGATTGAAGCGTGAGGAATTAGATAAATTTGCTGCAGCTTCCCAGCAAAAGGCTGCAAAGGCTACTGAAAGCGGAAGATTCAAGGATGAGATCGTTCCAGTAGAAATAAAAAAGAAAAAGGAAACAATCATTTTTGATCAAGATGAAGGAATTCGCCCAGATACAACAGCAGAGGGAATTGCAAAACTTCGTCCAGCATTTAAGGAAGGCGGAGTTGTTACTGCGGCTAATTCTTCTGGAATTAATGATGGAGCGGCTGCTGTAGTTGTTATGAGTGAAGAGAAAGCCAAAGAACTAGGAATTACTCCATTGGTAGAATGGATTGATGGTGCTCTTGGCGGAGTAGATCCTTCTATCATGGGCGTAGGACCAATAGCTTCCACAAGAAAACTTATGGAGAAGTCTGGTTTAAAGGTAGAGAACTTTGATTTAATTGAGGCCAATGAAGCTTTTGCAGCTCAGTGCATGGCAGTGGCCAGAGACTTAAATTTTGATATGAATAAGGTTAATGTTAATGGCGGTGCCATTGCAATAGGACATCCTGTAGGAGCATCTGGATGCCGAATTCTCGTAAGCTTAATTCATGAAATGCTTAAGCGTGAAGAAGCCAATACGGGTCTTGCTACTCTTTGTATTGGGGGCGGCATGGGCTGTTCAACAGCAGTGAGAAAGTATAATAGAGATTAAATAAGAATATATTAGATTTGTAATGTTTTATATTAAAATCTTATAGATGTGCTGCCATGATACATCTATAAGATTAACTTTGTACCTCATTTTTACCAAGTAATATACATAAATAAAGTGGTATTCTATTGAAAAATAGTGCCACTTTATTTTTTTTATTCAAAGTTTTATTTGAGTGGTGGCTGGCACCACTTTTGAAGTGGTGCAGTACTACAAGACCCTTTTACAGCCAAGTAGGGATGATAATTCGCGAGAGCACTGTAACACAGAGGCCTTAAGTTTACTAAGGCTTTCTTCATTAATTCTAAAGTCTGGAAGAATAACACCTATGGAAGCTACAGCCTTATTATTGAAATCAAAAACCGGGGCACCAACTCCACATGCTCCTTCTATATAATCACCATAAGTAACAGCAATACCTTCTTTGCGTATTTTATCCAAATCCAATAATAATTTTTCTCCATCTATAGTAGTATTATTTGTATGTTGCTTAAGCCCATTTTTAATAAATTCATTTATGAAGTCATCTGATTGATAAGCAAGCAGAGATTTTCGTATTGCTCCACAGTGCAAATCTATTTCAGCGCCGGATTTCTCTATGAATTTCAGGTTAGTAGGACCCTCTTCCTTTTCTATAACATAGCCTTTGTATCCTGCACGAATAACTAAATAAGCATCTTCACTGGTTAGGTCTGCTAATTTTTTTACTATAGCAGGAGCAACATCATTTAATTTTGTATGATGTATGGCAGCCATGCCTAACGGAATCAACCCGGATCCTATTTGGTAAAGATGGGTTTCTTCATTTTTTATCACATAATTTTTATAACTTAAAGTTTGGAGAATTCGATGAACTGTACTTGATGGAAGTTGAGAAGCTTCCGAAATTTCTGCAACAGAAAATGATTTATCAGAATCCTTCAGTACTTCAAGTATATCTATAGCCCTTACAAGACTTTGTATCATTCATTATCTTCCTTTCATTAGCATATAGTGACAATTAATTATTCCAACAAAATAATTATACTCCTTTACCTTATATAGAGCAATAATAATGTAAACGATATTGCAATTAGGAAACCAATTTTCAATATTTTCTATTAATTATGCATATTTAATAGTAATGTCTGCATGTTTAGAAATGTTGTTATAGTTTTTATTATGCAACACGGAACCATATATTATTATTCTACAAAATGTTTAATTTAGATTGAATATTTACTAAATTTTTAATTTACTAAACATTTAATTTATGATAAAGTATACTTACTATTTATTAATGGGGGGAAACATATGAAGAAAATTGGAACATTAAAGAGAGAAATAGGTTTATTAGGCGCTATAACAATGGTTATTGGGGTGGTAATAGGATCAGGAATATTTTTTAAGGCTTCTACAGTTTTTAAAAATGCTGGTACACCAGCACTTGGAATTTTAGCATGGCTTGTTGGCGGAGTAATAACAATGGCTTCAGCTCTCACAGTTGCAGAAATTGCTGCTGCCATACCTAAAACAGGAGGAGTGTTTGCATATTTAAAAGAACTCTATGGTGAAAAATGGGCATTCCTGTATGGATGGGTTCAATCTCTTATTTATGTTCCTGGTGTTGCAGCTGCTTTATCAATAGTCTTTGTTACCCAAGCAACGTATTTTGTTCCAATGACAGCAATGCAGCAGAAACTGCTTGCAATATTTATGCTATTTTTCATAATGATAATTAACATACTCTCTACAAAGCTTGGCAGCAAAGTGCAGGTAGTGTCAACTATTGCAAAGCTTATTCCTATTTTTGTGATTATAATCTTCGGCTTTATAAATGGTAAGGCAAATGGTTTTTCGAGCCCATCAATAAATGGCGGCTCAATTGGTGCAGCTGGTTTTGGAGCGGCAATGCTTGGAACTCTATGGGCTTACGATGGCTGGATCAATGTAGGTAATATTGCTGGAGAACTTAAGAACCCTAAGAAGGACCTTCCAAAATCAATAATTTTAGGGCTTACTACTGCTATTATTGTATATATATTAATAAATATAGCATTAGTAAATATAATGCCGGTTTCAAACATAATAGCTTCAAATAAACCAGCATCAGATGCTGCAGTAGTACTATTTGGAAAGGGAGGAGCTAGTCTTATAGCGGCTGGAATTATGATTTCCATATTTGGAGCATTAAATGGATATCTATTAACAGGAGTCAGGGTTCCATTTGCAATGGCTCAGGATAATTTATTTCCTGCTCCAGAATTCTTTGGAAAAGTAAATGAAAAGTTTCAAACACCATTCAATGCTTTTATATTCGTCATAATACTTGCTTCTCTATATGTTTTTAGCGGCTCCTTTGATACACTGACAAATTTAGTGGTTTTTGTAATGTGGATATTCTTTGTCATGACAGTTATAGGTATATTTATTCTAAGAAAACATCATAAACATTTAGATAATTCATCTTACCACGTTCCTTTATATCCAATAACTCCGATTATAGGAATAGTAGGCGGAATATATATAATAATCAATACACTATTTACAGACACTACTTATTCATTATATGGACTGGGGATTACTCTCATAGGTCTGCCAGTTTATTTCTATATAAAAAAATATCTGCGTAAATAAGAAACGAGAACTGTATAGTATAAAATATACAGTTCTTATTTTATTGTAATATTTTACATTGATGATTAAGATATAATTATATCAATTATGTGTTCATTTATTAGGAGGATAACTATGGGGGAAGAATATAATAGGAGAAAAATATTAATTATTGAGGATGAAGCACCTATAGCCGATTTAATTAGATATTCTCTTAAAAAAGAAGGGTATATAGTGAATGTTGAAAGTAATGGAAGTGGTGGAATTAATGCTGTGAAAACATTCAATCCTGATTTAATTATACTGGATTTAATGCTGCCAGATATAAGTGGGTTTGATGTTTGCAGGATGATAACAAATGAACATAGTATACCAATAATAATACTTACTGCTAAAAATGATATAAATGACAAAATATTAGGTATAGAACTAGGAGCGGATGATTATATAACAAAACCTTTTGAT
>JAQSXU010000184.1 GCA_029256485.1 Clostridiaceae bacterium
TTTTTTATGGCTTGATATATAATTAAATGGTATAATTTTTGGAAAGGTGGTGTGGTAATGGATAAAAAAATAGTTCTTATTGCTGGCTCCGTTAATACAAAGGAGTTTTTGTATAAGCAAATTAAAGAATTTGTACCAGATAGCTATATACTGGAAGCATATTCACAAGAAGAAGGTATAATAAATAATTTCAAATGTGATTTAATGGTTGTTTCTAGCAAGGAAATGATGGAAGAGCTAAAAGACATGCAATTAAATCATGAATATAATGATATAGTTGTATGTGAAAGAAGTGTAAATTTTGATATTATTGACCAGGTTGCTAATATACCTGTTAATGAAGAGGTTTTGTTGGTAAATGATGAAAAAGAAACTGCCATAAGCTCTATAAATGATTTAAAGGAGCTTGGACTAAATCACATAATATATTATCCATATTACCCTAGCATAAATAACTACAAAAAATTAAAAACCGCTATTACTCCAGGAGAACCCGATAAGGTTCCAAGCTGTGTTGAAAATATAATTAATTTAGGACCTAGAATCATTAATATAAATTCATTGTATGCTATAATGGATAAATTAAATTTAAGCCATAAGGATACAACATTTATCACGAAAAAATATATGCAAAAAATTATAAATGTTTCTATGCGTATATCAGCAATAAACAATAATGTCAATGCACTAAACGGTTATCTCAACAATATAATTCATAATCTTGTTAATGGCATTTTAGTATTTGATGAAAACGGTTATATAAAATATGCAAATGAAATAATGAGAAAATTGTTACTTACAGAGAAGGAACTTGAAAACAAAAATATCAGAAATATAATTGATAGAGAGCTATATCCATATTTTTTAAGCAAGGATACATTTGATAATAAGAAGCTTAATATTATGGGAACTATCGTTAAGGTAAATAAGTTTATAACTCCCGTAGGAAAAGATATTGTTATAACTACAGACCATAATGAATTAAAAGAAAACAAAAAGCTTCCAAATTATGATTATTTGATAAAAGGTCATGTTGCAAGACATAATTTTGAAAATATAATCGGTTCCAGCACACTACTTAAGGAAATTAAAAATACTGCTATTAAACTTGCGAAGACTGACTTAACTGTCTTGATTGAAGGCGAGAGCGGAACAGGTAAGGAGCTTTTTGCAAGTGCTATTCACCAAAATTCTAAAAGAAATAAAGGACCATATATTGCAATAAACTTCAGTGCACTTCCTGATGAATTAATTGAAAGTGAGCTTTTTGGTTATGAAGAAGGGGCATTTACAGGAGCAAAAAAGGGTGGCAAAATAGGACTATTCGAACTTGCTGAGGGAGGTACAATTTTTTTAGACGAAATTGGAGATGTGTCTCCAAAACTTCAAACAAAGCTATTAAGAGTTCTTCAGGAAAAGGAAATAATGATGCTGGGAGGCACATCAATTAAAAAGGTTGATGTTAGAATTATTGCTGCTACCAACAAAAATTTAAAAAATATGGTTTTAGAAAAGCAATTTAGATCAGATTTATATTATAGGCTAAAAATAGGATATTTGTATATTCCACCTCTTAGAGAAAGACTTAATGACATAGTAGAGCTTGTTTCATATTTTATAAAAATTGATTCAACTGCTGATGTAAAAGTAAGACAAGAGGTTATAGATGAATTCATGAAATATAAATGGCATGGCAATGTAAGAGAATTAGAAAGTACTATTCAATATATGCTTGCTGTAAGAACAGGAAGTGAATTAACTATGTCTGATTTGCCTGACAGTAACTTTTTTGAGCATTCATTAGATTCACATAATATGAAACAATTTAAATGTTTAAGTAGTGTGCAAATAGCATTATTAAAGTGTATAAATGAGCTTCAGTTTAATAATATTTCAGCAGGAAGAGAAAATTTATCACTCAAGCTAAAAGAAGAAGGTCTTGATATGACTAGTTCACAAGTGAGAACTAGACTGGACAGCTTAGAAAAGCAAGGATATATAATCAAAAAAAGAGGAAGACAAGGTACATTTCTTACAGATTTAGGCTATAAAGAAATAAACAGCGTGAAAGATTAAAAAAATTAATTTAGGTTTAATTAACATATTAACATATTAAGTCATAATTTAAATAAAAAAGGAGATTTTTTCATGCGAATTATTATAGATGGAGATGCATGCCCTCAGCGGGTAAAGGAAATATGCGAGACTGCTGCAAATGAATTTGGGATAGAACTTATTATTGTGGTAGATATGGACCATTATATCGTTAGCGACCATCAGATTATTATAGTAGAGAAGGGAAGAGATTCTGTAGACTATAAAATCGTACAGATTTTTAAGGAAGATGACATATTAGTAACTCAGGACTATGGGTTATCAAGCCTTGTTTTGAACAAAGCTTCAGCTGTAATCCATACTGCAGGATTTTTTATAAATAAAACAAATATTGACAACTTGCTTCAATCAAGATACATCAGTGACAAAATTAGAAAGCTTGGAGGCAAAACAAAAGGTCCTTCAAAGAGAACTAAGGAACAGGATGAAAACTTTAAGAAATGCCTTTACAAGGTGTTGCATGAAAAACTTGGGAAGTTTAAGCATAAATAATAGGAACAATGAATGACGGGCAAAGCCCTTATTGAACAAAGTTCAGTAGACTTTAGTGCAAACTTGTGATAAATTAACAATAACAGTATTATATATAAAATTAAACTAAATAGAAGGTGGAGAATATGTCAAAATTTGCAGAGCGCATTAATAGTATGGAAAATTCAGCAGCTGTAGTTAAAAGATTATTTGGAGCAATGAATGACCCTGAAATTATTTCTTTTGGAGGTGGAGCACCAGCCAGAGAGGCACTTCCTGTTGATATTATCCGCGAAATAACCAATGACATTATGAGAACAGAAAAAAGAGGATTTGAAGCTCTTCAGTATGGACCTGTAGTTGGGATAAAGGACCTCAGGGATGTCGTAGTAAATGATTTGTTAGCTCCTAAAGGAGTTAGCGCGAAATCAGACAATATAGTAATAACCAGTGGCGGAATGGAAGCTATAAACATGCTATGTCAGCTTTATATTAACCCAGGTGATATTATATTGGTTGAATCGCCAAGTTTTGTTCATTCAATTGAAGTTTTTGAAATGTTTCAGGCAAGATGCATTCCGGTAAATATGGATGATAATGGAATGGATACGGATGATTTGGAAGCTAAGATAATACAATATAATCCAAAGATGGTTTATGTAATACCTACATTCCAAAATCCAACAGGTATTACATTATCGTTGGAAAGAAGAAAGAAAATAGCAGAGCTTGGGAGCAAGTATGATGTTATTATTTTAGAGGATGATCCATATCGAGATATAAGATACAGTGGCAGTGATTTGCTTCCCATTAAATCATATGATAAGACTGGTCATACTATACTGGCTAACAGCTTTTCAAAAATATTTTCAGCTGGTTCAAGGCTTGGCTACATTTTAGCAAACGATGAAGTTTCAAATAAATTATTTGATGTCAAGACTGCGACAAATTCGCACACTTCTATGCTTCCACAAATATTATGTGCAGAGTTTTTCAAAAGAGGATACTATCCTGCACATCATAAGATGATATGCGATTTGTATCGTGAGAGAAGAGATGTTATGATGGAATGCATTGACAAATATTTTCCTAAAGGAACAAAGAGAACAACTCCTGATGGAGGCCTTTTCATGTGGGTTGAACTACCGGGCGGAATTAATACAACAGAACTTCTAATAGAGGCAACTACTAATCCAGAAGTAAAAGTAGCATATGTAGCAGGTGAAGGCTTTTACGTCGAAAGAGGTGGAAAAGGAAGTAATTGTATGAGAATAAGCTTTGGCGGGGTTTCTCCTGATAAAATCAGAGTCGGTACAGAACGTCTTGGAAAACTTATCAATTCTAAGTTGAAATAAAGTAACTAATTTATCAGCTAGTAGAAAGATGGCGGGAGAAAATGGAAGAAGTAAATTATATCCATATAATTGGTATGGTATTAACTTTATCAATTATTATGGTGATTGGGATTAATTCAGGTAAAAGGGTAAAGAATGCATCAGATTTCTCTAATGGAGGAAAAAGTTCAGGTACTGCTTTGGTTGCTGGTGCACTCATAAGTACATTAATAGGCGGGTCTTCAACCATAGGCACTGCTCAGCTGGCTTTTACTTATGGCATGACTGCTTGGTGGTTTACATTGGGCACAGGACTTGGATGTTTACTGTTTGGTTTTATTTTTATTAAACCATTGAGGAACACAAATATTGATACAATACAGGAAGCTATAACCAGAGAATATGGAACTGTTTGTGGAACTATTACATCAGTTCTCAGTTCTCTGGGTATTATTTTGAATATTGTAGCTCAAATTTTATCTGCAAATGCCCTTTTGACAACGGTTTTTGGAATTAATCCAATTATGAGTGCTACTATAACAGTAATCATAATGATATGTTATGTTACCTTTGGAGGAGTGATAGGAACTGGCATATTAGGCAATGTAAAGTTAGTTTTAACTTATATTGCAATAATCTTCGGAACATATAAGATATGGAGTTTGAGCGGAGGTTCCTTTTCAGTATATGATTCCTTGCCAAAGGATATTTACTTCAATCTATTTTCAAGAGGACTGGGGGTTGATTTAGGTTCATTACTTTCTGTTGTGTTGGGAGTAATTTGCGGACAGACTTATGTACAGATAATATTGTCCGGCAAAACGCACAAACAAGCAATTAATGCCACAATAATTTCAGCTTTATTGATGCCACCTGTGGGCCTTGGTGCAGTGTTAATTGGAATGTATATGAAGGTTAATTATCCTTTTATAGAATCAAGTCAGGCATTTCCATTGTTTGTAATTAATAATATGCCTCCATTGCTTGGCGGTGCAATATTAGCTACACTTCTTTTGGCTCTCGTTGGAACAGGCTCAGGAATGGCTCTTGGATTTGGAACTATAATGTCCAAGGATATTTATAAAAAATTTATAGATGAAAAATTAGATGATAAAAAAGAATTAGTTGTAAACAGGACGTTTATTATAATTTCATTTATTATATCGGCATTATTTGCCAGCATAAATCTTCAATCATCTATATTGAAATGGGGTTTTATGGCTACTGGATTAAGAGGAGTAGTGCTTTTGTTCCCAATGCTTGGTGCATTATTCTTTAAGAAAAAAGTACATCATAATTTTGCAGTTGCCTCAAGCATAATAGGAGTTGTTTGTTACTTTTTAGCAGAATTATTTTTAGAACTTAGCATAGATCCCATATTTATTGGGGTAGGCGCAAGTTTATTTGTCTTTATGGCAGGAGCGATTGCACAATCGTTAAATAAGGATAAAATTATTGTAACTTATAAATAGAAAAGGTCTGGATAATCCAGACCTTATTTTATGTAATAGTACTACCTTTCCATGCTTTCAACTACATCTTCAACAATTTTAATAGATGATGATTTATTATACATTTTTTTCATATTCTTTTTCATTGCATTAAGTAATGCGGGGTTGTTAATGAGTTCTATTGTACTGTTTATAATCTGATAGGAGTTGTTAGCAATAATTGCAGCTCCCTTATTTTCAAAGTACAAAGCATTTTCTTTTTCCTGACCGGGCACAGGTTTTATAATTACTAATGGTATCTGTACTGCTAATGCCTCGCTTAATGTGATGCCTCCTGATTTTGTAATCATACAGCATGCAATTTTATACAGATCATCAATGTTTTCTATGAACCCAAATACCTTTAGGTTTCTTAAGCCCAATGCTTCAAGCTTCATTTTTTGGATTTTATTGTTACCACATACTACTGCAACCTGAATCATTTTATTTCTGCACAACTCAATGCATACTTTTTTAATATCTTTAAATACTCCAAATGCTCCTGAGTTGATAAGAATGATTTTTTTGCCCCTCTTAAAGTTATATTTTCTATAGAGCATGGAAATGCTTTCTGCTTCTTCAAAGGCCTCCCTGATTGGTATCCCAGACACAACTGTTTTTTCAACAGGTATATTCATTTTCATCAATTCTTCCTGCAACTCTTCAGTAGCGATATAAAATTTATCAATTTCCTCGCTAAGCCATAGTTTATGAACATAAAAATCGGTTACTATGTTAAATACAGGTATGTTTTCGCCAATACTATTTTTAATCTTTAATGAGGCTAGTACAGGGAATGTGTTTATTATTACATCAGGTTTAAAATTATTAGATATCTCTCTTAATTTTTTATAACCGAAATTTCTGTAAAGCTCAATAACTCTTTTGTCAGTGAGTTTTTCTGATCCGTAATACATTATTGAATATGCTTCGCCAAATTCATAGCTTTTAATATATGCTTTTTTAATCGTTTCTGTAATTTTGGGATGTGCTTCAGTAAACAGGTCAACAATGAATACATTGTGGTAGCCCTTATTAATAAAGGCATTTTTCAGTGCAGTTGCCACCATCTTATGTCCGTTTCCAAAAGGTGCAGT
>JAQSXU010000185.1 GCA_029256485.1 Clostridiaceae bacterium
ACTGCACTGCTTAGAATTTGCGATGTACATTGTGTACCTCTTGCAACTAATATAGGCTCTGCAGAAGTATTTGTAAAAGCATTAAAAAAACATAATAATAAATAAAAAACTCCAGAAGTATAAAATGCTTCTGGAGTTTTTTTATTAGTCATAGATTTAACATTTCTTCAATATATATATTAATAAAAATACTATAGATAAACAGCTTTAACAATTTAGAATCTTTACCTATTGTTTATCTATATAAGAGGTCAGGTGAAGTATATGGGAAGTTTCAATCAGCAATATGAAAGATACTATAAAAATTTAAAGAGCAGCACAAGCTTTAATAATAGAATAAACAGAAACAATAATCTGAATCTATTAAGTGGGAATTATTTGGTCAGGAGAATGATTAGAGACTTAATAGGAGTTTCAGTTTTACTGGTACTTATATTAATATGCAAAATTATAGTTATACCTCAAACAAAAGCGGTATATAATTACTCGAAAAAGGCTGTAAGTACTAATTTTGATTATAAAGCTGCCATGGATGAAGTTAAGGAAATTGACTTTTCAGCAATTAGGATAAAGGCAGCTGACCTTTTGGAAAAGATGAAAACAGATAACAGTTTGAATTGAGGTAATTCAGTGTTTAAAGTAAATAAATATTTTATTATTTATGTTTTTCTGTTAGTTGTTATTGGGTATAAGGGCAGGTTTTTTTTAGCATTTACCATTGCACTGTTTCATGAGGGAGTCCATTATTTCACAGCTAAAAAATTGGGATTTAATGGACTTCAAATCGAATTCTTTCCATTAGGAACAGCATTGAAAATGAATGATCTGGAGGAAGCATCACCCTATGAGGACTTACTGATTTCTATTTCCGGGCCGCTGTCAAATATATTAATTGGTATAGTATTTATGATATTAGATTATAAATTTCCTATGGATATATTCACTATGCTGTTTTATGGAAACTTATCTATAGGGTTGTTTAACCTTATTCCTGCACTGCCTCTTGATGGGGGCAGAATAATTAGAAATTTATTAAATTTTAAAACCTTTTATAAAAGGGCAAATAAAATAACAGTTAATATAAGTATAATACTAGGCATTGGAATGATATTTTCATACCTGGTTTTATTTATTAAAGGGGAAAATAGTTTTAGCATAGGACTTGCTGCACTTTTTATAATTGTGACATCATTAAAGGAAAAGGAAAGGGTTGCATATATTATTATGGGTGATGTAATAAAAAAGAGATATAAATTTCTAAAAAGAGGTTATATTGAGAATAGGAGCATTTCTATATACTGCAAAATGGATTTGATTAATCTCATGAATTTTATAGATAAAAATAAGTATAATATTTTTATGATTATGGATGAAAACATGAAATTACTAGATATTTTATATGAAGAAGATATAATAGAAGCTTTGAAAATTTATGGGAATATAAAAATTGATGAATATTTGAAGCAGGATTATAATGGTGAAAAAAGAAAATAAGTTTTCATTTATATATCTTTTATGTTAGAATAATTAAATGTGATAAGTACTGAGGAGGAATAATGATGAACAAAATATCTGATGATATATTATATAAAGTTGAAAAGCCTGCCAGATACATAGGAGGGGAATTTAACTCCTGTGTAAAGGATAAAAATAAAGTAGATATAAGATATGCATTTTGTTTTCCGGATGTTTATGAAGTTGGCATGTCTCACCTTGGCACAAGAATATTATATTATACATTAAATCAAAGGAAAGACACCTATTGTGAAAGGGTATTTGCACCATGGCCTGACATGGAAAAGTTAATGAGAGAGAATAATATTTCTTTATATGCGTTGGAAACTAAAGATTCACTAAGAAAATTTGATTTTTTGGGTTTCACACTTCAATACGAAATGAGTTATACCAACATATTAAATATGCTGGATATGTCTGGTATTCCCATAAGAGCATCTGAAAGAGGGGAAGATTACCCATTAGTAGTTTGTGGAGGACCATGTGCATATAATCCTGAACCATTATATGATATTGCTGACTACTTTGTAATAGGTGAGGGGGAAGAAATATTAGACGAACTTTTGGATTTATATAAAGAATATAAGGGAAAAGGTAAAAAACAATATCTGAGAAGAATAGCTTCCATAAAGGGGGTATATGTTCCTTCACTTTATGAAACAACTTACAATGAAGACGGAACCATAAAAGAATTCAAACCATTGTTTGAAGATGTACCTGAAAAAGTTCAAAAGAGAATTATAAGAGACTTAAATAAGGCACCTTATCCAGATAAATTTATAGTGCCATATACGGATATCGTTCATGACAGAGTTGTTTTAGAAACATTTAGGGGCTGTACAAGGGGATGCAGATTTTGTCAGGCTGGAATGATCTATAGGCCTATTAGAGAAAAAACTACAGAAAAATTAGTACAGCAGACTGAAGATTTAATCAGAAATACTGGTTATAATGAAGTTTCTTTAACATCACTAAGTATTTGTGATTATTCAGATATTCAAAACCTTATAAATACACTTATTGAAAAATATAAAGAAGAAAAGGTTGGAATTTCATTACCTTCTCTTAGAATAGATTCATTTTCCGTAGATTTAATAAAAGAAATTCAGAAGGTTAGAAAAACTGGATTAACTTTTGCACCAGAGGCTGGTACTCAAAGAATGAGAGATGTAATTAATAAAGGAGTAACAGAGCAGAATCTTATGGATTCATCCAGAAGTGCCTTTGAGGCAGGCTGGTCTACAATCAAATTGTATTTTATGTTAGGACTTCCCTATGAAACTATGGAAGATGTTAAGGGTATAGCAGACTTAGCTGAAAAAGTTGTACAGCAATACTACTCAGTACCAAAGGATATAAGACAAAGAAGGTTAACTGTAACTGTAAGTACTGCATTATTTGTTCCTAAGCCATTTACACCTTTTCAATGGGTATCACAGGATACCATGGAAAGTATGAAAGAAAAAATAAACACATTGAGAAGTTCAATAAAGAGCAGGCAAATTACTTACAATTGGCATGAATCTATTGTGAGCTACCTTGAGGCTATATTTGCCAGAGGCGATAGAAGACTTTGTGATGTGTTGATAAAAGCATTTGAAAATGGAGCAAAGTTTGACGGCTGGTCAGAGTATTTTAATTATGATATCTGGAAGGATGCATTTGAACAGTGTGGAGTAAATGGCGACTTCTATGCATTAAGAGAAAGAAGCTATGATGAAAAATTACCTTGGGATTTTATAGATACTGGAGTTACAAAAAGCTTTTTAATTAAAGAAAATGAAAAAGCTAAAACTGCAGATGTTACACCTGACTGCAGACTTGGGTGTAAAAACTGCGGAGTTAATGTCAACTTGGAAGGGAAGTGCTTCTAATATGCGTTATGTAATTAAATTCAGTAAAGAAAGTGAAATAAAATTTATTTCACATTTAGATTTAATGAGAACAGTACAAAAAATTATCAAAAGATCAGCACTCCCTATTGAGTACTCAAAAGGCTTTAATCCTCATATGAGCATGTCATTTGCACAGCCCTTAGCCGTAGGTGTATACTCATATGGAGAATACATGGATATAAATTTAAATGAAGAATTAGATGAGCTATATATTCTTAATTCATTAAATAATAATGCTCCTGCGGGAATTATATTTCATAAAGTAATTAAACTTATTCCCAGCGATGAAAAAAAGATTCCTAAGTCAATGGCTGGAGTTGAGGGTGCTGCTTATAAAATTGAAATAAAGTATAAAGATATGTATGAACTTGAAAAACAGCTGGAAAAACTGAAGAAGCAAAATAATTGGGTTACTATGAAAAAGAGTAAAAGCAGCGAAAAAGAAGAAGATATAAAGCCCATGTTTAAAGATTTTAAGTATTCTGTTTCAGGTAATAAACTTATAATTAAGGCATTAGTAAGCTGTGGAAGCAGGGAAAATCTTTCACCTGAACTTATTGCTTCGTTTATAAAGGGCAATACCACAAGTGCAGATTTAGATGCATTTGTTGATATAGTTAGGGAAGAAACCTATGGGAGACTTAATGGAAAATATATTTCATTGAATCAATATTTAAAATCATTTAGCAAGTAAATGCGTCTTAAGACGCATTTTTATTATAAGAACTTTTACTAAAGCATTAAAAGGTGGTGAAAAAATGAAAGAAATTTTTATTGAAAGAACTTTAGAAATATTAAGGATTGCAGTTAAAGAAAATAATATACTAATGGAATGCCTTATGGAAGAGGCAAATAATAATCCATTTCCAGGACAAATTTACAAGGGAATAGTAAAAAATATTGTCCCAGCAATAAAATGTGCTTTTATTGATATAGGATATAAGAAAAATGCATACATGTATCTGGATGCTAAGATGAAGAATAAGGAAATAAAAAAGGGTCAGGAAGTGCTTGTTCAAGTTATTAAAGAGGATATGGAAAACAAAGGCCCAAAGGTAACAAATTGGGTAACTCTTCCGGGAAGAAATATAATATTTGATTTATTAAATAAAGGATTAACCTTTTCAAGGAAAATATCAAATGAAGAGTTTAAAAAATATATAAGTGAAAATCTTAAAATAGACCAGAATATAGCAGTTAAAATAAGAACATCTGCGGAAAATACTGATATTAGTCTTATTAATAAGGAATATAATGAATTGTATAAACAATATGAGACTATTAATAAAAAGTTTTTATATTCCACTAATGTAGGTGCGGTATTTAATGATGGAGGTATTATTGGAAGAATTCTTAGAGATAAAGTAGATGAAAATACTAGTAAAATTTATTTAAACAATTTAGATGATTATGAAAGCGTTAAGAATTTTATTGATAATGTTATTGGACTAAATATTGAAGTTATACATTATGAAGGAGAAAGAACACTATTTGATAACTTTGGAATAGAAAAGGATATATTAAATTTACGAAATGATAGAGTATATTTAAATTGTGGGGGATACATTGTAATAAATAAAACTGAAGCATTATATGCAATTGATGTGAACTCAGGTAAAAATATTAAAGGAAGTAATATACAAAAGACGGCATTAGTAACTAATTTACAAGCAGCTAAAGAAATTGCAAGGCAAGTAAAATTGAGAAATTTAAGCGGTATTATAATTGTAGACTTTATTGATATGACAATGGAAGAACACAAAACTCAGGTAATGAATGAATTAATAAATGGATTCAGCAATGATAAAAATAAGACAACAATATACAATTTTACACAACTAAACTTGGTTCAAATAGCAAGAAAAATGATTGGTAAGTCTATAACTGAATATATTGAAGAAAATTGCAGCAGCTGCCATGGTAAGGGAAAGAAAATGAAGTTTTCATATTTAAGTATGTTGATTAAAAATGAAGTACTAAATATAAGCAATAAGTATCAAATTAAAGATATACTAATAGAAATAGATGAAAAATATAAAAAGGAATTACAGGATGATGTACTGGAATTTATAAAGAATATACATGCACTTGATAAAACTATATATGTAAACTTTATAAACAGTCAGGAGCATTTTAAAGTTGAACCACTTTTATTTTCCAACCAAATTGAAAATGCAGGTATATTAAAAATATACGGATGATAAATGCTTAAACTTGTTTATTTATATATCTTTACAAATAGTTTTCATTGTGTTAAAATGTCACTTGTAGACCGCACAGAAAAGGTATTAATCGTGGCTTTATTTTTAAGCTGTGAACCTTAATTGGCGAGACTGGATTGAGGAGGTGTTTTTATGTACGCAGTTGTAGTTACTGGAGGAAAACAATACAGGGTTTCAGAAGGAGACGTTATATACGTTGAAAAATTAAACGCTGAAGTTGATTCAACAGTAGAAATGGATAATGTTCTTATATTAAGCAAGGACAATGGTGAAGTTGTTGTTGGTAAGCCTGTAGTTGAAGGAGCCAAGGTTGTAGCTAAGGTTGCAGCTCAAGGAAAAGATAAGAAAATACTTGTTTTCAAGTATAAGAGAAAATTAGACTACAGAAAGAAGCAAGGCCACAGACAACCATATACAAAATTAGTTATCGAAAAAATTAATGCATAGTTATGATTAACGTAGAAGTATTAAAAAAGAATAATAACATTGTATTTATTGAAACAAAAGGTCATGCTGACTATGATGAATACGGTAAAGATATTGTTTGCAGTGCTGTATCAGCTTTGTGCACAACCACATTAAATGGTATTATTGAGGTACTACATATAGAACCAGAGTATTCAATTCATGATAATGGTTTTTTAAGTATAGGCCTTAAAAGGCTAACTATGGATGAAATCAAGGCATGTCAAGTGTTGATGAAAACTTTGCTATTAGGCTTACAAAACATTGAAATAGGTTATAGTGAATATATAAACCTTAAGGTAGAGGAGGTGCAGTAGAATGATACTAATAAACCTTCAGTTATTTGCTCATAAAAAAGGAGTAGGTAGCTCAAGAAA
>JAQSXU010000186.1 GCA_029256485.1 Clostridiaceae bacterium
ATTTATAGGTGATAGATTTTAGCTGTATATATTGGTTGACAAACTATAGTTTCCCAAAATTCATTTTTGTACTACTTAAGAGTTAAGGCACTAGCTATAAATTTTGAACTGATACAAAGCACATATAACGAGATGAGAAACAATCAAGTGAATGAAAAAACTTATGAATTAAAGCCACTTATGGCAAAGAACCTTAAGATGTATACAAATGAAGAGAGGGAGAATTTCTATAGTATTGGTATAAATGCTATATCAGAAGGAAAGGTAGCTGTTTATTTAGTTGCTGGGGGCCAGGGAACTAGACTTGGGCATAAAGGTCCTAAAGGTACATTTGATATAGGATTACCATCGAGAAAGTCACTGTTTCAACTTCAGTGTGAGAGACTTATTTATATATCAAATATAGCTAAAAAAGATATTCCTTTATATATTATGACGAGTACTGAAAATCATTATGATACGATAACCTTTTTTGAAGAACATAATTATTTTGGTTATAGGAAAGATATGATAATGTTTTTTCAACAAAAAACTATGCCTGCTATAGATGAAGAGGGAAAGATACTTCTATCTGAAAGGAATAAAATAGCTATGAGCCCTAATGGAAATGGTGGATGCTTTATAGCTTTAGAGGAGTCAGGAGCACTAAGGAATATGAAGCTTAAAGGGATTGAGTGGTTATTTTTATATGGTATTGATAATGCACTAGTTAGGGTAGCCGATCCATACTTTATAGGATTTACTATTTGTTCTAATCAGCTAGCAGCTAGTAAAGTAGTTGAAAAAAAATATCCTGAGGAAAAAGTGGGCATTTTATGCTACAAGAATAATAAACCCTCAATTGTTGAGTACTCTGAAATACCAAAGACTATAGCTAGAGAGCTTAGAGAAAATGGTAAACTAGTTTATTCAAATGCTAATATATTAAATCATTTATTAAATTTAGATTTTATTGAATCAATAATAGATAAAACCATTCCATTACATATTGCTCATAAAAAAATAGAATATATTGATGAGCATGGAAAAAAGATAGTACCTAATCAACCTAATGGATATAAATTTGAATACTTTTTGTTTGATATATTTGAGATGCTAAACGATATGACAGCATTAGAAGTCGAAAGAGAAGAAGAGTTTGCGCCAGTAAAAAATAGTAAGGGTAAAGATAGTCCTGAAACAGCTAAGGAAATGATATTAAATTTACATAAGACGTGGCTCATAAACGCTGGTATTAGCAAACAGACATTAGATAAGAAACAAATTGAGATATCACCGCTGATTTCTTACTATGGAGAGAACCTGAATGATTACATTGTTAGATAAAGATTAAAATAAATATACTGTTCAACAATACAAAGCGGTACGTAAATATAATTTTATATAAGCAAAGTGGCAGCTCAAAGGTTTTAGTTATTTTATAATGATACAATTGTAATATATTGCGTTATAAACAACCATAGAAATAATAAAAGGAATATTGTGGTGACTAAACATGGATAATGAAATAATAATTCGTGCAATGAAAGAATCAGATTTAGAGGAAGCTCTCAAATTATGGAGAATATCGTTTAATGCAGGGTTTTCAACAAATTTTGATTCTAAAGAGGTTCTAATAAAGTACTTAAATAGAAATCCTGAATTGAGTTCTGTGGCATGTATAAGAGATGGGGAAATAGTTGGGGCTTTAATGTGTGGACATGATGGTCGAAGAGGTTCTATTTATCATACGGCAGTTTATAAAGAGTATAGAAATAAAGGTATTGGGAGAAGGATGGAACAACGCTCTTTAGAAGAACTAAAAAAAGTTGGCATTTCAACAGGCTTTCTGTTTATTAATGTTAATAATCCTGGTTCACAGGAATTTTGGAATTCTATTGGATGGACTGTGATTCCAGACGTAAAATACCTATATAAAGAATTTTAGTTTAAGACATATGATTATTATTAACCGTCACAAACAATAAAAGTTTGTGGCGTTTTTAGTTGTGACGGATTAGATTTATTACATGGATAAAGATCGGGTAATACCTAATCTTTATTTTTATGTTAAAAAGTGGTAACATTGAATCGTAGTTGTAAAAAATTGTACATTTCTTGACGAGTATATTTTTTAAGCAATTGTAAGTCTACATATTTTGGTATATTAGTAATATAAATAATGTAGTAATAAACTGCAATTGTAGATTAAAGACCTAAAAGGTGGGATAGCATGAATGCATTTTTGACAGTTATACCAATTATACTTATAAGGTATGGTCTATTGAGTGCAATAAGTAAAGATGGACTTAAACGTGCAGGTTTCTTTGCTCCATTATTGGGAAAAGAAAAAGTAGCTTTCTGGATTTATCAAATTACGACTGCCCTTATTCTGCTACTTTTATTACAACTCAAAATCAGAACAGACTCGGTTTGGTTCTATATCGGCCTGATAGTCTATATTTCAGGAATTGCTTTATATGCGGTATCTCTAGTAAATTATGCTAATGCTAAAATGAATGGGATAAGTATAAATGGGTTATATCGAATATCCCGCAACCCTATGTACATTACATATTTCATTTATTTCTTAGGTTGTGTATTGCTTACACATTCATGGATATTGTTTGGGTTATTAATAATTTTCCAAATATCATCGCACTGGATTATTCTTTCAGAAGAAAGATGGTGTATCAAGAAATTTGGGGAAGAGTATGTAAAATATATGAATAGAGTGAGACGGTATTTTTAGATAGGTAGGGTACAAATTTCACATTCAAGTGGTGATACGCCATTTTCTTATATTGTTAACTACATGAAAAGAAATTATGTGTAGAAAGTCTTTCGCAACTAGATAGCAATAGGCTAAAAACATCAGTTAACAAAATGTTCAAGTCCGCTTTGCATGAGAAGACTGCAAAGCACACTGCGAAGCCAAGTGCGGCCGTACTAGGCTTCTCGACATCTTGAACACGAAACATTATATGAAAGGATATGCTCATGATAGTTTAGTTCCGTACAAAGCTAAATCAGTTTAGGGATATGTGCAAAAAAGCCATAGGTGATAGCAATTTAAAAATATGTATTGAAAATTGCAGCGGTTATAAGGAATTTACCATGGAAGGTATAGAACTTCTATTAGAGAGTAATATTTTTGCATTAACTCTTGATATTGGTCACAGTTATGTCGTAAATGGCATTGATGAACCATTTATAAATAAGCATGTAGACAGGCTTTATCATATGCATGCTCACGATGCAAAGAACAAACACAATCATCTTCCGCTAGGAGCAGGAGAGGTAAATATAAGTGAAAGACTTTCACTTGCAAGAGAGCATGGTTGTCGTGTAGTTCTTGAAACAAAAACGATTGTAGGGCTTAAAGAGTCAGTAGAAAGACTAAAAAATTATATATAGAATCATAAATATTTTTAAGAAGCGTAATGTATTCTACATAAAATATTTAATAAGAAATTAACTAGTAAGTGCTATCGATTTAAAAAGACAGAGAACACATTCCATCAGATAACAATTTATTCAAGTCTGCTTTGTATGAGAAGGCTGCAAGGCACACCTGCGAGCCTAAGAAAAGAGCTTTCTAAGGCTCTGGGCGTCTTGAATAAGATACGTTAGTCATCATTATTTTATGAATTATTTTATTATGTTGATAAAAAATAATAATGTGTAAAAAAGAGAAGGTATGAATGAATGGAAACAATTATTCTAATAGGCATACAAGCAACTGGCAAAAGCACATTCTATAAACAAAAGTTTTTTAAAAGCCATATGCGTATTAATCTTGATATGTTGAAAACAAGGGTAAAAGAGGATATCTTTATTGATGCTTGCATAAAAGCAAAGCAGCCATTTGTTGTTGACAATACAAATGCTTCTATTGAGGAACGGAAGAAGTACATAGAGATTTCAAAGGCAGCTGGTTTTAGTGTCATTGGTTATTATCTACAATCAAATATTAAAGATGCAATCAAAAGAAATGAGAGTAGAATTGGCAAAGAATATGTTTCTCCAAAAGGAATAGCGTACACATATAATAAGCTTATAATACCAACTTATGATGAGGGCTTTGATAAATTATATTACGTGAATATTGATAATGATAATAACTTTATTGTTGAGGAGTGGCAAGATGAACTTTGATTTTTGGGAGGTGTTACTATTAACGAAAATAATATACTCAATATCTTAAATGGCCAGGGGTTGCATAATTACTTTAAACAAAATCATTATAATGAGGTCGTTTTAAAACCATTACAAATGTTATTTAAAAATCAGTTTTCTCACATTATTTTATGGTTTGATGACGACATGTTTTGTCAAATAAACCTTCTTACAATTCTTGGCTATCTCGATCAAATTAATTACAATAGAAAAATAATTTTTAATTTAATTTGCCGGCAATTTAACAAGGAACCAATGGTAATTGATAGCTTTGAAATTGAGGCAAAGGGATATAAGGAAATTTATAAACAAGTAATGATTAATAGAAGTGTTCCTGAAAATATCAATTTATCTGTAATGAAAAATGGAATTAACCTTTATTTTCAATATTTAAAAGATGAAAATAAAATTACAGAGTACATAAGGCAGAATGTAAATTTAAATAGTGATATTTTATTAGCAGGGTTATTTAAAACATTTCCTCAATATGGTTTAGGGGATACGCAATATAAACAATTAATTGAAAGACATAAAAGATTATTTTAATTAAAACCCAATATTATAACTTTAATGACAGATATTTAAAAGTCTATAATTTAGAAACAACGGATTATTCAAATTGATTTGCAGTGCTTTTGTATCGTAATTTAAATATAATGCCAATTGAATTTAAAGATATCAGGAGTAGCGTCAGCTTAAAGTGTAGTGGCACTAGGCTTCTCAGTGACTTGAATAATAAACGTTATATGATATTTTAAATCTAAGTAAGCTTATGTTTACGCATAACATTTTTTTATTAAAGACACAAAATGAAAAATCATAATTGTAATTTTTGTGTACTTAAGATTATTTATAAAAAGGAGTGCAACCTATGGATTTGCGGCTGAAATCTAACGAGGATGAATCAAATTATGACAAATGGACATCAACCTATGTTTCTGGGTTGTTTAAAGAAATTATTCAATATTCAAGTATAAACTTGACTTGATTTATTCTGCAACAGCTTTTCATTGGATTCTAGAATAAGTTGGATATACAAAAGCTTTTGAACTTTTAAAGAGTGGTGGGGTCTTAGCCTTATTTTGGAATCATCCTTTTGTAAATCGGACTGATGATTTACTCCATTTGGAAATTCGAAAAGTCTACAACAAATTTCGACCATCTGATAAACAGCCGATTGAATTTGATAAAAGGGATTGCACAAAAATAGTAGAAATTATCAATCATTATGGATTTAAAAATTGTTATTGAAAATTGTTCTTTCAAACTCGAACTTTTACTGCAGATGGTTATATAGCCTTATTGAATACATACTCTGAAACCATAATGTACAATCTGCCTATATTATGAAATTGCGAACTATAGATTATATATAACATAGTGAAAGGAATATAAAGGAATGAAAACACCAATATTAGAAACAGATAGATTAATATTGCGACCATTTTGTCTGGAAGATGCGCAGGAAGTATTTGATTGTTGGGAAAGCGACCCTGATGTGGCAAAGTATATGTTTTGGACAAGTCATAATGATATAAACAAAACTATTAGCTGGGTAAAAAAAGAATTAAGCAAAATAGATGCTGATGATTGGTATAGATGGGCAATTTTATCCAAGAAAACGGGAGAATTGCTTGGAACTGGATTAATTTATGTTGAAGAAGAGTATGGAAAATTTGAAATAGCGTATAATTTAGGTAAAAAAGCGTGGGGATTTGGGTACACAAAAGAAGCAATGCAGGAAATTATAAAATTTGCCAAAGGGGTATTAGGCATAAAAGAAATAATGGGAAGACATGCAAAAGAAAATTCTGCTTCTGGTAGAGTATTGGAAAAGTTAGGATTTACATATATTAAGAATGTACCATATGAATGTAATAATGGGAAAAATCTGTATGAGGGTAAAGAGTACATTTTGAAATTATAGCAAATAAGAATGATATGAAGTTTGTGTTTCTTAAAGTATAATAATGTGTTAGTTACAAAAATATGGTATAGTCATTGTAACTAATTCGAAATTGTATATTTGAACGAACCAACTATTAAATCAATACATAACATAGATATTCTTAAAAATTGATAAATTTAATGGAATTATATTAATATTATTAACAGTAATTGAATTTATGCTAGGATATTCCTAAGGGGTATAGTTTCGTCAATTTGGAAGGATGTTTGATAATGGATAATAATCAAAGTTATAAAACTGCATATGTGGCAGCGTATGCTAGGTTAATTGAGCAATATCAATCAAAAGAACCATATAGAATATCAGGTATTAATGAAATCAAAGTATTTGAAGTAAATCAGCCAATTATTTTGGATAAAAAGCAAGCTATAATAAAAAAATGTGTTAGGCTAGTTCCTAACAATGTAATTTTTACTCCTATGGACTTTAATATTCAGAAACTTGATGAAGTATTAGAAGCTAAGGATTTAGAACTTTCACAGCTTATTTTATTTATATGGGAAGGAGTTACCCAATATATCACTGAAGAAGCTATTGATAATACATTAAAATTCATATCGAAAGCTTCTTCTGGAAGTAAGTTTGTTTTTACGTATATTTTAAAAAATGTTATTGATGGAACTTCAAATATGATAGCGGCAGAGGGCCTAGTAAATCTCTTTGAAGCTGGAGAACAACCCTGGCGCTTTGGTCTTAATCCATTAGAGGTAATTGATTTTTTAAGTCAATATAACCTTAAACTCATTGAAGATATAGGAACTTCTTTCTATAAAGAAAATTATTTAAATCCTATAGGCCGAAAACTGGATATATCAGAAATTGAAAGAATAGCT
>JAQSXU010000187.1 GCA_029256485.1 Clostridiaceae bacterium
AGTTGCTGATGAAATTAAAAAGCTGGCAGATAACTCTAAGGAATCAGTAAATTACGTAAGAAAAATGGTGAAAAACTTAAGAGAAGATATTGGTAATTCTGAAGAAGCTATTACAGAGGCTGTTAATGTATTTTCTAGTGGAAAAGCACATATTAACGAAGCAGCTAAATCAATGGATAAAATGGGAGATGCTTTAAATGGAATTCAATCAAACTTTGAAAATATATCAGCAAATATTGAAGAACAAACTGCGGTAACTCAAGAAACAGCTTCAAGATTAAACGAAATTAACAATCAAACTAAGTTATTAAGCGAAGCTTGTATGAAAACTGGACAAGGTATTTATAATATAAGTTCAATGGTTGAAGATCTTAGAAAAATAGCTGTTCCTTATTTTAAGGATTTAAACAGGGAGCAGTCAATTAAGCCAATTAAGGCACAGCATTTATTATTGAAATGGAAGGCTTATAATGCAGTATGGGGATTTGCAAAACTAAAGGAAACTGATATACAGGATCTAGAATCCTGCAGTCTAAGTAAATTTTTAAAACGATTAATAAGTGCTAATCCTTCAAAAGAGCTTGAAAGAAGATATGAAGTAGATAAAAGATTACATGAACTTACAAAAATTATAATAAGTGCAGTAAATAGTGGGGAAGAAGATAAAATAAATAATTATTTGAAAGAGTTAGATGAGGTTATTGCCGAGTTAATTAAAGAATTATAATAGTAGAAAATAATATAGATAGACATTTGATATAATATGATATAGAGAATGTTTTGAGAATAGAGTTTTTTCTTAAATGGTGCTCATAATTACGATTAAGTCGTATTTGTGAGTGCCTTTTTGGTCGTTTTTTGAATTATAGTAATTGTTTGTGAAGAACTTTAATATATTTGTCAAAGGTAACCACTTCTAACATTTAATTGGTAGAAAACATTATTAATCTGAATTTAATATTAATAAAAAACGTAATTGCATTTAATTTGGACGGTGTGTAGATGTTAGTATTGTTTTACAATTGAGAAAAGGTTTACTTAAGGAGCATATAAAATATTAAAGGTGTTTTGTTAATTAAATAAATCATTATAAATGCTTATTGAAAATGTTTTATTTAAGGGAAGTCACGAAGATTACAAAATATAAATTATATTAAAAAATTAAAGAAGTGAATAAGGGGAAATGAATATGTTAAAAAGAGTAACTAAAGTCACAAGTTTATTAGCAGTAGCAGCATCTGTTGTATCAATGGTTCCAGCTATGGCAACAGAGGTTAAAAAGATTGATGCACAAGAAGGTACTGTTTACCTTGGTAAAGCTAAAGGAAATGGAATGTTTATTATTGATGGAGAAATCAATGGTAGAGACGATGGTGCAGTTTATTTTGTATCAAATGGAAAATATACTGAATTAAAGAATGGAGAATCAGGTAGTGCAACTGGAGAAATGTTCCAAAATAAATATGTAGAATTTGACAATGGAGACTATTATGTAGACCCAGCAACTGGAAATAAGATTGAAGAAAAAGTAACAGAAAATTGGATTGATGATGTTACAACCACAGTAAGAAAGAATATAAAGAATGACAATGATGGAAGATTTGATCCAGCTGGTTCTTATGATAATGGAAAAAGAATAGATCCGATTCAACAAATGGGTACAAAATGGATTGTAGGATTTTCATCAAGTTGGTTTGAATATAAATATCCACTTAAATCAGGAGCTAGAGAAAATGGTGTATCAACTTCTTCAGTTTATTCTGGTCAAGATGGAAAATATGTTGATGCTGATTATAATTTAGGGAATTTCAATGTAGCTACAACAGGGGCTTCTGTTAGCATAAAAAATACAAAAGATACTTATGAAATAAAGAAAGGTTCTACTGTATATGAAGTGAAGGCAGAAATTGATTCTTCTACTTCATTATCAGAAGGATATGATTTTATACTTAGAAGCGCAAAAATTTCTTTATGGGGAAGAGATAAAGCCGTTGGTGGTGCTTATACTAATATGACAAGCCAATTTAATTATGGAAGTAGGGCAAAGAACTATGATGTTGCTAATGGTGGAAGTTTTGTTCCAGTCATGCAAAAAATATCAAAGGCTCAATCTTCTGATGCTGTAGATGGAATTAAGTATGCAAAAGATGTAAGTACTTATTTTATGACAGATTCTGATGGTAATGGTTATACTCAATATACTCATGGGGCTTATAATGGTGAGGAACTTTTTAGAAGATGGTCAACTAATATGGCTGGTATAATAAATTCTGATGTAACTGGTGGAAAAGCTTATGCGCAAGAAGCAAAATTAAAAGGAGAAAATGGGTATTATTATGTTGATTTAGGAGATAAAGACAATGTTGATATAGCACCAACATCTTCTATATCTATGGGAGGAGGAATGGTTTACTGCTTGTCAGATGGTTATGTTAAAATGTGGAATAATGTTGATGCTTTCGATAAATTATATAAAGTAGATGGATCAATGAATCAGATATCTGCAAGCAATAAAGATAATATATTTGTTTGGAATGAAGATGATAAAGTTTATTCAATAATATATAATCCAAAGGTTACAGGAAATGCTAATGGAACAGCTACAACTGGAGCTACGGTAGGATCAACAAATACTACAACGACTGCTGCAGCTGTTAGTTGGGTAAAAGCTAATGATGGTACTTGGTCTTATAATAAAGCTGATGGAAAGAAAGCTACAGGTTGGTATCAAGACACAACTGGAACTTGGTATTATTCAAATGCTAATGGAATCATGCTAGCTAATGCTTGGGCTCAAGATAATTCTGGTTTATGGTATTATTTGGGTTCGACAGGAGCTATGACTTCTAATAAGTGGATTCAATATAATGGAGAATACTACTATGTAGGTACTAATGGAGTTATGTTGACTAATGCTGTTACTCCAGATGGATTTTATGTAGGAGAAGATGGAGCTTGGGTTAAATAGTAAATTATTAAAAGACAATGAGAATAAATTATGAAATATAAAAATTTTAAATTTCCTATAACTTAAATTAGTAAATAGAAAATAATTAACCTCATGTAAAAAATAGCTTTAAAGAAGAAATTTATTTACATGAGGTTTGATTTATACACACGAAAAACAGATTGTTGTGATAAGGCATATGTGAGTTTAGAACAAGAATTTAACTTTTCATTTCAGTGTTAATATCAATTAGAGAAATGTTAATAAAAAACATAGAGGCATTTAATTTGGACGGTGTATAAAGGATAGTATTATTTTATAATTAAGAAAAGCATTACAAAAGGAAGAAGAAGGGGAAATAATAAATGAGTGAACAAGTTATTAATTATACTAATGATAAGAATTCGGTTAGAAAATTTGGAATAAGGGACAAGTTAGGATATTTGTTTTGTGAAATAGGTGATGATCTATTGTATTTTATAACCACAGCTTTTTTGATGGTTTTTTATACAGATGTATTATTTATATCACCAGCGGTTGTAGGTATAATATTAATGGTTGGAAAGGTATGGGATGCCTTTGCTGATGTTACAATTGGAAGATACATAGATTCACGTAAAAATAGTCCAAATGGTAGATTTAAACCAATGTTAATACGTTTTGGACCTATGCTTGCAATAGCAACTGTACTTATGTTTACTAAAATACCAGGGATATCAAATAATGTAGCTATTGCGTATGCTCTTATAACTTATATTGTTTGGGGTACAGTATATAGCTGCGTTACAATACCTTATGGAGCGCTAGCATCAGTTATTACGGCTGATTCTTCTGAACGTGCTGCTCTTTCAACATTTAGAGGTATGGGAAGTGCAATTGGCGCTACTTCAACAATATCTTTAGTTCCGATGTTTGTTTTCGTAAATAATAAAGCAAGTTCAGAAAGATTTTTCATAGTGACAATAGTACTAGGAATACTTGCAACAATCTGCTATTTTATTTCTTATAAATCAATAACTGAACGCGTATATGTAGTTGAAAAAGCTAATAAACCTAAAATAAATCTATGGGCTTCATTTAAAGCTTTAGGGAGAAATAAGCCATTCATGTGTGTAACAGGTATGGCAGTTGTATCATTAATTTCACAATCAATTTCAGGAGCTATGTCAACCTATTTATATAAAGATTATTTCCACAATACAGCAGCTATGGGTATAGGAGGCATGTTAGGTCTTCTTAATATAGTACTAGTAGCACCTTTAGTTGCAAAACTTACTAAGAAATTTGGAAAAAAAGAATCTGCATCCATAGCATTGCTAATTTCATCAATACTATATCTAGTACTTTTCTTAGTACCTATACATAATGCATTTGTATTTGTTGTATTAAATTATATTGCTAATTTAGGCTATGGTTTTTATGGATTTACTCTTTGGGCATTTGTTGGAGATGCAATTGATTATCAAGAATATATTACAGAAGAAAGACAAGATGGTACTCTTTATGCTTTATATTCATTTATCAAAAAGGTTGCTCAAGCTGTTTCAGGTGGAGCAGGTGCCTTTGTATTAGGTGCAATTGGATATGTTGCAAAAGCACCACAGCAAACTGCAGAAGTAGCAGGAAAAGTTAGAAATTTTGCAGTACTAACTCCATCAATAGGTTATATAATAATGTTTGCAATATTGTTTTTCTTATATCCTATGACACAAGAAGCACTTAAAGAAATTCAAGATGAATTAGAAAGAAGAAGAACTGGTAATAATTAATTAAAGAATTTAACATGCACTAATCATGATTTTGATTAGTGCATGTTTCAATAAAAATAAATTAATCTAGGAGGACTAACAATGGTTTGTGAAAAAATACAACTTTGGGAAGATAATGAACATGGTTTTATAGAAACATATATTCCTAAAAACTCTGAAGAAATTACTACTGATAAAAAAAGACCAACTGTTATAATTTGTCCAGGTGGAGCATTTTTGGCAACTACTGATAGAGAAGCTGAACCTGTAGCAATGAGATTTGTTGCACAAGGATATAACGCAATTGTGCTTAGATATAACACATATTTTGGTAAGAAGGTTACTGATCGTAAAAATCCACCAAAGGGTAATGATAAATCTGCTTATCCACAGCCTTTGTTTGATATAGCAAAAGCTATGCTTATAGTACGTGAAAATGCAGAAAACTGGCTTGTAGATAACGATAAAATTGTATTATGCGGATTTTCTGCAGGTGGAAATGTCGTAGCTAATTTAGGAGTGCATTGGCAGAACGACTTATTAAAAGAAAAATTTAATGTGGATAGTGAATTGTTTAAGCCTAATGCAATTATAATTGGTTATGGTGTAACAGATCATATGGCAATGAAAAAAGGAGCAAATTTTGATAATGAAGGAGCTAAAAAATTTGCAGAGATTGCAAATAAAGCAGCCTTTGGAAAAGAATATCCTTCTGATGAAGAACTTATGAATGCGAGTCCTGTGACTTATGTATCAGAAAAAGTTCCACCAACATTTATTTGGCATACAACTGATGATTCAGTTGTTTATGTAACTAACTCATTAAACTTTGCAGCAAAGTTAAGCGAACATAAAGTACCCTATGAACTTCATATATTTGAATCAGGGGTACATGGATTATCACTTTGTGATGAAACTACAGCAGCTAGTGAAAATCTTATCAATCCTAGATGTAAACCTTGGTTTGATTTAGCTATTAAATGGCTAAAAGAACATGATATAAAATTATAGAAATAGTGAGATAAATAGTAACTATTTAAATGCAAATAGTATGCCTGTAGATCCTTGAAAAGGGATCTACTTTCTTGCGTTAATTATACTTAAATGAATATATGTATTCCAATTATCAATTATCAGCTGATGATGAAATCCATTAAGTATTTCTTGAATTGAAATTTACAATTTTAATCATAACTTGTATATTTTATTAAGTAGAATCAAAATATAATAATAAAAAGAATGTGAAAGATAATTAGGGTGCAGTGAAGTGCTATAATAGTAGTAATTAAAATAAAATTGCCAAGTAAGATAGTATATTTGGAGGGGAATAAGCTTTATGAAGATTAGTAACTTTGAAGAATTGATTAGATATTTAGATGAAGATACAGCTGAGGAAAAAGAGATATTAAGCAGTAATAGTATAGGCATTAGAAAAATGGATAATGGTAACAGCATAATAATTAATCAGGATACTAAGGGAATAAGCACGTCATTTCCAAACGAAGAGTTAACAAGGAATAGATTTGCAATAAGAAGAAAATATAGATATTGTACCATAAATGAACATAGGCATGAGTACATAGAAATAGTATATGTTTTAAAAGGCGAATTTGAACAAAGTATTGAGGGCGAAAAATATAAAATGAAAAAAGGTGATTTTTGCATTTTTGATAAGAATACCCGTCAT
>JAQSXU010000036.1 GCA_029256485.1 Clostridiaceae bacterium
GCCATGGAAGGTTTACCTTCTGGGTTTAACTTACTTAATACTTCAAGCCAGTACATAATGTCTTTATCTGTAAGATAAATACCTTCCTTTTCCGAGATTAACATAACTTCCTTCATAGCAGCTATCATAATATCACGGGCAGTACCCTCTTCTTGTACTGTTTTATAGTTTCCGTTAAATACTGCTACCGTCTGATTTACGCCCACATTAAGCATAAATTTACTAAACAACCTTTTTTTCATGTTAGGATCTACTTCATATGGAAGTTCCATTTTTTTAAAGAACTCTTCGATCCTAATTGTTTTGTCACTTTTTGTTCCAGGTTCCCCATCTCCAATCACTAAAATGCCCATATTATGATAGTTTAATTGATTGCCTTCTTTTACTGCATCCATTCCTTGTGCTACACAATATAAAATTTTATCCATACCATATGTTTGTCCAATGGTTGTTTCACTGGTAATTCCATTTAAGACAGAAAGAATGATAGTATTTTCTCCAACCTGTTTAGAAACTGCCTGAATAGCATCTTGTAAGCCACTATATTTTACTGCAAAAATTAGTAAATCTGCTGGCTTACAATCTTCATTTGGTGTAACATAATGAAAATCACAGGGGATTCCATTACAGTATACCATATCTTTTTTGTACTTTTTAATTCGTTCCTCATCTGCTATAAACCTTAGATTTTCTTTTGGCATTCGACTGCTTAGGTGATTGCCAATTAGTATTCCTAAGGCCCCTAAACCAATAATAGATACAGTTTTTATCTCCATTATTTTTCTACCTCTTTTTCTTTTAACATAGGATGATGGTAAGTAGTTATTATAAGTTATTTTAACTGATATTTTATGAGAAATCAATGAAACTTAAAATCCCAATAGGTTAAATTTACATAGAATTAACAAGAAAGAAATGTTGATTTTATATTATCTTGTTATTTTTAGTTCAGAATGTAACTATATTGGAGGACACTAATGAAAAAATGGCTTGATTTACCTAAGAGAATAGAAAAAAATAAAGAGAAAAATAAAAATAGAAAGAGTCTAAACTTAAGAGAAAAGTTTATTCAATTCTCCATAGGGAATAAACTTAATATTACCTTTAGTTTATTGGGAGTCCTTGTTCTCATTATAGTTACCATTGCATTTGTAAACATTATTAAAATTGAACACAAACTTTCTCAATTCAATCAGGGCCCTTATATTGTAAAAGAGAATGTTTTATTAGCACAGATTGCTATGGAAAATATAGAAAATTCTATTTACCGAGCCTATATTGCTGGCAATAAATCATTGGTAAATGAGTATATTCAAGCTTCAGAAGAAGAATATAAAGTTCTTGAAGATAGTATATCTGTATTAGCAAAAACAATTACTAAAGATGACAATGAAAGTATGACCCGTATCAACAATCTGGAAAATGAATTAAAAAAAGGGTCCAGATACCGGTCAAAAATTATTGAGAGCGCTAAAGATTCCAATCAAAAAGAAATCTATAACATATATCGAAATGATTATGTACCAATTTTAAGTCATATGAGTACGGAATTAGATGAAATAGAGGAACTTTCTAAAACTTACACGGAAGAATTTATATCCGAAGCCAACTGGCAGGTAACTAAGAATTTAATTATTTTTATATTCGTTATTTTACTTGGGATAGTAGGCAGTATATATTTGTTAAAACAAATTAAATTAAGCATAATAAAGCCAATTAATGAAATAAAAATGGCTATGCTGGAAATTGAAAATGGAAATCTAGGTGTAACAATTACTTATGAATCTGCTGATGAAATTGGAATCTTATGTGATGCAGTAAGAATAACAACTAAAAAATTGAAAAACATTATTGGTAATATATCTGATATCATAAAAAAACTGGAGAAGAAAGATTTGACTGCCAGAATAGAAGCTACGTATGAAGGGGATTTTAGTGAGATAAAATTATCTTTGGATAGTATTATTGGAACATTTCAGAATATGATTCAATTCATAAGTGAAACAGCAGAAACTATTACAGAAGGAGCAGAACAGATTTCCAGCTCTTCAAAGGCCGTAGCAGAAGGAAGTACGGAACAGGCAATTGAAATTAGCAGTATGATTAAGAAAATTGAATCCATTGCTACGGATGTTAATATAAATGCTAAAAATTCAACAAAAGTACGTAGCCTTTCGGAAGATACAGTAAATGCGGCAAAAATAGGAAGCGAGCAAATCAAGCAGTTAGTAAATTCTTTGCAATCTATTGCCGAACATTCTGGTAAAATTTCTATGGTAATTAAGGTAATTAATGAAATTGCTGACCAGACCAATTTATTATCACTCAATGCAGCAATTGAGGCAGCTAGAGCAGGTAATGCAGGAAAAGGTTTTGGTGTAGTTGCAGCAGAGATTGGAAAACTTGCAGATGAATGTGCAAGTGCTGTAACTTCAACGAAAGAGTTAATTGGTAATTCTGTACATGCCATGAAGGAAGGAGTAGATTTGGCAAATGAAACAGCAGAAGCCTTTAACGGTATATTACAAAGCTCTATTAATACAGATAAAGTTATGGAAGTGATGTCTAATAATGCTATTAAACAGGCGGAGGAGTTGAATACAACCTTAACATATTTGCAAAATGTTTCTTCTATTATTGAAAATAATACAGCTGCTGCTGAGGAAAGTTCAGCTATGAGTGGAGAATTCATATACCATGCCCAGAAATTAGAAATGATGCTGGCAGATTATAAATTAATTTAAACTAAATATTAAGTATAAGAATTTTGTAGAAGTTTGTATGCACATATTTAAAAGATTACCATATTTATATAGAGAAAGGTACTATATCCAAATCTATATAATAAAGCGAGAGTATCCTTTCATTATGAAAGGAGGCCATTTATGAATTTTAATAATAATTCATCAAATACGAAATCCGTAATTAATAATAAGGAAAATAAAGAAAATATACAATTAACAGCTGCAGGTATGGGCAATTCATGGAATAACTGCAGACCTGACAGGGATAATTGCTGTCCGTCAGGACCTCCAGGGCCTCCGGGACCTCCAGGTCCACAGGGTCCACAAGGACCAATTGGTCCAACAGGACCGAGAGGACCTGCAGGTCCAGCAGGAGCCACGGGAGCAACAGGTGCAACAGGTCCGGCGGGAGCTCCTGGACCAATTGGGCCTGCAGGTCCACAAGGAGAACAGGGACCAATAGGATTAACCGGTGAAACTGGTCTGACAGGAGCAACGGGTCCTGGGGGTCCAGCAGGAGCACCAGGTCCAACAGGACCCCCAGGAGCATCAGGTCCATCAGGTCCAACAGGCCCAGCAGGAGCAACAGGACCCCAAGGACCTCAAGGTGAACCGGGCCCAGCAGGACCACCAGGTGTGGCAGGCCCAGCAGGAGCCACAGGACCAGTAGGCCCAGCAGGGCCTCCAGGAGAAACAGGAGCCACAGGAGCAACGGGACCTGGGGGTCTACCAGGAGCCACAGGACCGGCAGGTCCCCAGGGAGAGCCAGGCCCAGCAGGACCACCAGGTGTTTCTGGCCCATCGGGACCAGAAGGGCCAGCAGGAGCAACTGGTCCACAGGGACCACAAGGTGAACCAGGCCCAGCAGGACCACCGGGTGTGGCAGGGCCAGTAGGAGCCACAGGCCCATCAGGCCCACCAGGACCTCCAGGCCCAGCAGGACCTCCAGGCCCAGCAGGACCTCCAGGCCCAGCAGGACCTCCAGGCCCAGCAGGACCTCCAGGACCAGCAGGACCTCCAGGACCGCCAGGACCTCCAGGAGCAACAGGAGCAACAGGAGCCACAGGAGCCACAGGAGCCACTGGATCAGTTGGGCCAACAGGAGCCACAGGTCCAGAAGGACCAGCAGGTCCAGCAGGTGGATTGGAAAGCTTTGTGTACCGTTATAGTACGAACCCTAGACTTACAGTTCTAGGGGGAGCTAATTTTGCATTTGATTCAGGTAATGTACCTGCGGTACCAAATGATATTCTTTTACCAAATACAACAGATACTGTTCTTACGGAAGCTGGATATTATGAAGTATCATTTATCGCATATGTAGTAGGTGCTCTAGCATCAGTTTCAATTAACTTAAATAGTGTAGCAGTACCAGGTGGAACAGCTGGATCCTTAGCTGCATCCAATGAAGTTGAAATATCAGCAATCGTTGAAGTATTGGAAGGCAGTTTACCAGCAACGATTACCATATCAAATAATTCATTTGCTACCATTGGCTTTCCAGTACTTGCACCTGGAAGTATAGTAACATCGTTAAGAGTTATTAAATTGTCCTAGTTAAAAAATAAATAAGTCAATAAAAAAATAGATATAGCAAATATTAGTATAGGAACATTAAAAAAGGTTATTAGATAGAAATATTTAATAACTTTTTTTATTATATATAATTAAAATTTTCATTTAGTTTCAAAAAAGACACTGTGTTATTGTTTATACATTGTGTATAAAAAAAAGCAATACATTTCATAATATATTAACGTTGACAAATCAAATAACTAACTGTATCATTATTACATACTAGTATACAAGTTAGTATTCTGTGAAATCAAGGAGGCTAATAATTATAATGAAAAAATTTATGGATGAAAATTTTCTTCTAAAAACTAAGACAGCACAGAACTTATTTCATAACTACGCGAAAGATATGCCAATCTATGATTTTCATAATCACTTATCAGCAAAACAGATTTATGATGATGTGAATTTTAAATCTATTACACAGGTTTGGCTTGGTGGAGATCACTATAAATGGCGAGCTATGCGATCTTTTGGAATTGATGAAGAGTTTATAACCGGAGAAAAATCAGAATATGAGAAATTCGTAAAGTGGGCGGAACTTGTACCTTATTTAATTGGTAATCCTTTATATCACTGGACACATTTAGAATTACAAAGATATTTTGGTATATTTGAAACATTATCACCTGAAACATGTGACATGATTTGGGAGAAGTGTAATTCATTATTAGAAACAGAAGAATTTAGTGTACGAAATTTATTACGTAAAATGAATGTTAAAGTCCTTTGTACTACAGATGATCCCAAAGACACTCTTGATTATCACAAAAAATTAAGAGATGATTTTGAAATTAAGGTTTTACCAACATTTCGCCCAGACAATGGGGTTCATATTAAAAAGCCTGGATTTATTTCCTACTTAAAAGACTTAGGAGATGTTGTTGGTTTTAATATTACCACTGTAAATGATTTAAAGAAAGCATTAGTACAAAGAATACATTATTTTCATAAAGCTGGATGCAGAGTCAGTGATCATGGTATGGATATTTTCCGCTATAGCCCTTGCACCGATGAAGTAGCAGATATTATATTACAAAAAGCGTTTCACTGTGACAATATTACGGAAGAAGAAATGGGTAAATTTGAGGGCAATATTCTTCATGAGCTTGGTAAAATCTATCATCAGTTTGGTTGGGTAATGCAAATACACATTGGTGCACTAAGAAATAATTCAACAAGATTATTTGAAAAGCTAGGTCCAGATGTAGGGGTAGATTCTATTGAAGATAGAAGCTTTGCGAAAGATTTAAGTGGATTTTTAGATGCACTGGATCATAATAATCAATTGCCAAAAACAATTTTATATAATCTTAATTCGGTATCTAATGAAGTTATTGCTACTATGATTGGTAATTTTCAGGATAGTACATGTCCATCAAAGTTACAATTTGGATCAGGTTGGTGGTTTGCAGATCAGATTAATGGAATGGAACGACAGATGGAAGCACTAAGCCAGCTTGGTTTGATTTCGAAATTTGTTGGTATGCTTACAGATTCTAGAAGCTTTTTATCATTCCCACGTCATGAATATTTTAGAAGAATATTGTGCAACAAATTTGGTGACTTGGTAGAAGAAGGACAATATCCAGATGACATTAACATGGTTGGTCATATGGTTCAGGATATTTGTTATAATAATGCAAAAAATTATTTTGATATAGATTTGAAATAATATTTTAGAATAAGTAAAATAATGGAGGAAAAAATAATGAAAATGACTTTACGTTGGTTTGGCACAGGACATGATTCAGTAACTTTACAACAAATCAGACAGATTCCAGGGGTAACTGGAGTTATAACAACTTTATATGATATTCCAGCAGGCGAAGCATGGCCAATGGAAAATATATTAAAGATTAAAGCTGAAGTTGAAGCAAGTGGATTAAAAATTGAGGGTATTGAAAGTGTAAATATCCATGATTCAATTAAAATTGGTTTACCAGAAAGAGATAAATACATTGATAATTATATACAGACATTAGAAAATTTAGGACAGGCTGGAATCAAAATGGTTTGTTATAATTTTATGCCTGTATTTGATTGGACTCGTTCTGATTTGGCGAAAGTAAGACCAGATGGTTCAACTGTTTTATCCTATAACCAGGAGTTAATTGATCAGATTAATCCAGAAACGATGTTTAACCAGATTGATAAAAATAGTAATGGTTTTGTTATGCCAGGTTGGGAACCTGAAAGACTTGCACGTGTTCAGGAATTATTTGAAGCATACAAAGATGTGAATGATGAACAGTTATTACAAAATCTAGTGTACTTCTTAAATAAGATTCGTCCTGTTTGTGAAAAATATGATATTGTTATGGCCATTCATCCAGATGATCCGGCGTGGCCAGTGTTTGGCTTACCTAGAATCATAAATAATAAAGATAATATATTAAAATTATTAAATGCAGTGGATGCTAAATTCAATGGTATTACTTTATGTACTGGATCTTATGGCTCAAATCCAAAGAATGATATTTGTGATATTATCAGAGCAACAAAAGGTAGAATACATTTTGCTCATGTTCGAAATATTATACATCATGCACCTGGTAAATTTGATGAGGCAGCCCATTTATCATCCGATGGCTCTCTTGATATGTACGAAATTATGAAAACTTTATACGAAGTAGGTTTTGATGGCCCTGTGCGCCCTGACCATGGACGTGCAATATGGGGAGAAGTTGCTATGCCAGGCTATGGATTATATGACCGTGCTTTAGGTGCAACTTATTTAAATGGCCTAATTGAAGCAATTGAAAAATCTGCAAAATAATGTTTATTTATAATATCGATAGGTAGGAAAAGAGGAATAAATATGAAATTAAGACAGGAAGATCTTAAAAATCAAAAACCATGGGAAGATGCTGGTTTTGAATTACCAAAATTTAATCGTGAAGTGATGATTCAGCAAACAAAAGAGAATCCAGAATGGGTACATTTTGGAGGAGGAAATATTTTTAGAGCTTTTCCTGCTGCAGTTTGTCAGGATTTATTGAACCAAGGTATATTAAAAACTGGAATTATTGTGGCAGAAGGATATGATTATGAAATCATTGAAAAAAGCTTTAAAGAATTTGATGATTTAAGTGTTTTAGTAACTTTAAAAGCAGATGGAAGCCTTGAGAAAAAAGTAATTGCCAGTATTGCTGAGTCTCTTTGTGTTGATACCAGTAACTCAGGTGATTGGGGACGTTTAACTGAAATATTTGAAAGTGAAAGCTTAAAAATGGTTTCCTTCACTATAACAGAAAAAGGTTATAGTTTAATAAATCAAAATCAGGAATTTTTATCTGATGTTGCAGCTGATTTCCTAAAAACACCAGAAACTGCGTCTAGTTATATTGGAAAATTGGTAGCACTTTGTTATGCCAGATTTAGAAAGGGTAGCATTCCTCTAACCCTTGTAAGTATGGATAATTGTTCCCATAATGGTTCCAAATTAGAAGCTGCTGTAACTACATTTGCAAAAAAATGGGTGGATAATAAAATAGTTGAGCCTGAATTTTTAACATATGTTTATGAGAGTATTTCTTATCCTTGGTCCATGATTGATAAAATAACTCCAAGACCAGCAGATTCCGTTATTACAATGCTAAAAGAAGCTGGATTTGAAGATACAGAATCTGTTATTACCAAAAAGAATACTTACGTAGCTCCTTTTGTAAATGCAGAGGAAGCACAGTATTTGGTTATTGAAGATAAATTTATGAATGGTCGCCTTCCCTTAGATAAAGGTGGAATTATATATACTGATAAGGAAACAGTAGATAAAGTTGAAAAGATGAAAGTCTGCACCTGTTTAAATCCACTTCATACTGCACTGGCGATTTTTGGATGCTTACTATCTTATGATAAAATTTCAGAAGAAATGAAAGACAAAGAACTGGTTTCCTTAGTTAAGAAAATCGGTTATGTGGAAGGTTTACCTGTAGTTGTAGATCCAGGCATCATTAATCCAAAAGATTTTATTGATGAAGTACTACAAAAACGTATTCCTAATCCATTTATGCCGGATACGCCACAAAGAATTGCAACGGATACGTCTCAAAAATTAGCCATTCGCTTTGGCGAAACAATTAAAGCTTACAAAGCGGATGATAAATTAGAGGTAGCTAACCTAAATAATATTTGTTTAACTTTAGCAGGCTGGTGTCGATATTTAATGGGAATCAATGATGAAGGTAATAGCTTTGAATTAAGTCCAGATCCTATGCTTTCTGTATTAACTCCCATATTTGCAGATATAAAATTAGGTGAGAAAGTAAATTTCCATGAATTACTAAAGGATGTGTTAGAGAATTCTAATATTTTTGGTGTAAACTTGTATGAAGTAGGTCTTGGAGAAAAAGTAGAAGGCTATTTTGCTGAGCTAATACAAGGAAAAGGTGCTGTTAGAGCTACTTTAAAAAAGTATCTTGACTAGGAGATGTTTTTATATTAGCATGTACTGGGAGGTTGTAATATGCAGATTATGGAGCGCACTGGAAAAGAAACTGCCAGGGAGTATGCTTTTCGTGTAATAAAGCAGAATATTATTTCTTTAGAACTTATACCCGGTACCATGGTAAGCGAAAATGAATTAGCAGCCCAAATGGGAATTAGCAGAACACCTGTTAGAGAAGCACTTATTGAACTAAGTAAATTAAAAGTGGTAGAAATTTATCCTCAAAAAGGTAGTGTAATTGCTCAGATTGATAGTGAGTTAGTAGAAGAGGCAAGGTATGTACGTTTAGTACTAGAAACTGCAATTGCTGAATTGGCATGTGATGTTGCAAGTTCCGAAGATATATTTTTGCTTGAAGAGAATTTAAGACTACAGGAATTTTATATGGATAATCCTGCAAACGAAAAGAAGCTTCAGCTGGATGATACATTTCATGAATTATTATTTACAATTTGCAAGAAAAACTTTACTCATAAATTGTTGGAAGGTATGATGACACATTTTGATCGAGCAAGAAGTTTAAGTTTGCAGGTTATTAAAGATAGTAAGACAATTTCAGATCATAGAGTATTAGTGGATGCCATTAAAAATCAGGATAAAGAATTAGCACGAGCAACAATCACAAAACATTTATCAAGATATAAAGTAGATGAAACAGAATTAAGAATGAAATATCCAAATTATTTCAAATAAGAAAATCAGGTATATGAAAGCATGTAACTTCATATACCTGATTTTTTTAGTGTACTATTTTATATTTAGATACAAGAAAAGCCCTTTTCGGGCTTTTCTATAAGGGATGTTTGAATATGAAGTTTATGTAAATTTAATTACACACATGATAATGCGAAAAATTAATTTTCCGTAGATAATACCTTAATACTAAATATAATCAATTATTTTGCAATAACCTTAGTTATTACCTTTTGCTTTATCAGCTTTATTTTCATTCTTTGATGAATTATTTGATTTTGTAGAACTTGTTTCTGTAGTTTCAACGGTATTTTTAGACTTGTCCTGTTCTGCTTTGGCTTTTTCTGCTGCTTTTTCAGAAGCAGTGGTTGCCTTTTCAGAAGCAGCGACAGCTTTTTCTTCAGCTTTTTCAGAAGCAGCAGTTGCCTTTTCGGCAGCCTTTTCGGAAGCAGCAGTTGCTTTTTCAGCAGCTTTTTCAGAAGCAGCAGTTGCTTTTTCGGCAGCTTTTTCAGAAGCAGCTAATGCTTTTTCAGTAGCTTTTGTAGCTTTATCACTGGTTGTTTCTGATTCCTCAGTTACAGCTTCCGTAGCAGAAGCAGATTCTTCGGTAACTGCAGTAGTTTCTTCAGTACTTTCATCTGTAGGATTTGCTTTTCTATTTTCTTTGATTTGCTTCATTATGTCTTTTACAGGTTTATCTAACCAATCTTCTAATACAATACTATCAGGATTTTCTGCACTTGCCTGTAGTTTTTGAACTAGATTAAGCTTACCAGGTGTTACACCTAATTCTCTTGCTTCTTCAACACGTTCTAAGCCAACACCTTCAACTTCAACCACAACATTTTCGCCGACAAAACTTTGAACGGCTGCAAGGATTTCAGCTGCAAGTTCATCTGATATATTTGTATTACCGTTTGCAACAGTTATTACAAGACCACCATCAATTGAAATAGCAGAACCTGATACGGTAGTGGTGCCTTCACCAACAACAATAGCAGAACCAGAAACAGTATTCGTTGAACCAAAATATCCGTCCTGAGTTATTTGATTTACTGTAGAAAGTATTGCATCTTCAATTGACTCATTTGTTAATCCGTCAATATCAATCTGGTCAAGTATAACCTGTCCATCATCATTCACTGCTTTTACATCAATTACACGATCAAATCGGTTTAAGGTATATTCAATGGATGGATTAACATCAAGGCTAACATAGGAATAAGGAGTGGTGTAAGCCCAGGCACCTATTCCAGTGGTTAAAAGCATTACGGCTGCCGATGCAACACAAAGTGCTAATTTCTTTGTAAAATGTACTTTTTGAATTTTCATCTCAATCACCTGTCCTAATACATAATTTTTATTTTTTACTTTTACTATTCTGCCATCATCAGATAGTAATGCTGCATAACCATCTTTAATTTCTAAAACAACAGATTTCATAACTACATCTCCTCTCTGATGTATCGCAAATATTCAGCAAGATTAGGATACTCTCCGGAAAGTATCTCTATAGCTGCTATTATATATTTTCGATGACGTTCTAATATTTTTCGGGGTACTTTTGCATTTTTTTCAATAATTTTTAAAGGAAGCTGTTTTGTGCCTCTCATTTCACCCATTAACAATGGGGAATTCAACATAAAACCCGTTGCCTTTGCACAGGATGATTTTGTTTTTTTTGCATGGGGGGAACAGCTTGATAAATCCATAAAAGTAAAACCATAGTCTGTTAAAACTTCACTTATTGCATTAATTTCAAGTCGGATTGAGTGATTAACTTCCTGTGAAACCTGGTCGGCTACAGCAAGGCGAATCGAAATATCAGTTTCAGATTCTTCACCATCAGTATCAAAAATAACAGGGTCAACAGATATTTCCATGTTATGTTTACTTTGTGACCTTATGTAATCAACTAAACGTCTGCGAATTACTAGTTCTGCAAAACTAAGAAAGCTTCCCTTGGTTAAATCATAATTATTAATAGATTGAACAAAAGCCATTAAAGCAATGGACCATTCATCGTCACTTTTAGTTATGTAATGATGGGTTACCGCTGAAGCACATTTTATTATAAAAAACTCATTTTTTTCGATTAACTCATTTAAAACGGTTTGATTTTTTGCTGCCTCTAGTGCGAGGTAATCCAGTTCTCTCAAATTAACACCTCCAGAAATCAAATTTTAAACTTGTATTCAAGTATAACTACTTTTTTTACATTCTTCAACAATGAAAATTATGGAATGGACATATATGGAAAATGTATAAGCGAAATAATTAATTCTCTTGAAATAATAATCTATTGCTAAATGCTTTAAATTAAGGGCAAAGTAGTGACAAAAGAGAAGTGATGATTTAAGATAGAGGTAGATAATATTTCCTAGTAAATTTAGTAATATTTTTATTATAAATTTAAGATAAAAGAGTAAGAACCGGATATTGGCGGATAATAGAAAGAGTAAAAAGATTAATCTTTCCCTTCAGTCAGAGGTATATAATGATAATGAATAATTTATGTAAGTTTAAACCAGACAAACACACATTAGAAGATTATATATTATTTACTCTTGCCAATAGCTGTATGCCATGTTTGGTCAAAATAAAACCATCTAACTTGGTTACATTTTATAAAAAATACATTACTAGAACCAGTGATTTTTTTGATTGCATACAGCAGATATTATGCAGATTTCAATGTAAATATATAGTGCTGCATGAATCTGCCAATGCCTATTTTATATTAATTTATACGCCTGAAGCAATAGAATTTATTATTGATCAGTACCGGAATCATCCGCTATTAATACAGAATGGATATATTAAAAAAGATGAATCAGTGGAAGGGGTACTAAATCATTTAGCTTTAAGATATTCTTTTTCACATGGTATGTCTTGTATTTTCCCCCATGAAATTGGATTGTTTTTAGGATATCCAACCTATGATGTCCAAGAATTTATAGCAAATAAAGGAGAAAATTATATAATTAACGGTTGTTGGAAAGTTTATCATAATGTAAAAGAAGCTCTGGTTACATTTCAGACCTACCAAAAGGTTAGAGAGCAGGGGATGAGCGATTTTTTAAATGATATCAATATTGACATAAAAAAAATAAAATGCTATGATATTTCAGATTTAGATAATAGGATAAGTATGAATAAAAACACAATAGTATAAATATATAGGAGAAAAAAATGTTGAATCAATTTTCAAGAACAGAGCTTTTATTTGGTGGGGAAGCTATGGAAAAATTAAGTCAATCCAGGGTAGCAGTGTTTGGAGTTGGTGGAGTTGGAGGTTTTACGGTAGAAGCACTTGCAAGAAGTGGTGTAGGAGTTTTTGATATATTTGATGATGATAAAGTATGCTTAACAAATATAAACAGACAGATTATAGCAACCAGAAAAACCATAGGTAAATATAAGGTTGAAGTGATGAAAGAACGTATTCTTGAAATTAATCCCAAAGCAATCGTTAATGCCCATCAAACTTTTTACACACCTGAGGTGGCAGATCAATTTGATTTTTCGGAGTATTCTTATATTGTGGATGCAATAGATACCGTTACAGGCAAACTTGAACTAGTTATGAGGGCAAATCAGTATAATATTCCAATTATCAGCTGCATGGGAGCTGGAAATAAATTAGATCCAACACAATTTGAAGTATCAGATATTTATAAAACATCAGTATGCCCTCTTGCTAAAGTAATGAGACGAGAACTTCGTGCCAGAGGTGTAAAAAAATTAAAAGTGGTATATTCAAAAGAAATGCCAAGAAAGCCATTAGAGGACATGTCAATTAGTTGCAAAAACAATTGTATTTGTCCTCCTGGAGCAGAAAGAAAATGTACGGACAGAAGGCAAATTCCAGGTAGTACAGCATTTGTACCTTCTGTGGCTGGCCTTATTATTGCAGGAGAAGTGATTAAAGATATTACAGGAATTCGTTAATATATTCGGTCAGGAAATTCAACAGATAAATCAATATAACAAGATCAATGTTATATTTTTCTAGTATCCTTGGTACTAAATTTATACAGACTTTCATTAAAATCTCTGCTATCTGAATTAAGATAGCCTCTTTTTGTTGTCTTATCTATGATCTTCATCCTGCTTTCTGTTACTTTTTTTAAAATTAAGCAATTGCGAAACTTTTTAGTTTTCTGTACAATTAATAAATAATTTAGTTTCGCAATTTTCTAACTTATCTTTTTATAGTATCCATATTTACATAGAATATGATAGAAATTTACTATGAATCGTATTTATGATATACTGAACAAATAAAATTAAAAAAGAGGAACCGATATGAAGTTTTTACATATTTCAGATTTACACATAGGGAAAAAATTTAAAGAAGTTGATTTTTCATCTGACCAGATACATATTTTAAATGAAATTATTAATATCGCCGATGAAGAGAAACCGGAGGGGATTTTAATTGCTGGGGATATTTATGACAGAAGCATTCCCCCTGCCGGTGCAGTAAATATATTCGATGATTTTCTAACCCAGCTTGAGAAAAGAAAAATTAAAATATTTATAGTCAGTGGGAATCATGATTCACCGGAACGTTTAAATTTTTGTAAAGAAATATTGGGTAAAAATGATATTTATATTGCCGGTACTTTTAATGGAACTCTTGAAAAAATACAGTTAGAAGATGAGTATGGCAAATTAAACATTTATTTAATGCCTTATATTAGACCTTCTTTCGTTTCCAATTATTTTAAGGAGATTGAAATAACATCTTATGAAAGCGCGGCAAAAGTAGTTTTTGATCATACAGAGTTAGAATCCTGGGAAAGAAATATATTAGTTGCACATCAGTTTGTAACCAATGGAGGAATAGAACCAGAAAAATCTGAATCTGAAAGTATCTCTATTGGTGGAATTGATAATATTGATGTTTCAACTTTTGCAACTTTTGATTATGTAGCACTTGGGCATATTCATGGACCTCAAATGATAGGAAGAGAAACGGTCAGGTACTGTGGAACACCATTAAAGTATTCTTTTTCTGAAGTAAACCATAAAAAATCTGTCACTTGTATTGATATAAAAGAAAAAGATAACATCATAATTTCTCAGATACCACTACATCCTATTAGAGATATGCGGATAATAAAAGATTCTATTGAGAATCTTTTACATAATGAAAAATATACAGGGGGGAATTGTGAAGACTACATTCATGCAATTATAACAGATGAAGAAGATATCTTTGATCCCGTAGGTAAATTACGTACAGTGTATCGTAATGTTTTATTATTTGAAACTTCCAATGCAAAATCTATTATAAATGAGAATTCTCGAACATCTGCTTCAGGGGATGTTACAACTAGAAATCCTTTGGATTTATTTCAGGAGTTTTATAGTAATCAGAATAATATAGACTTAACACAAAATCAATGGAATATACTTCAGGAGATACTGGAGGAGGTAAATGAAGAATTTACGAAATAGAGCAGTTGTTATGAAACACTGAAGGGAGAGGTAGTATGAAACCGCTAAAATTAACAATAAGTGCATTTGGTCCCTATTCTGGTATAACCACAATAGATTTTCAGGGATTTGGTAATTCGGGGATTTTTTTGATTGCGGGAGATACAGGGGCTGGTAAAACCTCTATTTTTGATGCTATTTCTTATGCACTATTTGAAAAAACAAGTGGGCAAACACGGGATAGCAGCACAGTCAGAAGTGATTTTGCAACATTGGATGTATTTACAGAAGTAACCTTAGAATTTTTACACAAGGGGCAAAAATACACTTTGAATCGCTTTCCTGACCAGAATAGAAAAAGTGAACGAAAAGGACAGGTATTACAGAAAAAAGGTGCCTATATTATTATGCCAGATGGCACTAAAATAGATGGAAGAAATGAAGTAAGAGCAATCATTACAAGTATTCTTGGAGGACTTGGCTATGATCAATTTAAACAAATTGCAATGCTAGCCCAAGGTGAATTCTTAGAATTACTGTTAGCAGATAATGATAAAAGAAATGAGATATTACAAAGGGTATTTAACACTGAATTATATAAAAAAGTAGCAGCCAGGTTAAGAGAAAAAGAAAATGAATTAAGAAATCAATGCGATGATTTAGAGAAAAGCATAATGCAATATATTAATGGTGTTAAAATTGAAGAGAATTCCTTTTATTTTCAATTATTTTCGGAATTGAAAGCTTCCCATAATATTAATCTGGTACAAGAAATATTAGAATTAATGGGAAGATTAGCTGCCGAAGACAGCCTGTTACAGTCTAAGGTAAAAGAAGAGATAAACATACTGGATAACAATAATAACCAATTAATTCAAATAGAAACTACAGGGAAGATTCTAAATAATGATATTGAAGAGAAAAACAGGCTTTTAAAAATAAAGGAAGAACTGGACTGCAAAAAAGAGGAGATAGAAGGTTTCGCTGAGAAGGCAGTACTTGGACAAAAAGCTTTATCTTATATTAAACCCAAGGAAGATACAAAAATTAGAGAAGAGGCTGTATTAAAACAGTTAGAAGCTAAAATAGAGAAAGTAAAAAGGGATAAAGAAGTACAAGAAATTAAACTAAATGAGGCGAAAGCAGTTTATGAATATGAGTTATCCCAAGAAGGTAACAGAGAAAAAAGGTATTTAGAAATAAAAAATCTTGAAGATAAACTTCCCCAATATGGCAAGCTTCAAGACAGAAAGAATCTTCATAAAAGTTTGACAGCTAATTTAGAGAAAATTGATAGAAAATTACAATTGAATATTGATAACTTAGGGGATATGAAAGTTCAACTACAAGACTTAATTAGTGAAATGTCAGATTTAGAAAATTGCCAAGTTCAATTAATTAACTGTCAGAACCGTTTAGAACAGGAAAATTTTAAATTCGCAAAAATAGAAAATTTGTTATTAGAAAATGCAGCGTTAATAAAACTTCAGAAATCAGTTGAAAAAAATAAATTATTGTATATAGAGACCGAAGAAAAGTATGAAATTGTAAACTTAGATTATGAAGTTAAACAAAAAGCATTTCTTAGAGAACAGGCAGGGATATTGGCATCAAATTTAGTTGCAGGAGAACCGTGTCCTGTCTGCGGCTCTCTAGAACATCCCAATATCACTTCTTGCCTTAATGATGCTCCTTCAGAAGCTGAACTTATAAAATTAAAAGAATCAAAAGATCATCTTAATAAGGAAATGCAGGTAGCAAGTCTAATAGCAAGTGAAAGTAAAAAAGAGTTAGAAACAAAAATAGAAGCTTTAAAGTCTGCCATCTGTGAGTATAAGATTGTTAATGCTTCTGATAAATCAGTTGAAGAAATGGATTTATCAGATTTAGAGAAAAATTTATTGGTTCAAAAAGAAATAAAGACAGAGGAAATTAAGAATTTAAAGATAAATGAGACCTTATATAAAAATAGATGTAACCAAAAAGAAGAATGTGAAAAAAAGAAAGGTGAAATCGCTGTTATAATAGAAGGACTTCAAAAAGATATTGACCAATTAAAAGAAGAAAAAAGCGCTCTTATGATTGGTTTAGAAACATTACAAAAGGAAATTGACTTGATTGCCTTGGATTTAGAGTATGACTCATATGTGAAGGCATGCCAGACCAGAGAAGAAAAAATTGCTGACCTAGAAGCTTCAAAACAAAGTTTGCAAGCAGCAGAAAAAGCATATCAAGAAATCAAAATAGCACAAGAAACCACTATTAATTTATTGATAGAATTTCAAGAACAGTATTTAAATAGCTCCAACAATTATAATATCTCATTAGCTGAGTTTTTGCAAAAGATAAAGGAAGTTGGATTTCAAAGGGAAGCTGATTATAAAAACGCATTATTAACACAGGACAAGATTGATGAGATAAAAGATCAATGTAATAAGTACGACTTACGTATAAAAGAAGTAAATATTCAGTTAGATACTTTATTTGAAAAAACCAATGGTAAAGAACCTGTGGATCTTGATATTATTAGAAACAAAAGAAATATGCTAAAAGAAGAAAAGGCAAAACTAGAGACAAGTTTAAAAAATATTCAAACAAGAATTGAAGTGAATCAAGAAGCTGGTTTAAAGATTCTAGAAATTGAAAAGGAAAGAATTGAAAAGAGCAAACACTATCTAGAAATATATTCTATGTCAAAAACAGCCAATGGAAGGCTTGAGGGTAAACAGAAAATAACCTTTGAAACCTATGTTCAGGCTTCTTACTTTATACAGATTATTAAAGAAGCGAACAAAAGATTTTTTGAAATGTCAGGAAAAAGGTATTTATTACAACGAAAAGAAGAAGGCAATATTCAAAGTTTTACTGGTTTGGAGCTAAATGTTTTTGATACTTGGACGGGAAAAATACGTAGTGTAAAATCATTATCCGGCGGTGAGTCTTTTATGGCAGCCTTATGCTTAGCCCTTGGCTTTTCAGATATTATTCAAAGTTTTGCGGGTGGAATTGAAATTGATACTTTGTTTGTTGATGAAGGATTTGGTTCTTTGGATTCAGAAGCACTAGATCAGTCTATTGCGACTTTAGCTAGTTTAACAACAGGAAATCGATTCGTAGGTATTATTTCACATGTAGATGAACTAAAATTAAAAATTGATAAGCAGATATTAGTTAGAAAAGATGTAAAAGGAAGTTACATTGAGCAGATAAAGTATTAATAACAGTATTAATAATAGTTTTAATAGCTTTAATAACATAACTACCCTTACTAAAAAATGTATATTTAATTGCTTATATTATCTAGATTTGTTATAATATGACATAACTTGTAATCAAATATACATAAAAGAAAGGGGATTTACATGCAGCACACTACTACTCACATCTTTCGACTTATACGATTACTAAAGGTCTGCCTGTTAATACTGCTATTTCTAAATATTTCTCCTAGGAAGCCTGCATTGGCTGAAAGTGAAACCTATAAGGAACGGGTTTTATTTATAAGTTCCTATGATTCTAATTTCTTAAGCGTACCAGATCAAATAGAAGGGCTCAAATCAGTTTTAACCCCTCTTTCCATTACAGTTGATACCGAATATATGGATATGAAGAGGTTTGATACCAAAGAAAATGAATCTATCTTTTATGAAATGCTACAATATAAGTTAAAGTATATAAAATATGATGCTGTTATTGTAGGAGATGATAGTGCATTACATTTTGCCATGAAACATCAGGAAGAGTTATTTTTGAATTTGCCAATTGTTTTTTTAGGTATTAATAATATGGAAAGTGCTGTCATTGCAGCAGAAAATCAATTCATTACTGGAATCGTTGAGGAGACATCCTTAAAAGAGAACATTGAGCTGGGTTTGTTAATTAATCCAAATGCAAAAAAGGTAGTTGCAATTGTTGATAACACATTAACTGGAGTTGGGAACCGAGAACAATTTTATTCCTATAAAAATGAATTTAATAAGTTAGATTTTGAAATTATTAACGTAGGTGACTATACATTTGATGAAATAGGTCCAGTTCTTGAAAATATTGAAGGTGATAGCATCCTATTATATTTTAGTATGTATACGGATAAGGCTGGAAGGAATCTTACAATTCCAGAGGCAATTTCTATTTTAACAGAGCATGTAAAGGTCCCAATTTTACGTTCTGAGGTTGGAGGCGTTGGTCTTGGAATCTTAGGCGGTAAAATGATATCTTATTATGAAGCCGGTAGAATAGCTGCCAATATGATAGTTAATGTATTCCAGGGAACCCCTATTCAAGAGATTGCATTAGTTAAGAAAAGCCCAAATTATTACATATTTGACTATGATATAATTAAAAAGTATCAGATTGATGAAAAGATATTACCAGAAGATGCTACGTTTGTTAATAAAGAATTAAGCTTCCTGCAGGAAAATAAAGAATTAGTACAATGGGCCATTGCAATATTTCTATTTCTTTTTGTAATAGTTGTAATTTTAGTTATAGATAATATAAAACAACGTAAAATCGAAAAGAAATTACAGGAAAGTCATGAAGAATTAACCCAGACCTTTGAAGAATTAACTGCTTCTGAAGAAGAACTGAGGGCTCAATATGAGACAATAGAAGAATATGCAAACTTTGATTTTTTAACGAAACTACCCAACAGGTTAAGTTTTATGGAAAAATTACAGGCAGAATTAAGTTCTGGCAGAGCAGGGACCATATTATTCTTTGATTTGGATAATTTTAAATCAGCAAATGATACCTTAGGTCATGCATTTGGTGATAGGATACTGCAAAGTGTAGCAAAGCGTTTATTAAAAGTTGCATGTAAGGATATCTTTGTTTCCAGGTTTGGAGGCGATGAATTTTTAATACTGATACCTGATCTGGTAGAACAGGAAGAGATTGAAGATGTTATTGCGAAAATAATGAAGCTTTTTGAAAAGGAGCTAGTCATTAATCAATTAGAATATTTCGTAACATTTAGTATAGGAGTGACCAGTTTTCCAAAAGACAGTATGGCCATTGATCAACTAATCATGTTTGCAGATACTGCCATGTATGAGGCAAAACATACGGGTAAGAATAAACATATGTTTTTTTGTAATAAAATGATGGTACAATTACAGCATAAAAATCAGATAGAAGCAGCCCTTCGTATGGCAATAAAAACAGATGGATTTTACTTAGTATACCAGCCCCAGGTAGATGTTAATACCGGTAATATTGTAGGGTTTGAAGCATTATTACGAATAAAGGAAAATTTATTTTCTCCTGCTGAGTTTATACCTGTTGCTGAAGAAACAGGTTTAATCATGGAAATGGGTAGGTGGGTTACAAAGGAAGTTATTACACAATTAGCTAGATGGAGTAAGAAAGGATATCAGTTAAAACCAGTAGCAATTAACTACTCCAGCAAACAACTTCGTGATAAAGGATACATTGAATATCTAAAACAATTGCTTGTTGCGTCTAAAATTGATTCAAAATTTATTGAAATTGAAATCACAGAAAGTATTCTTTTGGAAGATTCAAGAGAAACATACGATTTTTTAATCAAATTAAAGGATATGGGAATTAGTATAGCTTTAGATGATTTTGGAACAGGTTATTCTTCATTAAATTACCTAACCTATATACCAGTTGATAAAATAAAACTGGATAAATCATTATGTGAAAAATTTTTAGAATTAGGTGAAAACAACGTAATGAATAGTATAATAAGACTGGCACACAGCCTTAAGCTAGAGATTACAGCAGAAGGAATAGAATTTATTGAACAATACCATAAGCTGAAAGAAGATAAGTGCAACTATATACAAGGATACCTGTTTTGTAAGCCATTAGTATGTAATGAAATTGAGGAAATTTATAATAGCAATATGCTAAACAAGCTATTTGAAACGAAATAATAATATAAAAGTATACATAAGAAAGAGTCTATTTCAATCCAAGTGAAATAGACTCTTTTTGGATATATTTTGAATAATAACAGGAATAATGGAGATTTTAATATGGTATAAAGAGAATTAAGTGTAAATTTTACAATACTATATCAAGAAAGGAGATACTACTTAATGGAGAAAAAAGATAACAATCTAAGTGGTTTAAATAACATGAGACTAGATAAGGCAGATGCTACTAATAATGAAGGAACAGCTGCTTGGTCTAATAGCGAACAAATAAAAAAAATTAGTCATGTTACCAAACCGGCAGAATATGACGTGGAAAAAGCAAAAAATTGGGTAGATAACGGAAGCAGGCTATAATAAGTACATTCAAATTATTAAAAGAATTAAATTAAATAGTATTAAGTAATGAAAGTAAGAAAAGAAAGGTTTGGTGCATTATGTCTATAACTCAAATGACCGTGGATGGAAATACGGCTGCTGCTTATGCAGCGTATGCATTTACCGATGTTGCAGCAATTTACCCAATAACTCCATCTTCAAATATGGCAGAAGTAACTGATGAATGGGCTGCAAGGGGACGAAAAAATATTTTTAACCAGGAAGTGAATGTGGTGGAAATGCAATCAGAAGCAGGTGCAGCAGGTGCTTTTCATGGTTCACTCCAAGCAGGAGCACTTACAACAACATTTACAGCATCTCAAGGCTTACTACTTATGATACCAAATATGTATAAAGTTGCCGGAGAGTTATTGCCAGGAGTATTTCATGTTAGTGCCCGTGCACTTGCAGCCCATGCATTAAGTATATTTGGTGATCATCAGGATGTTATGGCAGTCAGGCAGACTGGATGTGCAATGCTTGCGTCTGGTTCTGTGCAGGAAGTAATGGATTTAGCTCCAATTGCACATTTATCTGCGATTAAGGGAAAACTTCCTTTTGTTCATTTTTTTGATGGCTTTAGAACCTCACATGAATTGCAGAAAGTGGAGGCACTAGAGTACGATGATTATGCTTCACTTGTAGATTATAAGTCAATTGATGACTTTAGACAAAGAGCATTATCACCTAACCATCCAGTGATTCGTGGCACTGCTCAAAATCCGGATATTTATTTCCAGGCACGAGAAGCTAGTAACCCATACTATTCCAATATTATACCTGTTGTAGAAGAATATTTGGATAAGATGAATCAGCTTACTGGAAGGAAATATGGTTTATTCGATTATTATGGATCACCAGATGCAGAATATGTTATTATTGCCATGGGTTCTGTTACACAAACTATTGAAGAAACCATTGATTATTTTAATAGTAAGGGTGAAAAATATGGTTTAGTTAAAGTTCATCTTTATCGTCCATTTTCTATGGCTCACTTTTTACAAAGTATTCCTAAATCTGTTAAGAAAATTGCAGTACTTGACAGAACAAAAGAGCCTGGTGCAATTGGAGAACCCTTATATTTAGATGTATGCAGTTGCTATAGTAATACCGATGGGGCACCTATTATTATTGGTGGCCGTTATGGTCTTGGATCTAAGGATACTACTCCAAATCATATTGCAGCTGTTTATGAGAACCTAAAAGGTATTAGTGCTAAAAATCATTTTACAATTAGCATTGATGATGATATTACAAGAACTTCACTACCGGTAAATCAGCATATTTCCATGGAACCTGCTGATAGAAAGACCTGCAAGATATGGGGCTTGGGTTCTGATGGAACAGTAGGAGCCAACAAACAGGCAATTAAAATCATTGGCAGCCAGACTTCTATGCATGTTCAGGCTTACTTTGATTATGACTCTAAAAAATCTGGTGGAATAACCGTATCTCACTTACGTTTTGGAAATACACCAATTAAAGCAACATATCTGGTAGATCATGCAGATTATGTTGCCTGTCATAATCCATCTTATGTAAACAAATATGATTTGGTTAAGGATTTAAAGCAAGGCGGTATATTTGTTTTAAACTGTAACTGGTCAGAGGATGAAATAGGTGTTAAATTACCTGCAAATATTAAAAAAGCACTTGCAGAAAAGAAAGCAAAATTTTATACCATTAATGCCATAGGTATTGCAGAAAAAATAGGCCTTGGTAACCGTATTAATATGGTAATGCAAGGTGCATTTTTTAAATTGTTAAATATTATACCAGAAGATATTTATATTGCAGAACTTAAGAAAGCAGTAACCTATTCCTATTCTAAAAAGGGTGATAAAGTTGTTCAAATGAATTTTGATGCAATTGAACAAGGAATTAAAAACTTACATGAAATATGTATTCCAAGTGACTGGATAAATTGTGAAGAAATAAAGGCAGCAACAGTAGAGGAACCGGAATTTGTAAAAAACATTATGAGGCCAATGCAGGCCCAGCAGGGTCATTTACTACCAGTCAGCGCCTTTCATGGAAGAGAAGATGGTACTTTCCCAACAGGATCAACTGCTTATGAGAAACGTGGAATTGCTGTTAATGTTCCAGAGTGGATTGAAGAACGGTGTATTCAGTGTAACCAGTGTTCCTACATTTGTCCCCATGCAGTTATTCGTCCATTTTTACTTGATGAAGAAGATGTAAAAAAGGCACCTGAGAGTTTCGTAACAAAACCAGCTACTGGGAAAGCTTTTTCAGGAATGCAGTATCGAATTCAAATCAGCCCTATGGATTGTACAGGCTGTGGCAACTGTGCTGATATTTGCCCTGCAAAAGGTAAAGCTTTAATTATGAATCCCATTGAAACACAGATTCCAAAGCAGGTTGAAAATTGGAAGTTTGCTATTACAGAAGTAGGATATAAAAGAATGGAATATGGTACTTCTTTTAAAGAAAGTCAGTTTAAACAGCCACTTATGGAATTCTCAGGTGCTTGTGCAGGATGTGGGGAAACTCCATATATTAAATTAGTTACCCAGCTTTTTGGAGAGCGCATGATGATTGCTAATGCAACAGGATGTTCCTCCATTTGGGCTGCTTCTGCTCCAAGTACTTCCTATACAACAAATCAGGAAGGAAAAGGTCCTGCCTGGGCTAATTCTCTATTTGAAGATAATGCTGAATTTGGCTTTGGTATGTATTTAGGCGTAAAGCAAATTAGAAAAAAAATTGAAGACAATATGCTTAAATTAATACAAATGGAAATTGAACCAAAAGTGAAAGAAGTGTTTGAAGATTGGATTCACTATAAGGAAGATGGAGATCTGACGAAAAAAATCTGTGTCAAAGTTAAAAACGAAATAAATGAATATCGCTCCATGGATAAGGAAATAATGAAATTAATGGACGAGATAAGGGAAAGAAGTGATTATTTAGAAAAAAGATCCCAATGGATTGTTGGCGGTGATGGATGGGCTTATGATATCGGATATGGTGGCCTTGACCAGGTTTTAGCTTCTGGTGAGGATATTAATGTTTTAGTATTTGATACAGAAATATATTCGAATACTGGTGGACAAGCTTCAAAATCAACACCAACAGCTGCAGTAGCTAAATTTGCTGCCTCCGGTAAGAAGTCGGGCAAAAAAGATCTGGGAAGAATGATGATGACCTATGGTAATGTATATGTTGCTCAAGTAGGTATTCACGCTGATAATAATCAATTAATAAAAGCAATAAGAGAAGCAGAAGCTTATAAAGGTCCTTCTATTATTATTGCCTATGCTCCTTGTATCAGTCACGGAATTAAAGAAGGTATGGGAAGAAGTATGGAAACGGTTAAAAAAGCCGTTCAGGCAGGATATTGGCATTTATACCGCTATAATCCAGAGTTAAAGAAAGAAGGAAAAAATCCATTTATTTTAGATTCCAAAGAACCAACAGAAAGCTTTCGTGATTTTATAATGGGTCAGGTAAGATACAGCTCATTAGCAAAAGCATTTCCTGAGACAGCAGAGGAATTATTTAAACGAGCAGAAGAAAATGCAAAAGAACGTTATGAAATTTATAAACAATTAGCTTCATTCTAGGAAAACAAAGGGGGACTACTATATACGTCCCCTTTTTCTTTGTAAGAAATTAGGGCATTCTCCATATAATAAAGTACTTGACAAATCACATAGGAATAAGTAAACTATATAAACATATAGAAATAGTATGAAATAAAAAATGAACATTAAATAGTTATATTTTTACAGAATCGTGACTATTTATACATTTACCAGTTTGAAATACTTGTGCAATTGAACAGATTAATATATAATATGTGAAGTAATTTTAAAATGTTTAATGCTCACGTAATATTCTGGATTCGTATTCTTATTTAAGGAAGAAAATTCAATTAGACGGGAGTTGATACGAAATAAACAAGAAGGTGGAAGAATGATTAAAATAACTGATCTAACCAAGGTATTTACCTCTAAAAATCAAAATTTGACTGTTTTAAATAAAATAAATATTAAAATAGAAGATGGCGACATCTTTGGAATTATTGGTATGAGTGGTGCAGGTAAAAGTACCTTGATTCGCTGTATTAATTTATTGGAAAAACCAACTAGTGGTAGCATTGAAATTGATGGTGTTGATATTACTAAAAAAAGTGGGAAACAATTATTACAATTAAGAAAAAAGATTGGCATGATATTTCAAAATTTCAACTTACTTATGCAAAAAAATGTTAGAAAGAATATTGCTTTTGGATTAGAAATAATTCCTGTTAAGGATTTTGTTATTGAAGGTATGTCAAAGGAAGATTACAGTACACTTAGTTATTTTAAAAAAAGAAGATTCAAAAAAGACGAAATAAAACGCAGGGTTGATGAACTCCTTACATTAGTTGATTTAAAAGAAAAGGAATTTAATTATCCGGCTCAACTAAGTGGTGGCCAAAGGCAAAGAGTAGCTATTGCAAGAGCATTAGCAACGAAACCAAGTGTTTTATTATGTGATGAAGCAACTTCTGCACTGGATAGTCTTACGACAAAATCTATTTTAAAACTATTAAAGAAAATCAATGAGGAAACAAAAGTAACGATTATTGTGATAACTCATGAGATGAATGTTGTGCAAGAGATTTGTAATAAAGTAGTAGTTCTTGATAAATCCGAAGTTGTGGCATCCGGTAGTACACAGGAAGTTTTTAGTAATGAATCTTCTGAAATTACTCAACGACTGATTGGAGGTATCGCATAATGGCTGTTATATTTGAATTTATTGATAATTATGGCGCTATGCTGGTACAGGGTACCCTGGAAACTTTATATATGACATTTTTCTCTACCCTATATGCCTACATACTAGGACTACCCATAGGTATTTTAGCTGAAATATCAAGAAAGGGTGGTATCCATCCAATGCCAGTGGTTAATAAAATATTAGGCATATTTATTAACATAGGTAGGTCCATTCCTTACATTATTTTACTTGTTGCAGTAATACCTGTCACCAGATTAATTGTAGGCACAACCATTGGACCTAAAGCTGCAACAGTTTCCTTAATTATTTCAGCAACACCTTTTATTGCTCGCTTGATTGAAAATTCATTAAGAGAATTAGATGGTGGAGTAATTGAAGCTGCTAAGGCAATGGGGGCAAGTGATACTCAGATCGTTTTTAAAGTAATGTTACCAGAAGCGCTTCCTTCTATTGTAATGGGTATCTCTTTAGCTACAATTACCCTTGTTGGGTATACAGCAATGGCTGGTGCAATCGGTGCTGGAGGACTAGGACATATAGCTATTAGTTATGGTTACCACAGATATGAAACCGATATTATGATGATTACAATTGTACTCTTAATTATAATTGTACAGTTAATACAAAGTTTAGGACAAAAACTATCAAAATTATTAGATAGAAGAAGAAAAGGAGAAAACTAATTATGAAAAAATTTAAAAAACTAAGTAACTTATTATTAGTTACAGCACTAGCAGGTGTTGTATTTACAGGATGTGGTACAAAAGAAAGTACAGACCAGGCAGAAACAACAGCTGCAGCGGAAAGTACAACAGGGGAAACTACAGCAGCAGAAACTACAGCAGAAGCTGAGTTAATAGAGATAGTTGTAGGTGCCACCATCGAACCCCATGCAACAATTCTTAATTCAGATGCAGTAAAAAACTCATTGGCTAGCCAGGGCTTTTCCATTAAGGTAGTTGAATTTACTGATTATATTCAACCAAATGTTGCAACAGAAGATGGCAGTTTGGATGCGAACTTCTTTCAACATGCGCCATATTTAGATGATTATAATTCAAAAAATGGTACAACTTTAAAAGCAGTAGCAAATGTACACTTTGAACCTCTTGGAATTTATCCTGGTAAAGTGGCTTCTATAGAAGAACTCCAAGATGGAGCACAGGTTGCAGTTCCTAATGACGTAACCAATGAGGCAAGAGCTTTATTATTATTGGAAAAAGCGGGATTAATAAAATTAAAAGAAAATGCTGGATTAGAAGCAACTGTTAAAGATATCACAGAAAATCCTAAGAACCTTAAAATTGTTGAAATGGCAGCTGAGCAGACTGCTAAAGTATTACAAGATGTTGAATTAGCAGTAATTAATGGTAACTATGCACTTTCTAATGGTTTATCTGCAAGTGAAAATGCATTACTTGTAGAAGATACAGATTCTGAAGCTGCTACTACCTTTGCAAATATCATTGTAGTAAAAGAAGGAAATGAAGCTTCTGATAAGACAAAAGCCTTAATCGAAGCTGTTACATCAGAAGAAACTAAAACATTTATTGAAGAAAAATGGCAGGGTGCAGTAGTTCCTGTATTTTAATTTAAAATTTAAACTAAGCAAGACCACCAGCTGCGCTGGTGGTCTATTTTTGATATACTATAAATAGTATACTGATTCAAAATGAATTGAGTCAGGCTCTTATTATTTTAGAAAGATTATGATTAAGAAATATAGTTACCGTAATCATGTAAAGACACATGGAAAATCTAAAAAACAACAATTAAGAACATTTTAAAACGCTCTTTTGCATACACAGCATGTGGTATTTCTGAAGGCATAACAATTGTTTCACCCGCAGAAACAACAAATGTCTGGTCACCAATGGTAATTTCACCAGCTCCATCAATTACATAAATCATTGCATCGCCGTGTGAGGAATGGGTACTTATTTCTTCCTCTTTATCGAATGCAAACAAGGTAAGACTTATATTTTGATTTTGTACTAAAGTTTTACTTACAATTTGCCCATCCTGATAATTGACAAGATCTTGTAACGTTAATACAGTTGATAAATCAATATTTTTTAAAATTTTTTTATTCATGAATACTACTTCCTTTCGTTATTAACTTATAGTACTATAGTATAAACAAATAATACATTTGTATGTTGCTAATGCAACGAAATCACCATATTCCTAATGTTCTAACTTATTTAAATATTGGTTTAACATTTTCTGTAGAATCATAGCTTCTTCCATACTCACAGGAAGACAAGAAACCATTTTATCTGGTATTTCAGCAGCTTTATCCCTTAATTCCAGTCCCTTTTTTGTTAACTTTATATATACAATACGTTCATCAGTGGCACTGCGTTCTCTTATTATAAATCCCTGTTGTTCCATCTTTTTTAGGAGTGGTGTAAGAGTACCAGAATCTAAAAATAATTTTTGACCTAATTCTTTTACAGTTAAATTATCGGTTTCCCAAAGTGCCATAAAAGCAATATATTGAGTATAGGTAATACCAAGGGGATCTAAAAGAGGTTTATAATTTTTAATCAATTCCTTTGACACAACATATAAAGGAAAACACAATTGACGGTCTAATTTTAACTTATCATAATTCATATCGTAGTAGCACCTTTTATTATTTATTTAATTGATCTGCAACGGCCTGTTCTACCTTATCCATATCATAAGTAGGAGCAAAACGTGCAATAATATTACCATCCTTACTTACTAAAAATTTAGTGAAATTCCATTTGATTTCAGCACCAAGAAATACCTGACCTAAACCTTTTAGTTTCTCTAACAAACCGGGTAGTGCAGTATCTTTCTCATCAAGAGGAACTTCCTCTTTTAAAAACTTATAGAGAGGATCTGCATTTTCACCATTTACTTTGATTTTGGAAAATGTTTTAAAGGTTACACCGTATTTTAGCTGGCAAAAACTAACGATTTCTTCATTGGTGCCAGGTGCCTGATTTAAGAATTGATTACAAGGAAAATCAAGAATTTCAAAGCCTTGCTCCTTATACTTTTTATATAGATTTTCCAAAGCTTCATACTGTGGCGTAAAACCACAACCAGTAGCAGTATTAACAATTAATAACACTTTACCTTTATATTCACCTAGAGATATTTCATTTCCACTTGTTTCTTTTACTTTAAAATCATAAATATTCATATGAATTCCTCCTTTTTTTACTGTGATTATTATAACCAATCTGTTTATATTTCATTCAATTAAATTGCATACAATTGAATTAATTTTATTATAGAATAAAATGATAGAAATGTCAAATCTAAATATAATTACTTAATAAGACTAAATAAAAAACTTAATAAGACTAAATAAAAAACTTAATAAGACTAAATAAAAAACTTAATAAGACTAAATAAAAAACTTAATAATAATAAAAAAATACTTAATAAGTCTAAATATAAATACTTGATAAGTATATTAGAATAAAGTAAAATAGTGAGTGTTATAATTTATATAATATGTGAAACAGTAATTTAAGATTGGAGATAGATATGCTAAAGTTTAAACCTATCAGTTTAGATAGTGTAAATGAGATTATAGATTATTTAGAATACAAAGATTCAAGAACCTGTGATAGCACCTTAGGATCCTTATTTATGTGGCGTGATTATTATCACAGTGAATTTGCCATTTATAATGATGTCCTTTATATGAAAGTTGATTTTACAGAAAATGATAACCGTTTTATTGTACCAATGGGTAAGCATAACCTGCATAGTTCCATGCC
>JAQSXU010000188.1 GCA_029256485.1 Clostridiaceae bacterium
CCAGCCTTTGAACCAGGAGGAAATAGATCAGTTACATTTGGCGGAAACAGCTTGCTGCTAAATAAAGATTCTAAAAACTCTAAGTTAGCATTAGATTTTTTGAAGTACTGTTGTAATGACAAAACTGTAAATGCAAAGCTTTATCAGAGTTTTGGCATTGTTCCAATATGTACGGATGTATCTCAAAGCAGTGATTTAACTAAAGCAAATGATTTTTTTAATAGCAATGAATATGAATTATATGAGACTATTGGAAGATTATCTCCATTAGTTAATTACACTAGTAAGTATAGTTTAATAAATAGTATACTTGAACAGAACGTAAGTAAGTTACAGGGAGGTACCGTTGATATAAGCTCGCTTGCTAACAATATTGATCAGGAATTAAGTGGAAAATAGTCTTGAAAAATTAATAAAATGAATAATTTTAAATAAAACGTTTACAAATGTAAAAAGAAGTATTATAATAATAAATGAAATAGGGATTAATCAAGGGGAAATATAAATATAAAGGGAAATCTCCAAATTGCATGTGCGTGTAGTTGCAATTCTGGAGATTTTTCTATTGCTTAAAATTAATAAAAGCATTGAAATCTAAATGGATGAGACTATAATATTATAAGCATTCAGCGTTGATATTGCTGTATTTTCCCAAGAAAATTCAGATGCTCTCTTCAAGCCTTTTTCAATATAATCATTTCTTACTTCTGAATTGTTTAACATAATAAGTAAAGCATTTATCAGTTCATCAGTGCTGTAAGGATCAATTAATATTCCAGCATCCTGAACTACTTCTGGAATAGAAGTTAAATTTGAAGTTATCACTGGTGCTCCGCAGCTCATAGCCTCAAGTGGAGGAAGACCAAAACCCTCATAAAGGGATGGATAAACAAATACCTCACAGCCATTATATAGCAGCGGAAGATGTTCCTCAGGTACATATCCTGTGAAAATAATATTAGGGAATATGCCTAGCTTTTTACTTAATGCAATTAAAGAATTACTGTCATCTCTGGTAGCTCCCACAATTACAAGGTCAATTTTATCTTTAATTTTATTTTTGATATCAGAAAAAGCAATAAGAAGAGACCTTATGTTTTTTCTCTGGCTAAAGCCGCCAATGTAAAGTATAAATGGATTGTTTACAGCATATTTATCTTTTAAGAACTTTCTGCATAAAGTTTCATCTAAAGGTTTATATTTTGAGTCTGCAGCAAGTGGCGTTACAAAAACTTTATCTTCATTTATTGGGAAAAATTTTAGTATATCTCTTTTGGAACATTCAGAAACTGTTATTATTCCATCTGAATTTTCTATTATTTCAGGAATATCCCTTAAAAAGTTTTTTAAATATCCTCTCCCAACAGTTTCAGGCATTAAATAAGGAATTAAATCATGAATTGTTACAATTTTTTTGCATGTTATGGCACTATTTAATCCTATACCATTTTGAGGAATATGATAAATATCTATATTCTCTTCTATTAAGTTATTGGGAAAGTAAAGCTGCTCAAAGAATTTATGATGCTTTTTTGAAGCCATAATAACCTTAGTGTTTGGATGAAGTAAATCTTCATAATTGTTTCCTGACCAATATATGTGAAAATAGTCTTGTTTATCTATTTTTAAAAGATTATTTAATAAATTATCAGTATAGGTTCCAATTCCTGTACCTCTATACCAATTGGCTCCTCTGGCGTCTAGTGCAATTCTCATGACAACTCCTCACAAATATTTCTTAATTATTATATATATTATTATTATTATGAGAAAAATGTGCTATTTAGCACAAACATAAGAAATACTTCATATAATACAAATAGAATTAATATTTTTAGAGGATAAAAAATGGATATTGAAAGACTGTCCTCTTTAATTAAAGAGGAATATGATATTAGTGTTTCCTCCATAGAAAAACTTAAAAATGTATATAAAATAGAATCAGATACAAAAAGATATTGCCTTAAAGTAATTAAATATGACTACGGGCATTTTATTTTTATTTTAAACGCAATTAAGCATCTTCAACATAATAATTTTGAAAAAATACCAGACATTATAAGTACAATTAAATCTAAAGATTTTATATTGTTAGATAATAACTATGCATATTTAACAAAATGGATAGACAGCAGACAGTGTAATTATAACAACCCCATTGATATTGTTATAGCAGCAGGTAAATTAGCAGAACTTCATAAAAAAAGTGAAGGATTTCAAATTACTCCAGAAATGAATCCTCGCATTGGGTGGTTCAAATGGATTAATAATTTTACAACTAGAAAAGATGAAATAAACGATTTTAGAAAAGGGATTTTAAACAAACCTAAAATGTCACAATTTGATTCTATGTATGAAAATTGTATTGATGAAGAGCTGAAAAGATGTGATAAATCAATTAATAATTTAGTTCATAGCCAGTATATTGAAAAGATAAAAATTGAAGTTGCATTAAGGGGCTTTTGCCATCATGATTTTGCACATCACAATGTGTTGATAGAAAAAAACGGGGGAATAAATATAATTGATTTTGATTACTGCATTTTAGATTCCCATCTCCATGATTTATCCAGCTTACTACTAAGAATTATGAAAAACAATAAATGGGATATTGGTACTGCATCATTTATATTGGATAGTTACAATAATGTAAAAACAGTTGAAAGTACAGATGTACCCATAATTTCCGCATTTATGGAATTTCCTCAGGACTTTTGGCAGATTGGAATACAGTATTATTGGGAAAACCAGCCCTGGGGAGAAGAGTTCTTTATAAAAAAATTAGAGAAAATACTAGAGGATAGAGAGGATAAACAGAACTTTATAGATGAATTTAGATTTTTTAATTATAAATCATAGATTTAATAAAGCTTAAGGAGGGAATGTAAAAATGAGCAAAGAGATTTTGGAAACATCTGAAGAGTTTGATGAAGCAAATTTAGAAGCATATAAAGAAGAGGTAAAGAACCTAAAAGAGTCTATTAAAAATATAAAAAAATTTAAAAAAGAAAGAGAGAAGATGGGAAAGCTTAGGCATAAACAAAGAAAAATAATGAAATCCATGAAGCATAAGTAATATTTTAGAGGTGATATGATGCATCAGGATTTTATAAATTATCTAGAATCTAATGAAATAGCGGTTGTAAAATGCTTTGAAAATGATAAAAGAAATTTGAAGAATATAAGTGAAGCTATGTTAAAAGAGCAGATAGATAATATTGTAGAATTTCAAAATAGGGTAAAAGGTTACAATGGATACATGAATAACAGAATAAACAATAATACTGGAAAATTAATTGAGAAATATAAAGTTGATCTTAAAAAAGTAAAGAAAGTAGTACTTTCACTAAAGTCATCTTATGAAGAAAATGAAATTGAAACTTTAATTTTATCAAATTCAGATTATCATATTAGAAAAGCTGAAGAAAGTATAAGTAATATACAAAAGCTTAATTATGCTGGGCTATTGATGAGAAGTATGAAAAATGATGAAATATGTTTAGGTAAAACATATTTTGATAATTTGAGAAGAATGGAAAACATTCAGATAATCGATGCGGATAAGTGCTGTTACAATATGATTGAAACGGATATAATCTATTTAATTGAAAAGTTATTAAGAAAAAATATTAACTTAAATTATAAGGAATTAATAATGTATTTTTGTGACAAAGCAAATTTAGAGCAAGACAGTTATGAATTTATAAAATCAGCTTTAGGATATCCTCAATATTTCTTCAAATATTGTTTAAGATACAGCTGTAATAAGGTTGTAGAAAAGAATATTGTAAAAAAATTAAAAAAATCCTGTTCATGTGTAAACAATTTGCTTTAGGAGTGTGATTGATGGTAAATAAATATAGAGAAAAAAGTTATTTATGCGATTACGATTTGTCTATAGATTTATTTAAGGCTTTCGGAGTAAATGTTACTGATTTAGTTCCATTAAGAAATGTTTTTGCTGTATCTACGGATAAAGGAGATATGATACTAAAAAAAATTGATTATTCAGAAGAACAACTTAAATTTATACACAGCGGAATAAAATATATAAAAAACAAATTCAACAGAGTTGTGGATTTTGTTGAATTAAAAAATGGGGATATAAGTTTGCCATGGAAATCAGATTTATATTGTTTAATGTATTTGGTTAATGGAAGAGAATGTGATTACAGCAATCCAGTGGATATAAAGATTGCATCTGAAGGATTAGGAGAGTTTCATAAGTCTTCTGAGGGCTTTAGATCAACATATATGCATAAGTATAATAACGGGAGAATAATTGATAATTTCAAAAGAAGACTTGAGGAAATTAATTTTTTTAAAAGTATTGCAAACATGCATAACACTAAAAATCAATTTGATACTATCTTTTTATCTAATGTTGATTATTATATTGATGAAATAAAAAAAAGCATAGATATTTTGGAGAAATCCCCTTATTATAAAATTTGCAGTGAAGAGGATAAAATAGTATTATGCCATCATGATTTAGCCCATCACAATATAATAATAAAAGATAATGAGGCATACTTTATAGATTTTGACTATTCAATTATTGATATAAAGGTGCATGATTTGTGTAATTTTATTAATAAAGTTATTAAAAATTTTGCTTTTGATGAAGAAAAGGCAGAACAAATAATAAATTGTTACAGCTCAGTGAATAACATAGATTCAAGAGAACTTAAGGTTTTATATGGAATGCTGACTTTTCCAGATGACTTTTACAGCATTTCCAAGGATTATTATACTAGACTTAAACAGTGGGATAAAGAAGTATTTATAGGAAGATTAATAAAGAAGTGTGAATATAAAGAGTTTAGAAAAGAATTTTTAAAGAGTTTTTATGAATTTATTAATCATTTAATTTAACCAAGCAGATATGCTTGGTTATTTTAAGTTTGCAGGGAAATGTAAATGTCTTTTGAGGAAACATTGCAAATAAAAAATTTGCAGTTACAGCTGCAAATTATTATATGGGACATTTAAATTATCTTACTATATGAATTTAAGGTTTCTTTTGCTGTTTTAACCCAACTGAAACTGGAGGCTCTTAAAAGTCCTTTATTAATTAAAGAACATTTCAAATTGTTATCAGTTAACACATTATACATTGATTGTGCAAGGCAATCGATGTCATTTGGATTTATAAGTAAGGCTGAATCACCTAATACCTCAGGCAGAGAGGTAATGTTAGAAGCTATTACTGGTACTCCACAAGCCATGGCTTCAATAGGAGGAAGTCCAAAACCTTCATAAAAAGAAGGATAAACGAATAACTCAGAAGCATTATAAAAAATAGGCATATGCTCCAATGGAGCAAAACCAGGGAATAGAACTTTATCAGATATATTTAGTTTAGCTGCATGGCTTTTATATAAGTCATAGGATAAACCATGCTTGCCAAGTATGATCAAATTCAAATCTTTTAATTGTCTGCATACCTTACTGAAAGCATCTATAAGCCCAATTATATTTTTTCTAGGACTAAAACCTCCAACATAAAGAATAAATTTACTATTTATAGAATAAAATTTATTTAAATAGTTTTTACACATGGTTTTATTCATAGGTTTATATATATCTTCGCTGGCTAAGTGGGTTACATATATTTTATCCGCAGGTATGCCGAAACTTTTTATTATATCCATTTTTGAAAACTCTGATACGGTTATAATTCCGTCACATAATGGTATAATGTTTGGTATTTCTTCAGAAAAAATTTTTAAATATTTATCACTAACCGTTTCAGGCATTCTATAAGGGATTACGTCATGAAGAGTAATTACAAATTTGCAGTTTTTTTCATTTGGAAGTCCTACTCCATTTTGAGGTATATGATAAAGTTCAATATCCTTATCATATAATATATTTGGAATATTAACTTCGTCCCAAAAACTGCTTTTTCCCTGTTCGTTTATATTGCTTATATGAAAATTTTTATTAAATTTTATTTTAGAAACACAATTTTCCGGCATAAAAAGTAGATAGCTGTTGATGTTATCAAGCTTGTTTAATGAGTTTATCAGCTGGTAAGTGTATGTTCCGATACCTGTTCCTCTGTACCATTTTGATGCACGGGCGTCAATACCTATTTTCATATAGGTAATCCTTTCAAATTATTATATATCATTATATTAAATTCATTTTAAAAGTGTTAATAACATTCTAAATCAATTTTGAAACTCATATAGATTATAAGGGGTGATAACGATGATGAGAGAATTTGAGATCGAGAGGCAGTTTGATATTAAAATTGAGAGTATTAAACCTAACAAAGGAGTATATTTGCTCAAAACTAATAAAGGGATGAGATG
>JAQSXU010000189.1 GCA_029256485.1 Clostridiaceae bacterium
ACTTATATATGGACAAATGAAGACGAAAATTATTTGAATGTTAACTTTATAGATGGAAAATTAGAATCCAAAAGGCAATATGGTTTAAAGTAGGAGTTAAATAATAGAATATGCCACTGGAGTTTATGCTTTGTTGTTTAGATGAGTTGTTAGAATTGTTAGAATAAATATATAAAATGTTGAGTTTATATTTATAATGGTTAGCAGAATTACTATTAGATTATAATGAAGAAATACTCTAGAAGTAAGAAGAAAATGCATAATTGTCTGCTTTGCTATACTCCAATTGTCAACTTCAAATATTGCTGATACAAAAATATTTTTTGTCTTTAATCCCAATTAATTTATCTATTGGTCTATTAGAAAGGCTGTCTACAATTTGCTGTATTTCATCCGTTATTTCATCTGTATAAACGACTATATGGGGCTCTTTGGAATTAGCATCTAAAATGACTTCCACTTTCATTGAATCCACTCCTTCCACTCTTTGTATTCTCTATACTTACATTATATTTTATATAGTAATTTAAACAATATGAAATAGATGAATGGTAGTTTATGATATATAAGTGGTCTACAATATGAGGTAAACTAACCTTGTGGTAGAAGTGCGGAAAACAGTGTAGCTTATAAGTTTTTTCTCAGCCTTTTCTTCTTCTTTTCTCTCATCTTCATACTGACCTAATCTTCTAGAAATTAAAAGTGATTTTATATTTCATCTTAGTAATCTCTGAATGTGGTATCTTATTGCACAGTTTTAACTAAATATCTTATAGTTGGGTAATGTCTATTTTGTTTTGGATATAGTTTACCTACCTATACAAGCAAAAAAATAAAATCTTAATTACTTATATAAGTAGATAAACTATTATAGTTGGTATAAAGCCTTGCCCCGCCCCATAAATACCCTTTTTATTTACTGCTAATGCAGCATTAACTTTTAACTTATAATGCTTGTCCTATAAGTTCTTATAAAAATAAAAATGTCAATGCCTACCCAGTAGAAATTATTGCCAAGCAACCGTACCGAACCTTTAATGGTAGTCCTCACCTTACATAAGCACCACTAAAAAGGGAATAGTGTTTTAATGTGCCTATAGTTGATTTTATGCATTGGCTCAACTGACCTACTGGATATTTTTATAGTTATTCCAGTGCTTAGATAACTAACCTATTTCTAAGGCATCTGAAAATAAATACTAAGTCAAATATACTAGTATACTGACTAGTTAGTTATTTGAAGATGCCTAAAAAAGACAATAGGAAACTAGACCTTTATAGATTCTATTTTTTAAAATATAATAAAGGCATGGTTTAAACATATTTAATTTTAAAATGAATTATATTATTGCCAGATACTTGGCTTATTTTTATAAATAAATTTTATTTAGTCACAGAGAAAATTAGAGTTAAGTGAATTACTAATCAGATATCCATAGAATAAATTTTTATTCTAAATCTATATATGCTAATTACTGTAAATGTCAAGTTCAAAATGGTTCTTTCCAAAGTTAGTTCTTCAACTAACTTTGGAAAGAACCACTTTCATATTAACATTTACAATTACTAAATAATTACATTCGTTCAGTATGTTTTTTATTTTAATTTTCTTGTGTTTTGTTTAAAATTTAATTTGTGTAGCAAGCAGTTGAATTAATTTTTTGAAGGTGTAATGCATCAGAAATTGACATTTAACAAGTAGAAGGAAAATTTGAACAGATACTAGCAGAGGGAGAGCAAGTTGAAAAAGCATATAAATTGATAAGGGGTTTAAATGACAAAAATATATAACATACAAAAATTAAGGGAATTTAATTTTGCACCAGCGGATGTGTATTTTGTTGAAAAGTTGATGGATAGTAAATAGCTTGTACAAGAATATAGTAATATACTTTTACTAATTTCAGTAAAACATATTTTAAGTTTTTATAATATACATATTGAGTAAATATAAAAGGGTGATACATATGAAGAATAAGCAAATGGCCCAGGGAATATATGAGCAGGTAATATATGAAGACATAAAAGAAAAACTTAAACCTCATAGCAGAAACTGGATGTTTCTGCTTGCTACTGTTGGTGTTATTCAGAGAAATGTTGGTGAGACCACTTTATGATATGAATTATGAATAAATAATTAATATATTGTAACTAATTTGTAAATATAATATATAAATAGTTAAAATCGTTTAAGAAAACGTATATAATTTTTGTTAAATTTTTAGCAAGAAATAACTTCTAGTTATTTCTAACCTTATTACTGTCAAGTGTAGCCATGAAAGGAAACATAACTGTTATAATTAATATAATCCATCTATTGTCTTGAGATATTACTATTCTGTTAATCAATAAAAATATTGACAGAATATAATTAATATAATAACATATGTAGAAAGCAATTATTAAAAATAAATTTTACTTGTTTATATGTATATACATACAAAGGGGCGGTTGAGATGAAAGATCCAAAGAATTCACAAATATTATTCTTCAAATCGCTGCTTTGGGTACTCAAACCGTAAATAATGATAATTGAGAGAAAGCAATGTACGGTCCAAGCAAAGTGGCAGACATAGGATACAAATATACACCACAGTAAATGACTGTGAATGATATTGTTTTTATTGAAACAGCGTTTGCAGACGCGGCATTCCGTGGTAAGAAGGCTGATTTTGATGGTGTGCAGATTCATACGGCACATGATTTAATTTTTTAAGAGGGAGTGATCAGGTATGGAAACAATTGAACAAATGATTCAAAAAAAAGCTTACGAACTGGGCTATGAAAAATGTGGTATTATTCCAATTAGTTTGATGAAAGGTTATGCTGAAAAATTTGAGGAACGCATGCAAAAAGTTCCGGAGTCCAGACCATTTTATCAAGGACAGCAGCGCTTAGTTAATCCGATGGAGGTATATCCATGGGCAAAATCTGTAGTAGTACTCGCAGTATCATACGGAAAATACAAGGTTCCAGAAGAGGTAAAGGGACACATTGCTAAGGCGTATTTATTTGATGTACGTGTGGATACAAATACGAAAGAATATCAAAATAATCGTGCATTAGAAAAATACATGCAGGAACTTGGTTTAAAGGTAGAAATCAATCAGAAATTTGGAGTAGTAGGAATGCGTTGGGCAGCTATGCAGGCTGAAATCGGGATTATTCGCAGAAATAATTTTTTATACACCGAGTCTGGTTCATGGGTTCATCTTGAAGCCTGGGTTACTGACCGAGAAATGGAGTTAAAAGAAACAAATAATGTTCCTCAGTGTCCTAAGGGATGTAATCGCTGCATGGCATCCTGTCCAACAAAATCTCTTTCTGATCCATATACCATGCTGCCAAATGCCTGTGTTTCTTTTCTAACAACCTTTGGTGGGCGTAATCTGCATCAGGAACAATTAAGTAAAACCTTTGGAGACTGCATTTATGGATGCGATATTTGTCAAGATGCGTGTCCTATGAATAGGGGAAAGTGGGAAGGTGAGGAAGAATTTCCCGGACTTGCAGAATTGGCTACTGAATTAACTCCTGAAAATATTTTAAATATGGAGGAAGATTTTTATCGTGAAAAAGTTCAGCCAAAATTTTTCTATTTATCACCAGAGGAACTTTGGAAATGGAAGGTAGATGTATTAAATTATATGCGTAATAACTATATGGAAAGTTATAAGCCACTTATTATAAATGCATGTAATAACGAAAATGAAAAAATAAGTGAAATGGCGAATTCAATTTGCAATGAACTTTGCTTACAATGATTCCTTGACAATAAGATAATCTGCGACTTATTATATGTATGTACATATGATGGGAGGAATTTTATATGAATACTCAGAGTAGTAAAAAAAACTTAGGAGTTTGTGCCTGCAGAAATTTAAGGAGGACATCAAGGGTGGTGACTCAATACTTTGACAAAGCATTTCAGCCAGTAGGACTGCGTGCAACGCAATTTTCTTTGTTAGCTGACATTTCATATCGAGATAGCAGTACAGTAGGTGAGTTGGCTGATGCTCTATTGATGGATCAAACAACTGTAACTCGCAATGTTGAAATTTTAAGAAAAAACGGGCTTATAGATGTAAGGATAGGTGACGATGATTCCAGAAAAAGGTGCATTAAGATAACGGAAAGTGGAACTGCTAAACTTATAGAAGCTATACCTTCATGGGAAAAAGCTCAGCAGCATATTGAAAAGGAAATTGGTAAGGAAAGATATGAGGAATTTTTAGACACATTATCTAAGATACAAAGCATTATATAAAATGATGCTTTGAATTTCATATAATATTAAAAATAAATCAGTTATAATCGAATCCGTGACAAGAGCAAAATTTTACATATGTTTTGCTTTGTCAAGGTTTTAATTATATTGGAAATTGTATAATTAATATAATATAAACAAAGCATCATTTTTTATTAAAGGATAATTTTAAAGGGGACATTGAAATCCCTTTTTCAACAAGTTCTAAAAATTCATCTCTAGGAATGTTTATTCCACCTAAGCTTTCAAGATGTTTAGTATAAACCTGGCAGTCTATTACAATAAAGTCTTTTTCCTCTAATAGTTTGCAAAGAGTAATAAAAGCTGCTTTAGAACTATTACTCAGGTCTGTAATCAAACAGTCGTATTGGTGTTTTACTGCCCGCATATGTACTATATACCCACATATATGAATCTGTTTAATGGTTTCTATCCACTGTCCTATTTAGCGCTTACAATATAGATGTTGGTTTTATTATCTAAGTCAATTTTCTAATAATTCTATATCTTCTCCCTGTTGTTGTCTTTTTTTAATATTTTTTCTTCCCCAAGAACACATTAAATCAACTATCTCGTTCACTGATTTCCCGTATTCTGTAATATGATACTCAACTTTGGGAGGCATTTGATTATACACAACTCTACCTACAATACCATCCTCTTCAAGTTCACGAAGTTGTTGTATAAGAACCTTTTGAGTGATATTAGGGATACAACGTTGTAATTCGCTTGTCCTTTTTTTCCCTGCCATTAATCGGCATACTATTAAAGCTTTCAATTTACCGCCGATTATATCAAGTGTCGCTTCTATGCCTAAATTATATTGTTTCATAATATCCTCCGATTACAAATCGAAATTCAGATAATAGTAGAACTTATAGCCTAATGCTACCTACTTCATATATTAACACTGTTTTACACATACCTTCAAGTAAGCTTATTACTTTATTGTGTGTATTTACAAAACTTTTCATGTATGACACAATATGAGTATTCTAAAAACCAAATACATTATAAAGGCTTGTAATTGTTTTTAAAACTAAAATTAGAACATGTTTAATGGCTCAGTTGCTTTATAAAGCTGATTATAATATGCCGATAAATGTATCTTGTTTTTTGATTTTGAAATAAATTTATAAAAATTTAAGGAGGACTATTATGAAAACACTTGTAATTTTAGCACACCCGAATATAGCAGATTCAAAAGTAAATAAAAGATGGAAACAGGAATTGCTACAATACTCTGATGAAATTACCATTCACGAGATTTACAAAGAGTATCCCGACTGGAGTATTGATATTTTGAAAGAGCAAAAATTAATCGAAGCATACGATACGATTATATTTCAATTTCCATTATATTGGTATAGTTATCCACCTTTATTAAAAAAGTGGTTGGATGATGTTTTTACTCATGGATGGGCTTATGGTTCTAAAGGTAAGAAGCTCAAAGGTAAGAAGCTAGGGATAGCAATGTCAATTGGTGATAAAGAAGAAAATTACTTACCCACTGGTTCAGTTAATTTTACTGTAGATGAAGTTATCGTTCCTTTTAAAGCAAGCGCAGTTCATGTTGGTGCTATTGTTTTACCGTATTTTGCCACCTTTGGAGTTTCATTTAAAACTAGTGACGAAGATATTAATCAGAGTGCAAAAGACTATATCAAATATATTTTCAAACATAACCAGCAAAAAAATTGAAAGCACTAGCTAATAGAATTTATATATATTTGTAACGCTCCTTGAAATCGAATAATAGTATCAGTTGTCAATGGTATATTAAAAGGGAGAAATCTTGGCAAACAAAAAGGGAGAGAAATTTCCAACATAGTAGCAGGTTCGGGTATGAAATTTATAATATAAAACCTGATGTGCCCAAAATAAATAATAATAGGATTGATATAAATACCATAATTCCAGTTACTGTAGCAAAAATTACATCAAACACACTGACTTATTATTAACATGGGAACAGCGAGCACTTTTGGCTCGCTGTTGTCATTTAGCAGCATTCCCAATGAAAGACATTTCTAATTCTGCTTTGGTTTATTTG
>JAQSXU010000190.1 GCA_029256485.1 Clostridiaceae bacterium
TTGTTTAGTGGGGAGATTAAGTTATTTAATGATATATAAATCTTCATATCTTAAGAAGATTGCAGTTGGACAATGGACAAGTAAAGTTGTTATTGATGCTAAAAGAGGTAAGATTCTTGACAGAAATGGAAAAGAGTTAGCTGTTAGTGGTGATGTATATAGAGTAGACTTGGACATGAATACATTGAGAGACACTATGAAGGAAAAAAGCTTAAATGAAGAAACTGTGGCTAATGAGCTGGGAAGAGCATTAAATATGGATAGTTCACAAGTATTGAAAATTCTAAAAACAACGCTTCCAGGCGGGCTCCCATTAGCTTCTGCAAAACTTACCAGAAGGATAGAGAAGGATGCTGCAGATAGGGTAAGAGCTTTAAATCTTGGAGGGGTATTAATATCTGAAGATACAAAACGATACTATCCAAATAATAATTTTCTGGCTCAAGTGTTAGGCCATACAAATTCAGATGGATCAGGCCTTACAGGGGTGGAGCTGCAATATAATAAGGAGCTTTCAGGTACACCTGGGGTAATGATTACTGAAACGGATAAAAAAAGCAAAGGACAGTCTGATACAATTTCTGAATATACTAAGCCTATTGATGGAAAAGATGTAGTTTTAACTATAGATGAACAAATTCAATCCTTTTGCGAAAAGGCGGCGGTACAGGCCATTACTGTAAATAAGGCAAAGGCCGCTACAATTATAGCTATGGATCCTAAAACAGGTGAAATATTGGGTTTAGCTAATAAACCCGACTACAATCCAAACGACCCATGGATTAAAGGAATGTCTTATGATGATTTGCAGAAATCCTGGAGGAACAGGGCTGTCAGTGATACCTTTGAACCAGGATCAATTTTTAAGGTTTTTACTGCTGCTGCTGCCATGTCTGAGGGATTGGTTAAAGAAGATGACAGATTTGTATGTAACGGAAGTGTCACTGTAGGGAAAAGAGTAATTCACTGCTGGAAAAGAACTGGTCATGGAGCGGAAAACTTTGTGGACATAATCAAGAATTCATGCAATGTGGGATTTGCAGAACTAGGAAGACGACTGGGGGCAGAAAAACTTATCTCCTATGCCCGTAAATTTGGCTTTGGACAAAAAACTGGAGTGGATTTACCAGGTGAGGCAAAGGGAATAGTAAAGAATGCTGCAAATGTAACTGAGGTAGATTTGGCTACAATTTCCTTTGGACAGACTAATACTCTTTCCCCTATTCAATACTTGGCAGCTTTTAACTCCGTTGCTAATAATGGAGTTTGGCTAAGACCGCATATTTTAAAGGAAATTGCTCACTATGATGTTAATGCAAGTAAAGAGGTAAGTGATAAAGCTTACAGCAATCTAGGAGAAAAAAGAGTTATAGATGAAAATGTTGCAAAGCAGTTAAGGGGATATTTAGAGAAGGTTATCTCAGAAGGCGGAGGTAAAAAAGCATATGTTGAAGGATATCATATTGCGGGGAAAACAGGAACAGCTCAAAAGGTTATAGGCGGAGTTTACGCTCCTCAAAAATATATTTCTTCATTTGCTGGTATGGCTCCTGCAGATGATCCTAAGATTACTATATTGGTATCAATTGATGAACCTGATCCTTCAAACTACTATGCAGGACAAATAGCTACACCCATAGCTAAACAATTGTTTAACGATATATTTAATTATATGAATATAAAGGTAGATGCCAGTGAGGAAGATGTTAAAAACTCAATGAAAAAAGATGTAATAATTCCAGAAATAAGAGGAGAAAAGAAAGCAGATGCATTAAAGATTTTGAAAGAACAGCATTTAGACTTTGACATTGATTTAAATGGAGATTATATTATAGGTATTAGTCCTCTCCCTGGATATTCAGTTAAGGAAGGAAGTAAAATAATACTTTACACAGGTACTTCTGCTAACTATAATAAAGTAGTAATAGTGCCTGATGTGGTGGGATTATCTAAAACAAAGGCTCTGGAATTACTGAACAATTTAGGATTAAAGGGAATTTGCAGCTCAGATGGAATGGTAACAGAACAGGACATTGTGCCTGGAAAGCAAGTAACTAAAGGCTCAACTATAACTTTAACTACGGATCCTCTGGGAGATTAATTTTAGGCATGCAGACAACTGCATGCCGAAGTTTTGTATAATTTAGTAATTATTATGGAGGTGTTTTTATGCAGTTGTTAGAAATTTTAAGTGGTGTTGAATTTGAATTAATAAAGGGTAATTGCCAAATGGACATATCTGGAATTAATTATGACTCCAGACTAGTAGAAAAATCTCAATTGTTTATTTGCATAGAAGGATATGCAACAGATGGACATAAATACATAGACGATGCTGTTAAAAACGGAGCAGCGGCTATAATTGTTATGAGGGACCTGGAGAAAGTCCCAGACTGTACAGTTATAAAGGTAAAGGACACTAGAAAGACAATGGCACTTGCTGGGGCAAATTTTTATGGACACCCTGCTGATAAGATGAAAATAATTGGAATAACAGGCACTAATGGAAAAACTACTTCAACTTACATGATGAAGTCCATATTAGAAAATGCAGGATATAAGGTGGGCCTTATAGGAAGTATTTCTAATTATATTGGTCATAAGAAACTTGTTACTCATAGGACTACACCAGAATCATTAGAGCTTCAAAAATTGTTTAAACAAATGGTGGATGAAAATGTTAAGTATTGTGTAATGGAGGTTTCATCTCATTCACTTTATTTGGATAGAGTATATGGAGTTAAATTTTCTCAAGGAATATTTACTAATTTAACTCAGGATCATTTAGACTTTCATAAAACTTTCGAAAATTACTATAATGCTAAATTGATACTGTTTAAAAATTCACTGAACTCCATTATTAATATTGATGATGGATATGGAGTAAGGGTTTTTCACGATGTAAAGGGAAATAAAACATCCTATGCCATTGATAAAGAAGCTGATGTTAAGGGAAGCAGCCTTATAATGCACTCAAGAGGTGTGGAGTTTGATATGGAGTACAAACAAAATAAGTCTCAGGTAAAGCTGAATATTCCAGGCAAATATAATGTGATGAATGCCCTTGGAAGTGCTGCAGCATGTTTAATGGAAGATATTGATTTTAAAACTGTAGTTCAGGGACTTGAAAAAATGGAATTTGTACCAGGCAGATGCGAAATTGTAACAAAGAAATATAATCTCCCATTTGAGGTTATTGTTGATTTTGCCCATACTCCTGATGGTTTGGAGAATATTTTAAAAACTGCAAGAGAGTTTACAAAGGGAAGATTAATCAGTGTATTTGGCTGCGGCGGTGATAGAGATAGAACAAAAAGGCCTATAATGGGTAAAATAGGAAGTGAACTATCAGATATTGCAATTGTAACCTCTGACAATCCAAGAACAGAGGAACCTATGGAGATAATAAAGGAAGTAGCAGAAGGCATAAAAACTAATAATTGCCATATAATTGAGAATAGAAAAGAAGCCATAAAAGCGGCGATGGAAATGGCGAAAAAGGATGATGTAATTGTTGTTGCCGGAAAGGGACACGAGGATTACCAAATTTTAAAGGATAAAACAATTCACTTTGATGAGAGAGAGATAATTGCCGATATAGTGAAAGAATTAAATTTATAGAGGAGTGTTTAAGGTGGAACCTTTAAGTTTAGGTGAAGTGGTTTCTTCTGTTCATGGAGAAATAGTAGTAAGGGGTAATGCTGAAAAATTTACAGAAATAAATACAGATACGAGAAAAATTAATCCAGGAAGTCTGTTCATAGCATTAAAAGGAGAAAATTTCAATGGAAATAACTTTGTGGTATCTGCAAGCAGCAAGGGAGCTGTTATATGTATTGTAGATGAAATTAATTTTAATAAAGATGATTTAAATGATACTACAACGGTTATACTTGTTAATAACACAAGGAAAGCTTTACTGGATTTGGCTAAATATTATAGAAGTAAGTTAAAAGTTAAAGTTATTGGAATTACAGGTTCCACTGGGAAAACTTCTACAAAGGACTTAACTTGTGCAGTCCTTAGTGAAAAATACAAAGTTTTTAAAACTCAAGGTAATTTTAATAATGAAATAGGACTGCCTTTAATGATTTTTAAATTAGATAAATCATATGATATTGCTGTTCTGGAAATGGGTATGAGCAATTTTAAGGAAATTCATAATATGGCTGAAGCTGCTAGACCAGATATGGCAATGATAACAAATATAGGTATATCTCATATAGAAAATCTTAAAACAAGGCAGGGGATTCTAAATGCTAAGCTTGAAATAACTGATTTTTTTAATAGTGATAACACATTAATTGTTAACAGTGATAATGACATGCTTTATAATGTGGAAAAATCACTAAAAAATAATAATATTAAAGTGATAAAGACTGGTATTTCAACTGGTGATTTTAGAGCTGAGGAAATAGTACTTAGTGAAAATTCAATTTCATTTAAAGTTTATGCTGATGAAGTACTTAAAGGACAGTTTAATGTACCTGTGCCAGGTAAACATAATGTATTAAATGCGCTGCTGGCCATTGCCTGCGGATATTTAATGAATATGACCTTTGATGAAATGGCAAGAGGAATTCAAACCATTCAGGTTACTTCCATGAGGCTGGATATTATAAAAAGGGGAGAAATTACAATTATAAATGATACATATAATGCTAGTCCTGATTCAGTAAAAGCTGCAGTGGACGTATTAAAAAACATGCAAGGCAGAAGAAAAGTAGCAATTTTAGGAACTATGAGAGAATTAGGAAGTGAAGCATATAATGCTCACATGGATTGCGGAAAGTATGCGGCAGAAAATGGAGTGGATTTACTCATTGCCATTGGAGAATTTAGTGAAGCATTTAAAAAAGGATTTAATTCCAATTCGAACATTAATGGTAATTTTAAAGAGTTTAATAATTTTGAAGAAACCATTGAATATTTAAGAACTTATTTAAAAGAAGAAGATTGCGTATTAGTAAAAGCTTCAAGGGCAATGAAATTTGAAGCAATAGTAGATAAACTAAAGGAAATCACATTATAGGGGGAGGTGGATTCACTTTAATTTAAGTGATAATTTATATGATAAGGATAGTATATTCAATACTTGTAGCATTTTTTATTTCAATTTTGCAGGGACCAATAATTATACCAATTTTACATAAGCTGAAATTTGGGCAGAATATTAGGGAAGAGGGTCCGGAAAGCCACAGAAAAAAAACGGGAACTCCAACAATGGGGGGAATAATATTTATTTTATCTACAATTATTACAATTCTTCTTGTAGTGAGAAAAGGTAACGATGAGGCAATGGTGGCTTTGTATGCATTCATAGCATTTGGATTTATTGGATTTTTAGATGATTATTTAAAAATAGTACATAAGAAAAACCTTGGATTAAGAGCCTACCAAAAATTAATACTATTAATCATAGTGAGCTGCATTTTTGCCTATTATGCAGCAACTAATGAAAATATAGGTACTTCAATTTTAATTCCTTTTGCAAAGAAAACAATAAACTTAGGGTGGTTTTATGTACCATTCATTGTTTTCTATTTGGTGTCAGTAACTAATGCAGTAAATCTTACTGATGGCTTAGATGGACTAGCAACATCTGTGACTATTATAGTTATTACTTTTTTTGCTATGGTAAGCTTTGGAACCGGACACAGTACACTTGCTATATTTTGCGCCATACTGGCAGGTGCTTTGCTTGGATTCTTAAGATATAATGCATTTCCTGCCCAAATATTTATGGGAGACACAGGATCATTGGGCTTAGGAGGTGCAGTTGCTGTTGTTGCATTAATATTGAAGCTTCCTCTGTTAATACTAATTGTTGGGGGAATTTATGTAATAGAAGCAGCTTCTGTAGTAATTCAAGTAACTTCTTTTAAACTCACAGGAAAAAGAGTATTTAAAATGGCCCCAATACATCACCATTTTGAGTTAAGCGGCTGGCATGAAACAAAAGTTGTATCAGTTTTTTCTATTACTACAATTATATTATGTCTCATTGGTTTCCTGGCACTTTAAAACTCTTTGTTTAAATTATATTTTTCAGTAATTATTATGGAGGATGATTTATGAAAAAATCCGACTTGAAAATTGGACCAATAGATTTTTTCCTTTTTTCGGTAATAATGCTTTTAGTTGCAATAGGTGTTGTCATGGTTTATAGTGCAAGTTCCTATAGTGCCTTTTTTAATCCGAATTATAAAGACAGTATGTTCTTTTTTAAGAAGCAGGCACTTTGGGCATTAATAGGTATAGTGGCCATGTTTTTTGCAATAAAAATTGATTATCATAAATATAAAAAGTACAC
>JAQSXU010000191.1 GCA_029256485.1 Clostridiaceae bacterium
ATTATATAAATTTATATAAATATAACCATTTAAATAATAGAAGTTAAAAAATGCAAATGTTTTCAAGTGACATATATTAATAATTTTACAAATACTATAGTAATTGTTAACACAGGTAAATATTTAATTGTATAACAAATGCAATATTATATATTGAAAAAATTCATTTTTGATATATAATATTAACTACACAGCTTTTGAAGAAATATAAAAGAATAGTATTTGTATAAACTTTATTAATATAGGAAAGGGTTGAGATAAATGAAATCACCAGGTTTGCCTCCTAAGCAGGGGTTATATGATGCTGAATATGAGAAGGATAACTGTGGAGTTGGATTTGTTGCAAATATTAAAGGAGAAAAAACACATGATATTGTAAAAAAAGGTATTAAGGTATTAGTTAATTTAATACATAGAGGAGCAGTGAGCTCAGATCCAAAAACAGGTGATGGAGCAGGAATCCTTGTACAAATACCTCATGAATTTTTGAAAATCAAATGTGATAACTTAGGAATTGAACTTCCATCACCAGGACAATATGGTGTGGGTATGATTTTTCTTCCAAAGGAGCCGGCTTTAAGACTTCAATGTGAGGGAATATTAGAAAGAGCTGTAGAAGAGGAAGAACAAAAGGTTTTAGGCTGGAGAGATGTACCTACTGACAACAGGGTAATAGGTGAGTCCGCAAAAGGAACAGAGCCAATAATAAGACAGGTTTTTATTGCCAACAATTGTGACACTGAAGAAGAATTTGAGAGAAAATTATATATTATAAGAAAAAGAGCAGTTAATGAGGTAAGAGCATTAGTGAAAAGAAGTACTGAGTACTTTTATGTATGCAGTCTTTCAAGTAGAACATTAGTTTATAAAGGTTTGTTATTAGCTGAGCAGTTAAAGGGGTACTATTTAGACTTAAATGATATTAATTTTAAAAGTGCCATTGCGCTAGTACATCAGAGATATAGTACAAACACATTCCCAACCTGGGATTTAGCTCATCCTTATAGATATTTGGCTCATAATGGAGAAATAAATACCATAAGAGGCAATAGAAACTGGATGAATGCCAGAGAAGGGATATTAAAATCAGATAACTTTAAAGATGAATTGACCAAGCTATTTCCTATTGTAAGCTCAGATACCAGTGATTCAGCGTCTCTGGACAATATACTTGAGTTGCTTCTTCTTGATGGCAGGAGTCTGGCTCATTCCATGATGATGGTTATACCAGAAGCATGGAAAAACAACGAAACCATGGAACAGTATAAGAAAGATTTTTATGAATATCATGGTTCATTAATAGAACCCTGGGATGGACCTGCAGCAGTCTGCTTTACAGATGGTGTGCAGATTGGTGCCACATTGGATAGAAATGGGCTGAGACCAGCAAGATATGTAGTTACAAAAGATGGACTAGTAGTGCTTGCATCAGAAGCCGGGGTAATAGGTATTAAGCCTGAAGATGTTGTAGTTAAAGGAAGAGTACAGCCAGGAAAAATGTTCCTTGTAGATACAAAACAGGGCAGAATTATTTCGGATGAAGAGTTAAAAAAGGAAATTTGTTTAAGCCAGCCATATGGTGAAAAACTTAATGAGCGAAGAATAAAACTTAAGGACATAGAAGAAGTTGAAGAAAAGATAGTTATTAATGGCGATGTTTTAAAAGAAAAGCAGCAGGCATTCGGCTACACCATGGAGGACTTACGGCTTATCATAGGTACCATGGCAAGAGAAGCTCATGAACCTATAGGGTCCATGGGAAATGACACTCCATTAGCAGTGTTTTCAAATAAACCCCAGCTTTTGTTTGCATATTTCAAACAACTATTTGCCCAGGTTACTAATCCTCCAATTGACCCCATTAGAGAAGAACTTGTAATGAGTTTAATGAACTATATTGGAGCACAGAGCAACATACTTAATAAAAAATTATCTTCAAATTCATTTATAGAAATTGACAGCCCTATTTTATCTGATAAGGAAATTTCTAAAATTAAAAATCTTAGAAATAAGGATTTCAAGGCTACAACTATACCAATTACATTTAAATATGATACAGAAGCAGATGGATTTAAAGAAGCTTTGGAGAAGATATGCGATAGAGCTGCTAAGAGAATTGATGAAGGATATAATATACTCATATTAAGTGATAAAAATGTGGATTCCTATGAAGCTGCAATACCAAGTCTTTTGGCAGTGTCAGCAGTACATCATTATTTAATTAAGAAAAAGACTAGGACAAAGGTATCCATTATTGTAGAAACAGGTGAAGCTAGAGAAACTATGCATATGGCTCTTCTACTTGGATATGGAGCCACAGCAGTTAATCCATATTTAGCTTATCAAACTATAGATCAAATGATAAAAGATGGTGATATTAAAGGCATAGATAAACATCAAGGTCATGAAAATTATAGACAAGCTAATTGTAAGGGATTATTAAAAATACTATCAAAAATGGGTATATCAACTCTGCAAAGCTATCATGGAGCCCAGATATTTGAAGCCATAGGATTAAATCAGGAATTTATTGATGAATACTTTGAAGGAACCCCATCCAGAATAGGGGGAATTGGCATTGATGAAGTTGCTAAAGAAGTGTTATTAAGACATAGAAATGCCTTTAATAAAATTAGAAAACCATTATCTGCATTAGATGTTGGAGGGCATTATTCCTGGAGAAAAGGTGGAGAATTTCATTTATTCAATCCTGAAACTATTTATAAGCTTCAGTTAGCAGCTAGAACAAATAATTACAATTTGTATAGGGATTATTCAAAACTTATAAACAATCAGGATAAGCAGCTTTGTACAATTAGAGGATTAATGGAATTTAAACCAGGTAAGTCAATTCCTATTGAAGAAGTTGAACCAGTGAGTGAAATTTTAAAAAGATTCTGTACTGGAGCTATGTCATTTGGATCTATAAGCAAGGAAGCTCATGAATGTATTGCCATTGCCATGAACAGACTTGGAGGAAAAAGCAATACTGGAGAAGGCGGAGAAGATGCAGAAAGATTTGCAATGGATGCAAATGGCAATTTAAGAAGAAGTGCCATTAAACAAATAGCATCTGCCAGATTTGGAGTAACAGCTGAGTACCTGGTTAATGCAGATGAATTACAAATTAAAATGGGACAGGGAGCAAAACCAGGGGAAGGTGGACAACTTCCAGGTAAAAAAGTGGATAAATTTATTGCTGCCACAAGACATTCTACACCTGGGATAGATTTAATATCTCCTCCACCTCATCACGATATTTACTCCATTGAAGATTTAGCACAGCTTATTTATGATTTAAAATGCGTTAATCCTCAGGCCAGAATAAGCGTTAAACTAGTATCTGAAGTAGGAGTTGGAACAATTGCTGCAGGAGTGGCAAAGGCTCATGCAGATGTAATACTAATCAGCGGCCACGATGGAGGTACAGGAGCGGCACCAGTATCCTCTATAAAACATGCGGGTGTACCTTGGGAACTTGGATTGTCAGAGGCTCAGCAGGTGCTATTGCTTAATAATTTAAGAAGCAGGGTTACTTTACAGACTGATGGACAGCTTAAAACTGGAAGAGACGTTGTAATAGCTGCATTACTTGGAGCAGAGGAATTTGGATTTGCTACTACAGCTTTAGTCGTACTTGGATGTACTTTGCTGAGAAATTGTCAATTAAATACTTGTGACATGGGCATTGCAACCCAGGATCCAGAGCTTAGAAAGAATTTTAGAGGAAAACCAGAATATATTATTAATTTCTTCACATTTATAGCTGAAGAGGTAAGAGAAATAATGGCTTCTCTAGGATTTAAGACAATAAATGATATGGTAGGAAGAGTAGATATGCTTAAACCAAGGAGTAATGTAAACCATTGGAAGACAAGAGGAATTGATCTTTCTAAAATACTTTACAAGCCTGATATGCCAAAAAGAATTAAACCATACCACGTAATTGAACAGGACCATGGTATAGATAAATCACTTGATTACAAATTAATTCAATTCTCCATGGATGCCATAAAGAATGGTGCTGTTGCCACTGGTAGTTTTGAAATAAAGAATGTAAATAGATCGGTTGGAGCAATGTTAAGCGGTGAAATTGCAAAAGCTTATGGAAGTAAGGGATTACCAGATGATACCATTAAATTTAACTTTGCAGGATCAGCAGGTCAAAGCTTTGGTGCATTTGGTGCAAAAGGACTTACCTTCATTTTAGAGGGAGAGGCCAATGATTATGTGGCAAAAGGACTTTCAGGTGCAAAGATAGTTATTAAAACACCACAGAATGCAGACTTTAAACAGGATGAAAATGTTATTGCAGGAAATACCATATTGTATGGTGCTACTTCAGGAAAGCTGTTTATAAATGGTATGGTTGGAGAACGTTTTGCAGTAAGAAACAGCGGAGCATACGCTGTAGTTGAAGGCGTTGGAGACCACTGCTGTGAATACATGACTGGCGGAGCAGTAGTAGTAATAGGCAACACAGGCAGAAACTTTGCTGCTGGAATGAGCGGCGGTATTGCATATGTTCTGGATGAAGAAAATTTATTTGACAGCAAGTGCAATGAGGAAATAGTGGAAATAGATTATTTACAACAGGATGATGACATAGATTTAGTGTTTAACCTATTAAATGAGCACTATGAAAATACAGGAAGTGTTAAAGCAGGGGAGATTATAAGTAATTGGACTGAGTATATGGGTAAATTTAAGAAAGTAATACCTACTGCATATAAAAATGTAATTGAGAAATTAAAAGAAGAGGCTGCTTTAGCTGAAGAAAATGCAGTGAATATGTAGGGAGGTGTAATTATGGGAAAAATCACAGGATTTAAAGAATTTAAAAGAGTTGATCATAAAGCCAGACCAGTAAAGGAAAGAGTAAAAGATTTTAAAGAAATATATCAGGAGCTTCCAAAGGATAAGCTTATGGAACAAGCTTCAAGGTGTATGAACTGTGGTACACCATTTTGCAATTGGGGATGTCCTTTAGGAAATTTAATGCCGGATTGGAATGACATGATATATAAGGGGGAATGGGAGAAGGCCTATAACAGGCTGATACTTACCACTAACTTTCCCGAATTCACTGGAAGAATATGCCCAGCACTATGCGAGAGCTCCTGTACTCTTTCAGTAAATAGGGATGCTGTTTCCATAAGGCAGATTGAGATGAATATCATCGAAAAAGCCTTTGAAAATGGATGGGTAAAACCTAACATTCCTAAGGTGAGAACTAACATTAATATTGCAGTTATTGGCTCAGGACCATCAGGTTTGGCGGCTGCTGCACAGCTTAATTCAGTAGGTCACAGCGTTACTGTGTTTGAAAAAGCTGATGAAGTAGGCGGATTACTAAGATATGGAATACCAGATTTTAAATTGGATAAGTCAATTCTTAATAGAAGAATAAAGCTTATGGAAGATGAAGGAGTAAAATTTGTTAAAAATACTGAAGTAGGAAAAGATTACAGTATTGAGGACCTTAAAAAAGATTTCAGCGCTATAATCTTAACTTGTGGATCCACAGTTCCAAGAGACTTAAAAGTTGAGGGAAGGGAGCTTAACGGAATTCATTTTGCAGTAGATTACCTTTCACAGCAAAATAAGAAAAATGCTTCAAAAACAATTAAGGAACAGGAAATAAATGCTAAGGATAAAGTAGTGGTGGTCATTGGAGGAGGAGATACTGGTTCTGACTGCATAGGAACAGCTGTAAGACAGGGAGCAAAGAAAATTTATCAATATGAAATAATGCCAAAACCTCCTGTAGAGAGAGATGATACAATGCCATGGCCAACTTTTCAAAGAACATTAAAAACTACTACTTCCCACGAAGAAGGATGCGAAAGACAGTGGTGCATTTCAACTAAAAAGATAACAGGTAAAAATGGCAGCATTGATACTCTTCATGGTGCAAAAGTACAGTGGGAAAAAGATGATAATGGACGATTAATTCCAAAAGAAATAGAAGGGTCAGAATTTCAGCAAAAGGTGGATTTAGTATTTGTAGCAATGGGATTCCTTCATCCAAAACATGATGGACTCATTAATGATTTAGGTGTAGCTTTGGATGAAAGAGGAAATATAAAAACTGATGATACTTTTATGACCACAAAACAGGGAATATTTGCAGCAGGAGATGCAAGGAGAGGCCAATCGCTTGTAGTCTGGGCTATAAATGAAGGCAGACAGGCTGCAAAGGCTGTAGATAAATATTTAATGGGTGAGACATCCTTAAACTAAAGTATAAATAAAAAATAACAAATAA
>JAQSXU010000192.1 GCA_029256485.1 Clostridiaceae bacterium
GATATTTGCATATTGCTGCCACATTTAGCACAACGTATTTTACCTGTAAGTAATGCATTATGAGTTTTACCTTCATTAGGGAAAGAGTCTTTATTTTCTGTAAGTGTTTTCTGGACTTCAAGCCAATCATCAGCATCAATAACACCTTTCTGAGAACTTATAGCTGCAATCCACTCAGATTTATCTCTAAATACTCTTTTTATTTTACCATTATCAGTTGAAACTGACTTTTGCTTATTATAACTTAAAAGACCATGCTCTCCATCAGGAGCACCACAGGTTGTAATATCTTGACTCTCTAAATAGTCAAAGACATCTTCTGTAGCCTTAACATACACAGGATTAGTTAAAATAATTCTTATATTATTCTTTGTAAAATCAGAACCACGTTTTGTTTTAAGGCTATTTTGCAGGGCATAAGTTTCTACTTTAGATAAACTCTTTAATTCTAAGTATTTTGAATAAAGTAATTTTACTATATTCAATTCTTTAGGTACCTGTTTAAGTTTAACCATTTTTCTTTCATTCATATCAGCATCCAAATATGTAATTGGATCAGCATTATATCCTATAGGGACAGTACCTCCAAGCCATCTTCCGGTCTTACTCAATTCAAGCATATTATCCCTTATTCTTTCAGCAATAGTTTCACGTTCCAGCTGAGCAAAAACAGAGGCTATATAAATCATGGCTCTTCCCATAGGTGTGCTTGTATCAAATTGTTCTCTTATACTTATAAAATCGATATCATACTTCTGCAAATTTTCGAGAGTTGTAGAAAAATCAGATACATTTCTACTTATACGATCTAGTCTATAGCATATAAGGACATCAAATTTTTTAAGCTTAGCATCTTCCATAAGTTTTTGGAACTCTGGACGATTTGTATTCCCTCCGGAAAAGCCTTCATCTTCATAAATCAAGAATTCAGTTATATTAGTATTTCTTAATTGGGAAGCTGCATACTCTTTACAGAGCTGTATTTGATTCTCTATAGATTCACCTTTACCAGTGAATTTTGATTTTCTTGAATAGATAGCTGCTATCATTTTTCAGTTCACCTCTAAGTATTTTTTTATAGCTTAAATCAAATAAATACTTTAGTAAGAGATACTTTACCAAAGCATTTATTGGAGATTATTATTAAGCTGATAATTCATCTATTAATTCATCCTTATTGCTCCATAAGAGAGTTTTTATATCATATTTATTATAAGCTGATAGAATATCTTTTCTTACTTTATTATCAATATCATTTAATAAAACATACATACTAGAATTTTGATTCCTAACTTCTTTTATATCATTCCAAGCAAATAAGTTAATTTCAGTAGTGCTTTTATTAGGAGTATTTACTAACTGTAAATATCTATCAGGTTTTAATTTAGAGTGTGGAATTGTAAAATCTATGTTATGAGAATATCCGCTTTTACCTGTTATTTTAACGTCAGAAACATATCTAATATCTTTATCATCTAATAGAGTAGTAACATCTTCAATGAATAACGTCGATACATTTGATTTATTAGTTACAAATAAGTCATTAATAGATAGAATTCCTTGTATATAAAAATGTTTTCTATACGGGAAATCATCTACTGAAGTTTGAGTAATTATAGCATTGTTTTCATCTAGGCTAAGGCTATGACTTAATAGAATATTGTTTAATAATTCCTTTCTTTTAGGAGTATTAAATAGAAATCCCGAATCTTCCAAATCACTTAAAGTATAGCTATCATCTGTAATTAAAATATCTCCAGTATCAAGCTTTTTCATATATATTTCAATGTAATCATTATGTCTATCTAGAAATGGAGTGGTAACTTCAGTATATTCACCAACTGTATTTAAAAGTGTATTTTCTTTAAGCCATTTATAATATGAATCTATCAGTTCTTTCATTTTTATACCTCCTTCAATAAATTATATTAAACTATATGTAGCTACTATGTCTGGAATCTCCTTCACATTGAAATATGTTAAAAAATCCTTTAATAATTGAGCTAAATCATTAGGATCTTTAAACACTTTAGGATTTAAAGGATATGCCCATTTATCACCGTAGCCTTCTTTATATATATGTATATGCGGATATTCGATAATTTTTCCATCGGGATTACGATGCCTCGGTCTTGTTACATCTAATCTTAGCATAATGTCATTTGTAGCTTTATACCTAGTTTGATATTTAATTTTTTCTAAATTAATTCTACCACGATCCATATTAAGTATAAAGCTTTCTTTTTTATTTATATCTATAAGTGATCGGACTACTTTTTCACCAGCCTTTGGTATATATAATTTTTTATTGTTATCAAAAGTTTTATTTAAATTGAATAATCTAGTAAATTCATCTTCAATTAACATTAATTTTCCCCCTAAATGTTAATAATATACAAAAGTTATCTTTTGTGCTTATATTCTAATAATTTTAATCATTCTGTAATTGAGAGATTGCTAATGATTCATTATTAATTAACTCTTGTTTTGAAATAGATTCAATTATACATTTCTGATATGAACCAGACTCATCTCTAAATAGGCTTACTCTTATTACTTGCTTGTATTGATTATCTAATATATCATAATATTGAATTTCAACATCTAGTTTTGCTGATAAATACTCACTTTCTGTCATATATGATATGTTTAAGTTCATAATACCGCCAACTTCAAGCGATTTAATTTCTCTATGTATAGGTTCAATCAATTCTTCATCCGTATAAATTTTTCTAATTCCTACAACACTAAGAGAAATGAGTGGTCCAATACCAATATTTTTAATTTTAATTTTTATTTCATCAGTGTAAGTAAAATTTAAATAATCAACTTCAAACACATATGCATGACAGTTAATTGCATTATCAGTTTGTTCTGAGTGCTCACTTATATATGGACGAATATTTAATCTTTGTTCTTCTTTATATTTTTTAGTATCATTGTCTAATTGAGTCTTAAGCAAATTATTTGCTTTTTCTTGCTGAATTATTTGTTTTTTCACTCCATCCATGCTTAAATACACGCTATAAAATGTTAGTAATCCCCCCAATAGGCTACCAACAATTGAAGCATAAAAACCAATCCAATCATTTGAAGTGGGTATATCTACAATGTTAATTGAGACTAAGACAGCAACTATAAATGGAGATAAGAGAATTATAGCCCATATTATTTTAAAATTAGGATTTTTATAATATTGCATAATATGTTCTCCTTTAAAAATATTGTCATGATTATAACATAAAAATAAAAACTCAAAATTTATGTATCTAGATTACAGCACCGTGTTCTAAATCATCATCATACGAATCTTCTGATGTGTCTGAAATATTATCAACTGACATTGATTGTCTAAAATCTTCTGCTAACATTGTTTTATTAAATTCAGAAGTTGGATCTATCTCAGCTATAAGTTTTTCAAGTTCATCAATGCTAATTTTAAAGAATTCTTTTCTCATATTCACACGATTAACTCTATTCTTTTTCAATACATCATGAAGTTTAGATTCAAGACCAACAGCATCATCTGAAAAAATGAATGAATGAACATCAAAAGAAAATGGTACACTTGCACTGCTTAATTCATTAATACGTTCCTGAGGATCTATTCTACGAGTCATTCCAACTTTAAATATATTATCACCAAAAGAACCTAAGTTACTAATTATATAAACATTTCCAGCCTTACCGTTTTGTAATTTCACTATTTCATCTTTTTTGGTTTCTAATTCCTTAATTTGATTTTGAAGCTCTAAAATTTTATTACTTAATTCATTTGTTTTATCAGTATCTTCAGTAGCATTCATTAATGCTTGTAATTTAGAAATTTCGTTATTATATTTTTCTTCTTCCTTTTCAACTTGTTTTTGTTGCTGTATAAGTTGTTTTCTTTCTTCTGCTTCTTGGCGCATTTGCTCACGGATAGCTAGTTGTTCTTGCCTTGCTTTTTCCTTTTTCAAATAGTACTCATATTCTATTTTTATTGAATTTTTAAAAAGAAGTTCTATTTCACCTATAAATTTAGCTAAGGTACTAGCAATACTTTTATTCCCATCACCAATAATTATAAAATATTTCTCAATCATTGTTGTAATGCTATTAAGAGAATCTTCTAATTTTTCATATTTTAGATTAGATAATATATTTTGAAGCTCTGCTTTTAGAGCTATGACCATTAATCTATAGATTGTTATATTGGCTTTAGTATTATATCTAGCTTCATATCTTTTCAACACTTCTTCAATTAATTTATCATTTTCTCTGTATTTCTTTTTTAATTCTCTAACATCCATACTATGTAATTTCAATATAACCGTTGGGGATAATCCTTCTGCTTCATCTAATTCAATTTGAGGTATTTTAAAAGGATCTCCAATTTCAGCATTAAAGAATTTATCTATGGCATTATTGAACGATGAATATAATGTTTTGGATTTTGATAATTTTTTCAGCGTAGTATTTAAACTTTTTGTAGTTTTCTCCAACTTAGTTTCAACTTCCAGTAATTCATTTTGTTTGGAAGATTTTTGCTTGATAATTTCATGAATATCACTTGATGTATTTTGTACTATCTCATTTGATTTTTTTGAAGCAAATTCCATTGTTTCTGTTAGAATACTGTTTTTAAAATTTTCTTTGTCATTTAAGAGGTTGTCTATTTCTAAAATTTGACCATTAACTTTATTAATATAATTATCTTTTTCTAAGATTTCAAGTTTTTTTTGCTCAATGGATTTCTTTAAAGAAAATAGTTCTTTGATACTTTTAAACATGTTTGTATTCTCCTTTTTTCTTATGTTTTTTTAACAAGTAATACAAAATTTACCCTGAAAGGTAAAAATAAAACTCCAAGTTTAAAAACTTTGAGTAAATTATTTAGCATTATATAAATTTTCAGCTACAGTATCAGCAGAATGCTCCATATATGTATACTGCATGTCTAATCCTATCATATACCCCATGTTAGGCATATCATAAACAATATGTTTAACTTCATGTATAAACACCTTGCATTGAGTTTCATAATTCACATCACCATTTAATATAAGGTGATAATTGCTACGCCTACTTAAGTAAACAAAACCAAGGACGCTTGCAGGAATATTGCAAGCTATAGTTGTTTTTATATTAAACGCATTCATAATTTCATAAAATGCGATATCCTCATTTAAAAGTGCATTTAATAAAGGTTTATCTAATATATCCATAAACATCACCCTCCAAAATATATGGATGTTATCTACCCATCATTTCTATCTTCTTCATCTTCAATAGCTTTTATAATTCTCATTATCTTTTTAACATCGTTAGGAGCTAAGTCTTTAGTCTGTTTAAATAATAGCTTTAAATCTTCTCTATCTTTTAATGTATCCCAAAATTTAGATAGTTCAGGATCATCATAAAGAGATTTAGATATTTTTTTGTCAACTGAGTTATTTCTATAGGGATTACGAATATCGCTTATTCCCATAAGCCAATCTAAAGAAATATTATAATCTTTAGCAATTCTCTTTTTTAATTCATCATCCGGCTTACTAGATCCTGATTCATATTGAGATACAGTTGATTTTTTTAAGTTATACGGTTTACCAAATTGTTCTTGAGTTAACTCTTGTTCATTACGCAATATTTTCAATCTTTTACCCAATATATTATTATCCATGTTTATACCTCGTTATTAGTTTAAATATTTTAAACTTTGTATTTTAATAATAGCATATTTTATTAATTACAATATAAAAGTTTGAAAAAATTAAACTTTTATATTGACAGTTTTAGTTTTTCAAACTATAATCAGAATATAGAGTTTGAGAAACTAAAACTTAGGAGCTGAGAATATGAATTTACCACTTTTGGTTCAAATTAGGGCTGAAACAGGGCTTACACAAAGTGAAATGGCTAAAAGATTAAATTATAAAAATAAAGCCAGTTATTGTCTAATTGAAAATGGAAAAACTAAGGTAACTGTCGATTTAGCTTTAAAAATAAAGAAAATTTTAAAGCTAAATCAGGATGACTTCAATAGAATTTTTTTTGAAAATTAAGTTTGAGAAACTAAAACTTAATATACTTATAAGTTTATAAAAACTATTGTCACTAAAAAAGTATACAAAAGTGCCAATTAGGAAATAAATTTTTTTACTCACATAAATTAATAGTATCAGCATTAAAAAGGGAGGTGTGGAGCTTGCTATTAAAAGTTAAAGTAAATATGCCAGAAGATCCTACAGAAT